>JBASRN010000124.1:0-14814 GCA_049273855.1 Blastocatellia bacterium
GCTTCAGGGCGCGGTCGCGTTTGCTCGCGAGGTGCTGGCGAGCGGCGAGCAACCGCCGAAGACGCGCGAGCGCGACGAGAAACTCGCGGGCGAACACGCCGCCACGTTCGCGGCCGCGCGCGAGCAAGCCCGCAAGCGGATGCGCGGCCAGACCGCGCCGCTCGCGGCGATTGACGCAGTTGAAGCGGCGACCAAACTTCCCTTCGATGACGGTTGCAAGAAAGAAGCTGAGCTATTCCAGCAATGTCTCTTCGACAATCAATCCAAAGCCCTGATTCACGTTTTCTTCGGCGAACGCGAAGTCGCCAAGATTCCCGGCATCAGCAAAGACACCGCGACCATCGAGATTCGCAAGGCGGCGGTCATCGGCGCGGGCACGATGGGCGGCGGGATCGCGATGAACTACGCCAACGCCGCCATTCCGGTCATCCTGCGAGAAGTTTCACAGGAGGCTCTTGACCGCGGGCTGGCGACGATCGCGAAGAACTACTCGAACTCGGTTAAGAAAGGTCGATTCAGTCAGGAGGTTATGGATCGTCGGATAGCGCTGATAACACCGACCACAACCTACGATGGCTTTCAAGACGCGGACATCGTTGTCGAAGCGGTCTTCGAAGGCATGGAGTTGAAGAAGGAGGTCTTCGGCGAGCTCGACCGTGTCTGCAAACCCGACGCGGTGCTGGCTTCCAACACCTCGACATTGAACATCGATGAGATCGCGTCGGCGACTTCGCGCCCGCATAGGGTCATCGGGCACCACTTCTTCAGCCCGGCAAACGTGATGCGGCTTCTCGAGATTGTTCGCGGCAAGGCTACGAGTAATGAAGTGATCGCGACTTCGATGGCGCTTGCCAAGCGGCTTAAGAAAGTCGCCGTGCTGGTTGGCAACTGTCGCGGATTCGTCGGCAACCGGATGTTCCATCAATACATGCGCGAGGCGCAGTATCTGGTCGAGGAAGGCGCGGGCATCCCGAATGTGGACGCGGCGCTCTACGAATTTGGGATGGCGATGGGGCCGCTTGCGACCGGCGATCTGGCAGGCCTGGATGTCGGTTGGCGGATAAGAAAAGAGTACAAGGACGCCCAGCACGAAGTCAGGGGCCTCAAGGTCGCCGACCGGTTGTGCGAGATGGGACGGTTTGGGCAGAAGACCGGCGCGGGGTACTACCGCTACGACGAGAACCGCCGTGCGATTCCAGATCCGGAAGTCGAGAAACTCGCCGAGCAGGTAGCCGCGGAGAATGGCATCACTCGGCGCACGATCGGCGCCGAAGAGATCGTCGAGCGCACCATCTATGCCTTGATCAACGAGGGCGCGAAGATTCTGGAAGAAGGTTACGCGTTGCGGGCGGTGGATATCGACATCATCTACATAAACGGCTACGGATTCCCCGCGTGGCGGGGCGGCCCGATGTGGTACGGCGATACCGTCGGTCTGGCGAGAGTCTACAGTCGAGTATGCGAGTTCCACGAGCAGATGGGCGAAGCCTGGAAGCCCGCGCCGCTGTTGAAACAGCTTGCGGAACAGGGAAAGACGTTCGCGGATTTCGATAAAGAGAAAGGTGCCGCTGCTGCCGGTTAGCTATCGTCTGTGTATCGATACGCGCTAAGTCGAGCCTCGGTACAATGAGAGGTCATTGCTCCGAGGCATAGCTTTGAAATAGCGTCGCAATCTGAAAGCTCGGGGACGGAATACGATGGAACTACGAAGCACGACGTTGCGTCGAATGATCGCGGTCAGCTTTGCGCTGGCAATCTCCTGCGGCTCGGCGCCAGGGCAACAACAGCCTAACCAGCCACAGCAGCCTGACAAGCCTTTCCGCGGCGGGATCAATCAAGTCAAAGACCCGGATCGTCCTCGCCCTGTTCGCAACGACGTAGCTCAGCCGGGCGAAGAGATAGCGACGCTCCGTTACTTCAAGATCAGGAAGGGCAGCTTCGATGAGTTTCTCCGCGTGAGCGTTGAAGGCGTGTGGCCCTACTTCGAGAAGCTGGGCAGCCGCGTGATCGGAATGTGGAAAGTCATCACCCCCCAAGGCATAGCCGGCGCCGCCACCAGTGAGAACCAGGACTTTGATGAGGTGTATCTCTCAACGCGGTATGCAAGCCTGGATCATTGGAAAGCGTCGCGTGATGCAGTACTTCACGGCGGCAACGGCCCGGATTGGGCAAAGTGCCAGGCCGCGCTTGATCGGCGGCGTGCTCTGACGCTTGGGACGCACGTGATCTTTCTGAAGGGGAGGATGGCGCCGGGAGGGCCTTACTTCATGCCCGGGCTTGATGAGACATACGAAAAGAAGCCGCTCAAGTGAGAAACACTGTGGTGTCCCTTCTTCGGGGAGGGTCGCCTCGTTCGGCTTGGAAATCCCATACTGCGCAAGCCAAGCTGGCAGCGTGGCTACTCGAGTCACCCGCGAATGAGACCGGGGAAATTGGCCGCGTTTGCGCTGAAGCCTGGAAAGATCGCGGCATGGTTTGTCGCGCCAAGATGGCGCGCGGCTATCTCAGAAAACACATCGCGGAAGTCGGTCGTGAGCGCCAGGTCGCGGCCTTCGTACAACTGCTCGGCTGCCAGACCGGGCCACTTGCCGTAGGTCTTTCCACCTTTAACCGGTCCGCCTATCGCGAAAACAACGCTCGCGTGACCGTGATCGGTTCCGCCTGATCCGTTCTGTCTGATCGTCCTCCCAAACTCGGTCATTGTCAGGATCACGATGTTGCGAGTGCGATCTCCGAGATCTTTATAAAGCGCGGCGATCCCCTGGCTGAAATCCTGAAGCCGGTTCGCAAGCTGACCTCGCGACGAGCCTTGATTCGCGTGGGTGTCCCAGCCGCCGACGTCGGTGAAGGCGACTTCGACTCCCAGATCCGACTTGATCAACTGCGCGATTTGGAGCAGCGACTGGCCGAACGGGGAGCGCGGATAGTTTGCTCCGTTGGCCGCGGAGTATTGCGCGGGGTTCGCTTTCTTGAGCATCTTCACCGCCTGGAAGGCCTCCTGGCCTGTGCCGTGAAGCATATCGCTACTGCCGTGCGAGTACAGCTCTTCGAAACCTTTGGCGACCTGGTTGCTTCCCCGCCCCGCCCGGACGCCAAAGTCAGCAATGTTGGTCAAGGCTATCGCCGGCGCCGAACCCAGAAGCGTTCGCGGCAAGTTCGCGGTGAACGACACGGCGCGGAACGCCGTCGCTTTCTTGTCCTTCTTCGCTTGCATGTAGCGATTCAGCCAGCCGTCGGCGGTGCCTTTGTGGCCGGGGGTTCCCGCTTCCATGTAGTCCTGTGCGTCAAAGTGCGAGCGGGTGTTGTCGGGCGATCCGACCGCGTGGACGATCGCGAGATGGCCCTCGTCGTAGATCGGCTTGAAGGGCGCGAGCGCCGGATGCAAACCGAAGTAGCCGTCGAGGTCGATTGCGCAATCGGGGTTGCCGCCCCTTGGTTGAGGCACCGCGATCTGAGGACGCACGCTGTAATAGTTCCTGTCGCCGAACGGGACCACCGCTGAAATTCCATCCATCGCGCCCCGCTGAAAGATCGCGATGATGATCGGGCGATCTCCGCCCGTTCCGGCTGGAGTTTGCCCCAGCGCCGTGCGCTTGAGGAACGATGGCGCAGCCGCGAGGCTTGCCATCGCGATACCCGATGACTTGAGAAAGAATCTTCGTGTTACTGCCATGTGAATCTCCGAACTTGGTTTCTGGTTTCTGGTTTCTGGTTTGGGTCTGCCGGGCTTCGGGTCACACGAACCGGAAACCAGAAACCAGAAACTGGAAACCATAAAACCGCTACCGCCTTTGGAACTCCGGCGAGCCGAGAACGAGACCGAACACCTTCGCGATCTCGAGATCGTCCGGAGACATCGCGATCTGCACTCCGTCGTTCCGACGCATGCCCAGCCGCCTCTCAAGCCGGGCGGTTTTGCCGGCCTTCTGAGCTTTATCGACCGCGTTTGCTTCCGGTAAGACCTGCATCGAATTGCCGGCCATTGAGTCCTCGCCTTCCGCGCCCGGAATCCTGCCGACGTCGCCCAGTTCACCCTTCACCGCTACGCCCTCCTTCAACTGCTTATCGAGAACGCTGCGCGTCTGGGTTGAGACGTCGCCGTTGAGCAGCGTTGCAATCGCCCGCTCAAGGGCTCGCTGCTTGTCAGCCATGTCGGCGCCCGCTGCTACTCGTTTGACATCGACCGATGCGCCACGCAGCTTGTTCGTGCTGAGCGCCAGGCCGTAATTCAACCTCTCGAGCAGCGAGCCGGTGTTGATCCATTGATCGGCACGATCAGGATAGCCGGTCGGCGCCTGATAGAGATAAAGCGGCTGCCCCATCTTCGCGATGAACTGCGCTGTCTGTTGATGAAAGGTCAGCTCACCGCCAAGCGCCCGAACTGCGGAAACCGCAAGCTCGAGTGGCGATTTGATCTTCGCTCGATAGGCCTCCTTCGAATAAAACTCCGGCGCAACAAATATGGTTCGCAGCATCTCGCGGATGTCGCCGCCGGTCTTCTGATAAACCGCCGCCACCCGGTCGACCAGAGATTGCGGCGGGCTGTCGCTGACAAACCTGCGCACCATCTTGGTTGCGATGAACTTTGCCGTCGCGGGCCGATGAGCAAGTATGTCGATCACCCGCTCGCCGTCCTTTATGCCGCCGCCGGCGGGGATCTTTTGGCCGAGCACCGTCTTCTCGCCGTTGTCGTGCATCCACTGGCGGAAAACGAACGCAGCCGCTTGTCGCGGACGATCCACCGTCCAGCCGGTGAAGCAGCGCGCAACTTCTTGAACATCCTTCTGAGTGTAACCGCCCTCAACGCCGAGCGTGTGGAGCTCCATGATTTCGCGCGCGTAGTTCTCGTTTATTCCTGGCGTACGGTTCTGGAACTGCGGAGCCGCTTGTGGCCGCTGCTGATTCGCGCCCGGCTGATCGGGGTAACGCATCTGATCCCTTCGCAAGCCGCCGAACTGTCCGCGCCGCAACTGACCCAGTCCCATGCCGCGGCGAACAGGCAGCTTCGCGTCGGGAGACATCGACTGAAAGTTGTCGAGGTAAACAAGCATTGCGGGGCTCTGAGCGGTTGCCATCAGCAGGTCTTTGAACTTGCCCATCGTGTGAGGCCGAATGACCTCCATCTCATAGCTGGTGGTCAGCGCGCGATCCAGGTTCTTGGCCCAAAAGATATTGAAGTGGTTGAACCAGAAATCGGTCATCACTTCCTGAAGCTGGCGCTCGCTGTAAATCGCGCGGATCAGCTTCTGCCCTTGAAGCTCTTGCAAGAGCGCCTGAGGCGGCTTCAAGTCGTGCTCGCGATAGTAAGTCATTACCTGTTGGCGGTACTGCTGCCTTTGGTTCTCGTCGAGCGCCTCAGGGTTATCAACAACGGGAAGACTGGCGCCGTTGGCCTTCCCCTTGCCCTGTCGCAACCCCAGTTCGCGCGCAAGAAGCTGAGGCGGTGGATACTTGTCCTGTACTTCCGCAATCGTCATCCGCAGAGACGGAAAGTTGGCGAGACGGGCTTCGACCAGGGAGTCCGCGATGCGCTCAGGGTAGAGCTGCTGGTCGATGTAGTTGTCCAGCCCAATCCGCCTGACTCTCTCGACGTCACCGGGCCGTGGACCAAAGCCGAGCCGGTTCAGCACGTGGATGACCTTCTGATCCGGGGAGAGGCCTTTTGCCGTCTTGTTTGCAGTCCTGGATAAGGTGTCGGCGGCGACCGGCGTCAACGCGCCAAGCGCGAGTGAGGCAGCAACCGCGAGCGTTAGGCCTGCTGAAGCCCTCTGCTTTTTCGCGGCGGCAAATTTGAAGGGGTCTGTCTTCGTTTGTCGTTTCATTTCACCTTCCTCGCAGTCAGTGGCATTACTATTCAGTGGCATTACTATGACGACCTGACCTTGCGCCCGAGTGGCCCAACCGAGGTCGGGCAATCATCTGGGACTCAGGGCCGCGAACTTTAGTTTGCGCCCGTCGCGAAGCCCGGTGTCTTTTCGCGTTCGGTAGCTTAGAGTGTCGCCGCGGTTCATTAGTCTGGAAAGTCGCCGTCTTCGCCACGTTTATGGTGGCGCCATGCTGGTCGCTCAAATCATGAGTTCCGTTATTCGTTGAGCTTGCAGAAGCTCGCCGTCACCTCCGGATCATGTGATCGAGACGCGTGCTCCAGATGCGCGCCGCCCAGCGAGTTGATGGTCTCAACGTGCCGGTAGCGAATTCCGCGAGTTCTTCGAAACAATCTGATCTTCAAGTTGGCCACTTCGCTATTGATGCAATAGAGCGGTTCACCGTCCGGGTCGACGTACTCGGCCTGGAGCATATCGCGCATACGGCATTGAGCCACGCCTTCCATATGGACTTGTGTGTTCGTAGCCTCGAACGACCAGTAACCCATTCCAAGCTTGCGCTGCCACTGGTTGGCGATTCGGAGTCGAGTGAACCGATGCTCTTCACCCCGGTGTCGAAGTAATAGTGATTGAATTGGCAGAAGCTTGCGGCCGGCTCGCCGCGGCCGCGCGGCAAGCCCCTCGAACACAGTGCCAGGGCTCCGTTCGAACGCGTTGGAGTGAACCCATACCCAATCGTCGACGTGCTTGCGCCCCCAAATGTGCGACTGACAGCCGGGCTCGCCTTCGAGTATCAACTCTTGCCCGTCCACGCAAACAACTCCCGTGAAGCGTGTATCGAGATTCGGCGAACAGACAAGAGATGAGGGTCGCGCTAGCGCGACCAGCGTTCGCGAGACGTGGTGATAGGTCGTCTCGCTGGGGACGTAGCTCAGGTCCCACGCGATGCTGTGATCAGCTCCGGCC
Source organism: Blastocatellia bacterium (assembly GCA_049273855.1). Lineage (GTDB taxonomy): Bacteria > Acidobacteriota > Blastocatellia > UBA7656 > UBA7656 > Onstottus_B. The sequence goes on from JBASRN010000124.1 coordinate 6,792, forward strand.
ATCCGGCCAAATGCGTGCGTCGCCGACAGCAATCCATCGCCGAGCTTCAAGCTAAACCCTTCATTCCCATCGTAGGCGAACTGGTCGATGGACCACTCCCGGACGAGCCCGAAGCCGCGGTCGGGACGCTCGCGATCAAAGAATGCAGCCCAAAGCGCGGCGCGCGGCGAGCACCCCGTAAGCGATCGCGAGGGGCTCTCGATCGTGTAGCGAAACCAGAAACCGCGCTTGGCGGCGCGCTGGTTCAGCGTCAAAAACCACACTTCATAATGCGGGCTGCTGCCGTCCCAATGGCAGATATTGCCGCCAGGGCCAATCGCGATTTTGGAAGAAGGCTTTAAGCCTGCCAACATGGGCTGCGCTCGTTTGTTGAGATTTCGGGTTCCGGATCGCGAAGCGAATGATTGAACTCGCCAGGGCAAAGTCCGCGGTTCGCGACGGCTAAAGTTACCTGATCGTCGGCTTGCGAGCAACCAGCCATGTCCGAGCGCGCAGCTTTCAGCGCGCAGCTTCAGCCATTGACAAGTCGGCCCGTCTCCCATAGGCTTAGTGCGAACCGAGCTTGGCTGACTCCATTCTCAGATTCTCTGGAACTTCCCAGACTAGCTGAACCGAATCGCTCGACCAACGAAGCTTGGAGATCGCTTTATGCGAGAGACCGGAAAGAAACGGAAAGCAAGTTCAAGATGATAATCTGCGAGTTCTGTTTGCAGTTCCAGAAAGACGGCTCGTGCGGATACGGGCTGAACATCCCCAAGCGGATGGGTTGCCGCGAGTTTGATCCAGGCATCGAAAAGTTCTGCTCAAACCCAAACGATTTTGTCAGTCCGAATCAGATCGCTCAAATGGCGGGATTTTTCGGGATGAAAGGTATCGAGCTGAAGAAGGTCAAGCTGATGGCCGCGCGAGCGGAGAAGAACAACCTCGCATCTCCTGCTGCCCAGCCGGACCCTCTTCCAAATGCCGAGCCGTAGCGGGCGCGGCGCTCCTTCACTTGTCCTGAAGCGCAACGAAGTCCGATTTCTGAAGCACGTAACCGAAGAAGAGTTCTTTGCTTATGCTTTGGGCCTCAACACAAGCCGTGCCCCGCGCAGTACACAGTTCTGCGAGCTCCAATAGGACGGCTTTGGCCGCCCCCCGAAGCGCAAGTTTCTTCGTGAACAACTCAGCGGACAGGCCCTCGGCTACGTCCTTGGCGTTGCGCGCGCCTGAGAGTTTCAACTTCTCACATAACGCTTCCACTTTTGCGCGATCGTAGTTCTCGTTAAACGCAACCCCGGCCTTCGAGGTGCCGAGATGTAAGTGCCGCTCCTTTGGAAGACCGCCCTGCTTGTCCACGCGTTGAAATATCTTCTCAAGCTTATCTTCAAGGATTGAGCGCTTGTATCGGGTTGAGCCGCGCCCCGACCACAGTATGGTGTACTCGTCGGTGGTTATCGCGCTGACGACTCCAGTGCCGTAACGAACAGCGAGTTGAGCGTCCTTATAGATCAGGACATCTCCCATCTTAATCTTCATGGCTCCTCCGCGTTGGAAATAATATCGATGCGGTCAGCAGGCCTTTCAGGTTCGAACAGCCATCTGGGATTCACGGCCGAGCCGGTCCCGCACCTCTATTGCGTGCTCGAGTCCGTCTTTTTCGGCTTTGATCCTTGAGTCATCACCCTGCCCTTCCGCATGCGCAAGTCGCATTTCACTGGTCTTAACTCTGTCCCTTGAGTGGCGCGCGATCTCATCCTTGAGGACCTTTTCGTTCAAAAGCGTGATGCCCTCAATGTCCAACTCAGGGCTGGACAACGGTCCGTATTTATCCTTGGCTGCCATCCGGTAGGACCGCAGGACCGCTCTGACGACCATCGTCATCGGGAGCGATTCACCCGCCCGCTCCGCGCTCGCCTTTATGCGTTTCGCGGATTCGCTGACAAGCGTGCAAAGCAAGAAGCCATTTACCTGATCGCCTGCTTCTCTCTCAGTGGCGGACGCTCTTGTTACTTCGGCCCGAGTCGAGGTTTGTTTTTTCAACTTTCGCGCTCCAATTGCGCTGCTCGGCAAACCGGACCGCTTGGCTGCGACATGCCGGTTGCCCTTGTCTACCAGTACAGCGCTGTTACTTGTCATCGGACTCGCCCATATACATCCCAGGAATCAGTCGGTTCCCCGGATCACCGCATTGCAGTCAACGCTTGACCCTGAACCTTATCGGGCCCTCAGGCTATGACCGAAGGGCTTTGATTCCCGCATAGGTCAGCCTGATATTCGTAATTCTATAAGGGGTGCTATCCACGCCTTTCGTAATCAGGTCGCCGCTGATCAACCCGGCACTCTTCATTGAAAGCAAATACCCGAGAACCTCGCCTTCCTCGAAAAGATCCTTTAGATGACCATTGTGCACGGGCAGAATCCCCTGGCTTAGCCGGGCATCTATGTCCTTGAGAATGGTCTGAACCACGTCTTGATCAAGCGCCGTCATTGAATAAGTCTCTTCTATGCTGCGTCCCGCGCCTGGCGGTTGAGAGCTTCTCTCGGAAGCTTGACGTCACTCGCAAGCCCCAGAGCTTTAAGCCCCTGGATCACGTACCATCCTACGTCAATCTGCCACCACGTCCGTCCGAACCGGGCCGTATTGGCATCCGAGTGATGGTTCTGGTGCCAGTTCTCCCCCCACGCTCCCAACTGCAGCGGACCAAGCCAACCGATGTTGCGGCTCGAGTCCACGCCCTCGGGAAGACCCGGCGTCATATGCAACAAGCTATTCACAAACATCTGAAAGTGTAGCGCGTACACAAGCCGGATCGCGCCAATCCAGAAGAAGCCCTCCCAGCCCAGAACGAGTCCTGAAGTAACAGAAAGCGTGATGATTGGGATCTGCAGACGTCGCCAGATCCGGTACCGAGGCTTGTCCAGATCGGGACACCAGCGGCTCACTTCCGAGCCGGACCACTGATAAACCCACCTTATATGCGCCCACCAGAACCCGCCGTGTCGCGGACTGGAAACATCTTCCTCAGTGTCGGCTTTCGCGTGGTGATGTCGATGGTTCGCAACCCACCCCATCGGCTCTCCCGACGCGTTGTAGATCGTGAAGAAGATCAACACGTTTTCCACTATGCGATTCAATCGCAAGGATCGGTGAGAGAGACAGCGATGATAACACACCGATGTCCCTATCCCGCCGATTGCCGTGACTGTCAGCGCGACTGCCAGCACTGGAAGGCTCGGCAACGGAAAGAGGAGTATTCCAATCACCGCCAGAACGTGAACGAGGAGGATATAAAAAAGGGTGGGACCGTTTCCCTCGGAGTACTGCCACCAGGGGCGGGCCCACGGCTGCGCATCAGTCAATTGCGTTGATCTCACTTGTCGTTCCTGTCGTTTAGATTTCCGTTCTGCGGCAAACAGGCGATGATCGCAGGTTATCGCTGAGGGTTGACTGGTGCCAGCATCGGGACGCCACAAGTGGCATTTCCGTGGAGTCCTACCGGCTACCACTTAGACCGGCTGGCTTTCTACATCGTTGCAGACACTCTAAGACTATAACGCTGCCGGGGCTACGGTCAAGGTGAAGCCGCAGCAGGTGAGGCCGCAGCGCTTCGTGACACATCACCGCACAGAGCCGGGCCCGCGGAGTTCATCAAGAGAACGGGCTCGGCGCCACCTCAGCGTCTCCGTATCTTGCGGTTACCTGGCCCGAAGTGTCTGGGTGATCGCATTGTCGTTCAGGCGAGCGACGTTTTCGATTTCTCAATCTAGCGTGGAATTTTGGCTGGGACTCCCCATATTATTGAACTCAGACTGCTCGCACTTCAGCCGGCTCACGTCGAACCGGCTCGGTTCGAGGAAGGCAGCTTTGACTCGAAGGGAATTCAATGATCACAGATTTTGTGGGCGAGTACACCCGATACCGGATTGTAGGCGAGAAAGCGATGCGCCAGGTTTCAGACGACGCTTTGAACAAGGTGCTCGGCGCCGACAACAACTCGATAGCTACGATCGTGCGGCACATAAGCGGCAACTTGCTGTCGAGATTCACCGACTTCCTCACCAGCGACGGAGAGAAGCCCTGGCGAGATCGAGATTCAGAGTTTGAGAATAAGCAGTATGACAGACAGTTTCTGGAAGACATGTGGGCCCGGAGTTGGAACCTGCTTGAATCGGAGCTCTCAAACCTTGGCGACGAGCACCTGGACCAAAAGGTTCTGATCAGAGGGCACTCCTGGACGGTTCACGAAGCGCTTTGCAGATCTCTGGCGCACGTTTCATATCACGTCGGCCAACTAGTCTTGCTGGCTCGAATCCTGAGCGAAGGGGACTGGCAGTGGATCAGCATCCCCAAGGGCGAGTCACGCGAGTACAACAAGAATCCCAGCAAAGAGGAGCCGGACCGGCGTTGAGTTGGCCTAGCTGCCAAGTCCTGAGTCCTGAATGCTGAGTCCTGAGTGCGGCGCGGTCTGAGCCGGGCTTGTTCCCCGCTCAGCACTCAGCTCATTACTCAGGACTCAGCACTCCGGACTCAGCATTCAGCAAGGTCTGTCTTAAGTTGACGGCCCATCATCCGACGCGGTATTACTGTAACCAGTCGTGGGTATTGAGGAGAACAAACGTGGCTGACGACATGATCACCAAACCCACAATCGAAACCATTCTCGAGAGAATGGTGGCATCTGAAGAGAGATTCGAACAGCGCTTTCACCAGTATGAGAAGCGAACCGATGAACGCTTCGACCAGTTTGAGAAGCGAACCGATGAACGCTTCGACCAGTTTGAGAAGCGAACCGGTGAACGCTTCGACCAGTATGAGAAGCGAACCGGTGAACGCTTCGACCAGTTTGAGAAGAGATTCGATCAGTTCGAGAAGAGAACCGATGAGCGTTTCGCTCAGTTCGAGAAGCGAACCGATGAGCGTTTCGACAGACTCGAAAACGAAATCGATCTCTTATCAATCGTCGCTTCCTCCACCAAAACCCAGATATCGGAGCTTCGACTTGAATTCAGAGAATTGCGCACTCAGTTAAAGGAAGCGCCCCAAATCCCGCAGACACACTAGACGAAGTCATGACTAGACAAAAAAGCCGGCGCGCGAGTGGCAACAGAAGTCGCTTGCGTATGGCTTTTTGTGTGTGCGTCTTGATTGCCGGCAGCATGCCGGTCGAGCAAGCCGCGGTTGCTTTAGCGAACGGGCCGCAGCCACGCACGTCGAGATCGACCCTGGCTCAGGAAGCCAGGCCCAAGGCAGAGACTCCAAGCCGGACGGGACAACCGGAGAGCTTATCGGCCGTCGAATTCTCGCGCTTGATCCGCGACTTCTCCGAAGAGGGCGGCTACTTTCGCTCGGACAATTTCACGTCCAACGAGACCGCTTATCTGACGGTAGTCGACAAGCTGCGGAAACTTGGCGCGACGGGCGGCGCCTACGTTGGCGTCGGGCCGGAGCAGAATCTCACCTACATCGCAAAATTGCGCCCGCGAATCGCGTTCATCGTGGACATTCGGCGGCAGGCGATTATCCAGCACTTGATGTACAAGGCGATCTTTCACCTGGCGTCCGATCGGCTCCAGTTCCTTTCACTATTACTAAGCAAGCCGCTGACAAAGGACGCACCTTCCCCGAACTCGACGATAACCGATACGCTTGCTTATCTTGGCAAGACTTCGGCGGACGATCAGACCTACGCGGCGAACCTTACAGCCATCCGCAGAGCCATCCAGGAGGACTTTCAGTTCCCTCTGTCAGAGGGCGATCAACTGAGCCTCGAGTATGTCTACAAGAGTTTCCGCTCCGAGGGTCTGGACATCGCGTTTCGAATTGAGGGCTCATTCAGCAGTTACTTCCCTTCCCTGAAAGACCTGATCTTGCAACCCGACCAGCACGGAAAGCTCGGGAACTTTCTCGCGACCGCCGAAGACTACGACTTCGTTCGCGGGATGCACAACAAGAACCTGGTCATCCCGGTGGTGGGTAACTTCGGCGGCACGAAAGCGCTTTCCGCTGTGGGCGATTACTTGCGCAAGAACGGCTTCACGGTAATGGCCTTCTACACCTCGAATGTCGAGCAGTACCTGTTCGACGACAACTTGTTCGGCGCGTTCGCCAACAACGTTCGCAAGCTGCCGATCAGCGAAAAGAGCCTGTTCATTCGCTCCGTCTCGCAACGCTATTACCATCCGGCGGTGCTCGCCGGACATCGGTCTACGACATTTTTGCAGCAGATGACTGTGTTCTTGAAAGACTTCGATGCAGGCCGCTATCGAACCTATCGAGAATTGATCACCACGAACTACATCGCACCCGATAAGTCTTAGTCGGAATCAACATACCCGGCAGATTGAATTTGATTCGAATGCCCTGCCCGACCTTTGCGCCTCCGAGGTGTAGGCAACATTGAAACCTCTCACACTGCGGACGGACGCCCGCATTGCACAGAGCCACGCCGCGTGTTTGAACAGTAGCCCTCCTCGGTCTATGCTTCTCGCTCAAGCGGGCAGCTGAGGAAAACACCTTGATCGAATCCAGTCGTGAGCTTCAGTTGAGACGCCGCGCAAGCCGGCTTGCTCTCATTGCGACCTCGGTTGCGATCCTAGTGTTAGCCGCCGGGTTGCGAGCCGCAACCGTGAACCGGATCCACGAGCCGGCCAACCGTCAACTCGAGCGCCTTACTTCCGCCGAGTTCTCTGCATTGATTCGTGATATCTCCGAAGAGGGCGGGTATTTCTTCTCTGACAACCTCATCTCGAACGAGACTCCTTATCTGACTGTTGTCGACAAGCTTCGGCAACTCGGCGCGACCGGCGGTGCTTACATCGGAGTCGGGCCCGAGCAGAACTTCACCTACATCGCAAAGGTGCGCCCGCGAGTCGCCTTCATCCTGGACATTCGCCGCCAGGCAGTGATTCAGCATTTGATGTACAAGGCACTGTTTCATCTCTCACCAACGCCGGCCGAGTTCCTCTCTCATTGGTTGAGCAGGCCCTTGACGAAGGAGGCGCCGCCGGCTACCGCCTCGATCACTGAAGTGCTGGCGTATTTCAGCAAAACACCCGCGGATGATCAGACGAGCGCAAAAGGTCTGGCTGCGATCCGAAAAACGATACAGGAGGAATTTCAGTTCTCGCTTTCAACGCGCGATCAGACGAGTCTTGAGTACGTGTACAAGAGCTTTCGCGACGAAGGACTGGACACGGCGTTTCGGCTTAACGGGTGGACTGATGGCGAGTTCCCGACGTTGAGAGAAGTCATCCTGCAGCGGGACCAGAACGGCATTCTCGGCAACTTTCTCGCAAGCCGTGAAGACTATGACTTCGTTCGCGGGCTTCACTTGAAGAACCTGATCATCCCGATCGTGGGTGACTTTGGCGGTAAGAAAGCGCTCGCCGCGATCGGAGATTATTTACGCAAGAGCGGCCTCACGGTGACGGCGTTCTACGTGTCGAACGTCGAGCAATACCTGTTCGAGGACGGCTCGTTCGGGGCATTCGCGAACAACGTCAGGAAGTTGCCGCGCACCGATACTAGCGTGTTCATCCGGTGGGTGTATCAGCGCTATGACCATCCTGCGCGACTGGCGGGGCAGCGATCGACCTCCCTGCTGCAGAGGATGAGCGTTTTTCTAACAGACTTCGACGCGGGACGGTATCAGAACTACTTCGACTTGATTTCAACGAACTACATCGCCCCGGATAAGTCTTAGGGCTTTCATCCGGACCTTGTAGAACAGATCTCGACCTGAGCAATTCCGAGTCGCCTCAGTTTATCGGCCGCGCTGTCGCGGCGCTGGCCGCTGATCCCGACATTGTTCGTCGATCCGGGCACGTGGTCGTAGCCGCCGCCATCGCTCAGGAGTATGGCTTTGCTGATATCGATGGCAAGCAACCGGCGCCGCTCACGCTCGAGGTTGTATGAAGGCTGGGCAGTAGCGAGTTCGCAATACGGAAGGCTATATTCTTCATACAACTCCAGATCATAGCAGGCTGCTGAAAAACGGAGGGCGCCACCAAGACACAAAGACACGAAGCTGCACCAAGTCAG
>JBASRN010000128.1:0-49191 GCA_049273855.1 Blastocatellia bacterium
CGCTGGTAGGGCGCGGCAAGCTGGACGAGATCATAATCCGCAGCTTGCAGCTTGGCGCAGACGTGATCATCTTCGATCAGAACCTCACACCGGCGCAGATGCGAACGATCAATGAGGCTACCGACCTTAAGATCATAGACCGCACACAACTGATCCTTGACATCTTCGCCCAACGCGCTCAAAGCCGCGAAGGCAAAATTCAAGTCGAGCTTGCTCAGTTGAAGTATATGTTGCCGCGGCTGAGCGGCTCGGGAACGGAAATGTCGCGATTGATGGGCGGCATCGGCGGACGCGGGCCGGGCGAATCAAAGCTGGAAGTGGATCGCCGGCGTGTCCGCGATCGAATCCACCTGCTTGAGCGGCAGACCGAACAGATACGCACTAGCCGTAAGGTGCAGCGCACGCGCAGGCGGCGACGCGCGCTCCCGGTCATATCGATAGTTGGCTATACAAACGCGGGGAAGAGCACCTTGTTGAATGCGCTCACTGCGTCAACCGTTATCGCGGAAGACCGAATGTTCGCAACCCTCGATCCAACTAGCCGCCGGCTAAGGCTCCCGCGAGATCAGGAAGTGATAATAAACGACACGGTCGGCTTCATCCGGGACTTGCCGCCTGACCTGATTAGCGCATTTCGAGCCACACTCGAAGAGATGGAAGGATCGAACCTGCTTATTCACCTCGTGGATGCCTCAAGCCCTCAAATCGAGGATCACATCGCGTCGGTTCACAAGATCCTCGAAGAGCTGAATCTGTCAGGAATCCAGCGACTGCTCGTCTTCAACAAGGCGGATTTGCTGAGCGAGGACCAGCTTGAGAACATGAAGCGAGGATTCTACGCGATCCTTGTCTCCGCGCTTGATCGCCAGTCGTTGCTGCCTTTAACCCGGCGCGTGGGCGAAATGCTTGGAGCGTCCGCCAACCCACAGGCAACATCAATCGAACACGACGACGAGTCGGTCGTTCCACGTCGCGAATCGAGCTAAGATTCGAGGAAGAGAGGAAGAAGCTATGAGCAACTACGAACCAGGAGCCGCCCCCGGTCAGCGAGATCAGTTTCGGCAGGAGTACACCCAGCAGCAAACCCAGATGGAACAGCAGAAGAGGTCGCGATCCAAGTGGGTGATAGGAAGCATCATCGGAGTGGTGTTACTGCTGTTGATTCTGGGAGGCTCGGCCGTCGGAACCTATAACTCGCTTTATGGCAAACGGGAGGTGGTTCGCCAGCAATGGTCGAATGTCGACGTCAACCTTCAGCGCCGTGCGGATCTGATTCCTAATCTAGTGAACACGGTGAAGGGTTACACAAAACACGAGGAGCAGGTCTTTAGCGAGATCGCCCAGGCGCGCTCGCGACTGATCAGTCCTCAAGCTTCGCCCGACGAAAAAATTGCCGCCAACACTCAAATGGACAGCGCGCTCAGCCGGTTGCTGGTCATCACGGAGAACTATCCCGACCTGAAGGCGAGCGAGCAGTACAAGAATCTCATGACTCAACTTGAAGGAACCGAGAATCGCATCGGCGTTGCACGGCGAGACTATAATCAGGTCGTCGTTGACTACAACACGTCGCGAGGACGTTTCCCGGGGGTGATACTTGCAAGCGTTTTTGGCTTCCAGCGTCAAGAGGAGTTCAAGGCAGACCCGGGCAAGCGAGACAACCCAGAGGTGAGATTTTGACGCTCTCGGTGCCGTAGTGTACAATCTCGTCGATCGTGGGCAAGGCGTTTTCGTCTTGATATCGCCAAGAGCGAGGGACTAGACAATCATGAGCAACGAAGAGATGTCCACCAGACCTACCATCGAAACAGTGATCGAACGGATGAACGCGTGGGGCGATCGCCTCGCCGCGGGCCAGGGAGAACTTCGGCAGACCGTTGACGAGCTGCGCAAGGGCCAGGAAGAGCAGCGTAAGGGCCAGGACGAGCTGAGTAAGGGCCAGGAAGCGCTGCGCAAGGGCCAGGAAGAGCTTCGAGCTGATCTCAACGCCGGTCTTCACCGCGTTGCGCGCAAGATCGAAATCCTTAACGACAACATCCTCACGGTTCAGGCAGATATACGAGATTTGGTAGTGCGAATGGAGAAACTCGAAGCCGAGTCGCTCGCTCCGAAGTAAGCTGCTGAGCCTCGATCAGCGACTGCAGCGCCTCCATCCTATGATCTACAAATAGGGTCGCTAGTCATCTTCCGAGAGAGCTTATGGCTGTGCGAATCGAGAAGGACGGGCCGGTCACGACAGTCATCTTGAGCCGGCCCGACGTCCGCAATGCAGTCGATCGCATAACTGCCGAGGCTCTTGTTTCAGCTTTCTGCGAATTCAACGCTGACCCCGGGGCCTTCGTAGGCGTGCTGCACGGCGAGCACGGCACCTTCTGCGCGGGCGCCGACTTGAAGGCCATTGCGTCGGGGAACGCCAATCGCACCGAACCGGATGGCGATGGTCCGATGGGACCTTCGCGAATGCTGCTCGACAAGCCGGTAGTCGCGGCGATTTCAGGTTATGCGGTTGCCGGTGGATTGGAGTTGGCGCTTTGGTGCGACCTGCGAGTGATGGAAGAAGATGCCATGCTCGGGGTGTTTTGCCGGCGATGGGGAATACCGCTGATCGACGGCGGGACAGTGAGATTGCCACGCCTGATCGGCTTGAGCCGCGCGCTTGATCTAATTCTGACCGGGCGACCCATCGACGCGAAGGAAGCACTCGGCATCGGGCTTGTGAATCGAGTTGTTGCGAAGGGAACGGCGAGAGAAGCCGCCGAAAGGCTTGCTCGGGAGCTTGCCGTGTTTCCGCAGACTTGTTTGCGCGGCGACCGACGCTCGGCTTATGAGCAGTTCGATTTGAGCTTTGACGAAGCGATGGCCAACGAGTTTCGCCACGGGTTGAAGGCGCTGCAAGAGAGTACTACTGCGGGCGCCAGGAGGTTCGCCGGCGGCGCTGGTCGCCACGGCGCGTTTGGAGAAAGTTCGTAGTCCCAACGGGTTCGTGCTGAAGTTAATCACCCATTCTGGAACCAAACCGGTTGCTACTAAAGTCCGCATGAATGCGGAACGACGAACTCTTCACAAGGCTTCATTCAACGAGCCAGGTCGATAACCCTCCAGATCAAGCGCCACGTACTTGAACCCGAGCGCTTTCAAGGCGGCGGATATTCGCCGGGCCATTTCAGGATTCAGCGCGCGCGACAGTTCTTCCTCAGCAATTTCGACTCGAGCCACATCGCCGTGATGACGCACGCGCACCTGTCTGAACCCCATCTCTTTTAGCGCGACCTCCGCTTTATCGACCATTGATAGCTTCTCGATTGTTACGACCTGACCGTAAGGTATCCGCGACGACAAGCAAGCTGAGGCCGGCTCGTCCCACGTCGGCAACCCAGCGCGCCGCGACAACTGGCGAATTTCAGCCTTAGTCAATCTGCACTCTTCGAGCGGCGAGCGCACACCGATCTCGCGAGCGGCCTTACGCCCCGGCCGGTAGTCCCCAACGTCGTCGGCGTTGGAACCGTCGCAGACGATTGCGAACCCACGCCGTTGCTTTAGCTCGTTTAGCTTGGTGTAGAGCTCAGCCTTGCAGTAGTAGCATCGGTTCGGCGGGTTGCTGGTGTAGTTCTTGTCTTCGAACTCTTTGGTGAAAATAATCTCGTGATGAATGCCAAACTGACTGGTGAGCTGATCGGCAAGCTCGCGTTGAAATGTCGGGTGCGAACCGCTGTCGCCAGTGACCGCAAGCGCGCGATCGCCCAGCTCGCTGTTGGCGACATAAGCGAGATACGCGCTATCGGCCCCACCAGAAAAAGCAATGATGAGCGAGTCATAACTTTGCAGCAACGCTCGAAGTTGCTGCTCTTTTTCTTCAAGCAGCACAGCGCTACTTCCCGCGGATTGATTTAGCATCACATGTTTCTGTTTGGCCATGCGAACACTCCGAATCAAGACCCTAATCTTTAGTCGGAGCCGGTCTTCTTAGTCCTGTGAGCTGCGATGTATTCTTGCGCGAAGCGCTTGAGTTCCGCGCTCCTCAATCCAATTTGAGTTGCTTCTTCGAGCGCCTTGTCTTCCGGCCATCCTTGCTCGACCACGCGATAGATCATCCAGAACGCGCCTACCCGGTTCGCGCTGCCGCAGTGAATCAGCATCGGTTGGTTTGCTGGCTCCTTCGCGGCTTTGATGAACTCGTCCGCCTGCTCGGATTTCGGCGCGCTCCCGACAACCGGAATACTGATATAGCGCATTCCGGCTCTTTCCACGAGCTGCTTCTCCCGTTCGAGGTCCACGCCTTCCTGCGCAGTTCGCAAGTTCAAGACGGCGCGATAGCCATTCGAAGCAAGCTTCGCGAAAGCGCCGTCAGTCGGTTGCCCGCCGGTTGCCACTCGTTCGTCGATACACAGGATCCTGGGAACGTCGTCTCTGAGTGCGTGCTGAATCTGAGCGAGTTTGTCTCGATCTTGCGCTGCTGACATTACGGCGAGAAGGACCATCGCCGCGGTTAAGGATAAGTATTTCATGGTCTGCCCCATTTCTCTTGAAGTCTGTACACCGTTATTGTCGCTCGGTTCAGTTGCTGGACGCAATGACTGTGGGCGACTTGCGCGTGAGGCTCGACCCCGAGCGTGGTCGGAATCATTCAGGAGCTTCACCGGCGCAGGCGACCGGGATCGCGGCACCAACAATGCCGAGTAGTTGCTCGCGAAAGACGGCTGCTATAATAACCCCGCCTGAAGGCACTCAGATGGCGCTGCACTCGACTGAAGCATTCGTATTGCGCACTTACTCGCTGGCGGAAGCCGATAAGATATGCGTCTTCCTCACTCGCGAAATGGGAAAGGTGCGGGGTGTGGCGCACGGTGCGCGAAAACTCCGCAGCCGCTTCGGGTCTTCGCTCGAGCCTTTCACCGAAGTGGCTCTCACCTACTACCAGAACGAAGGACGCGAGCTAATGAGCATATCAAACTGCGACATTGTCCATTCTCATTTCGATCGGGCGACTCGTGACGTCGAGACTGCCGGCGCGTTTTCGTACATGGCCGAGCTGCTTGTTGAGTTTCTGCCCGACCACGAAGCGAACGAACGGCTCTACAGGCTAGTGAAGGCGGTTCTCGAAGCGATCGAAGAGCAAAGCGATGCACGCCGCGCGTTGCGCTACTTTGAATGCTGGTTGCTGCGGCTGGTCGGGTTCTTTCCCGACCTTTCAATGTGCCCTGCGTGTGGCGAGAGAATAACGAGCGACGCCCCGACGTTCCTGACGGCAGAGGGCGCCCCACGCTGTGTTGCCTGCAGCGGCGGGCGAGGCGTCGAAGTGACGCACGAGCTTCGAGAGGCGATCGGACGAATACTCAAGCTTCACCCAACCGGACTTGCTCGGGACCGGATCAGCTCCGAGCATCTCGCTCACATCGGGGAGATCAACTATCAGATAATCCGCCACGCCCTTGAACGCGACCTCCGATCCCGCTCAATGCTGGGGCAAATTGGCGGGTGAAGATAGGCAAAGGACAAAGAGTAAGACGCAAGATAACGAAGCTTCATTGGAAGACGAGTGGCCAGAAAGCGAAAAGGCAAGAGTGAAGCGAGCGACGCCGCAACTCTTGCCTTTCGATTGTACCGTTGATTCTCTTCTTATTGTCCGCCGACGAATTCCCTCACCACGTTGAACAGCGCAGTTATCGCTATGTGGTTGTAGTACCGCCTTATGGTGTGTATTGGCCCCGTGCGCTCACTGCGTTCCCAGAGGTTTGCAGTGACTGCCCCAGCCGCGCCGCCCAACAGGAACGACGCGTTGAACTGATGACATCCACATCGATCCCCCTGCGTGACGAATACTCGAGTAACGGCGTATCCGATTTTCGCGCCCGCTCCCTTCTTCCCAGACCGGTGATAGCGCGGATCCTGTCTAAACAGCGATGCAAATAATGCCTTCTCGTAGAACCCGTTGGTGGTGCTGGAGGTAAAGTTGCGCGCGGCACGGGTCATGGAATCCGCAAAGAAGTTGCTTACCGTGTCTTCCTTAAAATCGTCATTGTCCTGCAACTCCTTCCACATTCCGTTAAAAACTGCCTTCCCGTAGGAGCCCGGCGACAAGAAGTGGGAGCGGAACCAGGCTTCGAATTTCTCGCCCGCAGTCATTGGCGCGGTGCTAATGACACCGGAAGACCTCTGCGGCGCCGGCAAAGGGATCGGGCGCGCGGTTGCCGCGTTAACGGACTCCACCATTCTCGCAACGCTGCGCGGTCTCGACGCGGATACTTCGGGTGGAGAGCTTATTGCGCCGTCGTATGCGGCGTAGGTTATTCCCAGCGTGGTTGCTTCGGCGTCTGTAGTCGGCTTCGCCTCGGGAGAACCGAGCGCGCTGCCTGAAGGCGATGATTCGCGGGCCGCCGCTTTGACAGAGTCAGGGGATCGATCGCTCGCGAACGCTGCCGGCGCGGCTACAGAGAACGACCAGGCAAACACAAGCGCGGCAACTAATAATGGCGCCTTGGAACGGTGATTCAGGCTTAACATCTCGCACCTCTGCAATATGGTTTTATGCATCTTGGCGCAGATACTAGCACAACAGCTATGGGGAATCGAGCAGAAACGGAGTCGTGTCAGCGCAATGGCCAAACGGACCGGGGACTTGTAAGCGCGTCGAAGCAGCGATAGAATTTGGCGCTTCGAACTCACCCATAACAGCGGAGGGAAGGCAATGGTAAAGGCTCCAAGATTTCGCAAATCGTCGCTCGCCTCAATCGTGTTGATCGTCTCGGCGTTGTCGTTTGGTGCAAACGCGCAGCAAACGCAACTAGGCAAGATCGACTTTCCAACATCGGGTTCTACAAAAGCGCAGGCTCACTTTGTGCGTGGGGTGGCGGCGCTTCATTCGTTCTGGTTCGAAGAAGCGTTGGAGGAGTTTCGCGAGTCCACGAAGCTGGAACCCGATTTCATGATGGGTTACTGGGGTGAAGCTATGGCCCACAACCATCCGCTCTGGTCCGAGCAAGATACCGAAGCGGGACGCAGTACTGTCGCCAAGATCAAAGACACGCCGACGTTGACGGAGCGGGAGCGTGCGTACCTGAACGCGGTGAAGGTGCTGTACGGCGAGGGCGACAAGCTTGCTCGCGACAAAGCATATTGTGCTGCGATGGAAAAGATCTCGCGCGACTACCCGGACGACCTTGAAGCGGCATGTTTTTACGCGCTGTCGCTGCTGGGCACAGTGCGCCCCGACGACAAGGGCTATCGCCGTCAGGCTCAAGCAGGGGCGATCGCATTCGATGTCTACCGCAAGAATCCAAACCATCCCGGGGCGGCGCACTACATAATTCACTCTTTCGACGATCCCGAGCACGCAATACTCGCGCTGCCGGCGGCGTTTCGATATGCGGAGATTGCGCCCGAAGCGCACCACGCTCGTCATATGCCTTCGCACATCTTCCTGCAACTGGGAATGTGGCCCGAAGCCGCGCGCTCCAACGAATCGTCGTGGGAGACGTCTGACGCCTGGGTGAAGCGCAAGAACCTTTCCATCAGCCTGCGCGATTACCACAGCCTGCACTGGCTGCTCTACGTCTACCTGCAGCAGGGTCGCTACAGCAAAGCTGATGAGTTGCTCGCCGTGATGCGCAAGGCGATGGGGGAGTCCACCAGCGATAATAAGTTGCGGCCGAACTACTACGCCAACAACTGGGCTAACATGGCTGCCGCGTTCATCATCGAGACTGAGCGGTGGGATCAGGTCGAGAAGCTGTTCCCAGCTTCAAGCGCTTCGGGGTCTGGAGGGGAAATGGCCACGCATGGCGCACCCCGTGACTCGGGATCAGCGACGGTGAGGCAATCGCCGGCGAGTCAGATACTACCGGTCTTTGTTCGCGGTATGGCGGCGGCACTAAAGGGCGCCGGAGATAGCGAAACAATCCTCGCGGTGTTGCGCGCACAAGCCGGGCCGCCCTCGAGTACCGGTTCGTACGGCAATCAACCCAAAATGATCCAGATTCGGCAGCACGAGATTGCGGCGGTGGCGGCTTGCGCAAAAGGGAACTACGAGGAAGCGATCGCAACGATGAAGAAGGCTACTGCGTTGGAGGAAGAGTTGGGTCCGCCTTCGGGTCCGCCGAGCTTGATCAAACCGTCACACGAGTTGTTCGGCGAGATACTGCTGAAGGCAGGCCGCGCGAAGGAAGCTTCGGCTGAGTTCTCACTTGCCTTGTTGAGACAGCCAAATCGCGCGCGGTCGTTGCTGGGAGCTGCGCGGGCCGCTTCGAAAAACGGCGACGTAAAAGCGGCTTCGGAGTTCTATTCTAAGTTTGCTCGACAGTGGCAACAAGCGGACGCGGGACTGCCGGAGATCCGAGAAGCGCAGGATTATCTGAAGCAGGCTCGCGCGCAATGACTCTACCCAATCGCAGGGAATTCAATCTAGGTTTGCTGGGCGCAGTCGCGGCGACGCTCGTCAAATCGATATGCGCCCAACCCCACCTTCGAGTCAACGGCGCACGCATCGATGCACATCTCGCCGCGCTGGGTGAGTTTGGCAAGAATCCGCAGGGCGGAGTCACACGTCTTGCCTACAGCGAAGCCGATCTTGAAGGGCGCAAATACGCGATTAGGTTGATGCGCGAAGCCCAGCTCGAGGTCACGGTCGATCTCGCGGGCAACATTGTCGGCCGGCGCGCCGGCAGCGAAGCCGGGTTGCCGCCCTTGGTGATTGGATCGCACATCGACTCGGTACCCGAAGGCGGGAACTACGACGGCGACGTCGGCTCGATTGGCGCTATCGAAGTTGCCCAGACGCTTGCTGAGAACAGAGTCAAGCTGCGCCATCCGCTCGAAGTCATCATCTTTCAAAACGAAGAAGGCGGAACCATCGGCAGCCAGTTGATCAGCGGCGAATTGCCCGAAAAGCAACTGGACCTGGCTGCCAACAGCGGCAAGACGATTCGAGAGGGAACAAGGATCATCGGCGGCGATCCGACTCGATTGGCGGGCGCGCGGCGGAAGCGCGGTGACATCGCCGCATATCTCGAACTGCACATCGAGCAGGGAGGAATACTCGATACTGAGAAGATCAACATCGGCGTAGTCGAGGGCATCGTTGGAATCATGCACTGGGAGGTGACCATAGAAGGCTTTGCTAATCACGCAGGGACCACGCCGATGAATCAAAGACGCGACGCGATGCTGGCGGCGGCGAGGTTCATTGAAGCAGTGAATCGCGTCGTTACCGGTATTCCCGGTCGGCAAGTCGGAACCGTGGGAAAGATTCAAGCGCTTCCCGGCGCTTACAACGTCATTCCGGGCAAAGTTGTTGTGGGTCTCGAACTGAGGGACCTGAACGCAAACAAGATACAATTGATGTTCGACAGGATTCACGCGGAAGCCGCTCGAATCTCCGAGTCAACTGGAACTCGTTTCGAGTTCAGGCAGACAAGCGTGAGCGCTCCGGCGCTGACTGACGAGCGCATACGCCGGCTGATCGATGAGACCGCAAAAAGAATCGGGTTGACTACGAAGCAATTACCGAGCGGGGCGGGTCACGATGCGCAGGAGATGGCTCGCCTTGGTCCGGTCGGGATGATCTTCGTGCCGAGCGTTGCAGGCATAAGCCACTCACCCCGCGAATTTTCCAGGCCCGAAGACATTGCGAACGGCGCCAACGTGCTGCTTCATGCGTTGCTCAAACTCGACACCATGAAACTGAGTTGAGACGCTCGACCGAAGTTTGCTTCAGCTATAATCCGATAGAAATCGTGATTGGAGTCCTGGGGATTGAATCTTGCGCTCGACTTGAATGGGATGACTGACGAACAGTTGCTCGATCTCCGTTTCAGGGATTTGCCTCTGACTATTGAAGGCACGCCTCTGGAGCGACACGTGGCTCGCCTCCACAAAGAGCTTGAAGCTCGGGGTATTACATTCAGGCCGCACGTGTGGCTCTCCGAAGAGTGGTTTACACCGGACGGCGTACCGGGCTTCGCTATTCCTTTTTACCTCGCGCATCCCCGCCTGACCCGACTAGAGCGCCGCCAGATGCTCGAGGTAGAAGGCGGCTCCGAGCGTGAATGCCTTCGCATCATGCGCCATGAAACCGGGCACGCGCTGGACAACGCGTACCGACTTCACTCTATGCGAGACTATCGAAAGCTGTTCGGTTCTTTCTCGCGGCCCTACCCCGATTTCTACAAGCCGCTCCCCAAGAGCCGCGATTACGTTTTGCACTTAGGTGCCTGGTATGCGCAGTCGCACCCGGCCGAGGATTTTGCGGAGACGTTCGCGGTTTGGCTTGCGCGAGGGTCGCGGTGGCGGCGGCGCTATCAGGGCTGGGCCGCGCTGCGCAAGCTCGAGTACGTGGACACGGTGATGAAGAGAGTCGGAGGCACGCGGCCCCGGAACGAATCACGTCGCAAGGTTGAGACGCTCGCGAGGACCATGACGACCTTGCGCGAGCATTATCGTCGCAAGCGACAGCATTACGCCTTCCAGTGGCCGGCGAGTTATGACAGGGACCTTGGCCGCATCTTTTCAAACGACCCGCAGGACGAGTTTAACCCGTCTGCCACAGCTTTGCTCCGCCGAATTCGCGGTGAGGTGCGCCAGGCGGTCGCGGAAGGAACGGGCGTGCACACCTACGCCGTCGATCAGTTGATAAAACAAATGATGGATCGGACGACAGAGTTGAAACTGCGCCTTGCGGGTCCCGCCGATGTTGCCACACAGAGAGTCCTCGTCATGCTTACAGTTCAGACGATGAACGTTGTTCAAACTGGTTATCACAGAATCCCGTTATGAGCCTCAAGCCTTCGAAAAAGCTTCGAGTTATTGTGCTGGTTCGCGAAGACCTGGTGCCCCCCGACTCGCTCGAAGGTTTCAGCGAAAAGGAAGTTGAGCTTATTAAGACTGAGTACGATGTTGTATCGGCCCTGCGAGGAATGGGGCACGAGGTGTGGCCGGTCGGCATCAGCAATGAATTGGGCGTGATTCGACACGCCATCGAAGGCCACAAACCGCATATCGCATTCAACCTGCTGGAAGAGTTCGACAGCTACCCGCTGTTCGACCAGCACGTGGTGAGCTATCTGGAACTAAGCAAGCAAAAGTACACGGGCTGCAACCCGCGCGGCTTGACCTTGACCCACGACAAGGCGCTCACCAACAAGATCCTCGCATATCATCGAATCAACGTACCCCGGTTCGCGGTGTTTCCCGTCAATCGCAAGGTGAGGAGACCCAGGCGCTTGACGTTTCCGCTTTTCGTGAAATCGGTGAGCGACGACGGCTCGGTCGGCATCTCGCAGGCTTCGATTGTGAGGGACGATCAGAAGTTGGCCGAGCGCGTCGAGTTCATTCACCGGCAGACGGGCTCGCCTGCCATCGCCGAACAGTTCATCGAGGGCCGCGAGATTTACGTAGCTATCATGGGCAACCAGAGGTTGATAACTTATCCGCCCTGGGAATTGCTGATGAAGGATTTGCCGGAAGGCTCACAGAACATAGCAACCGACAAAGCCAAGTGGGACCCGGCGTATCAAAAGAGGGTTGGGCTGGTCACGCGAGTCGCTCGCCTTACGCCCGAGCTTGAAAGAAGTTTCGGGCGGCTTTCAAAGCGCATCTACCGCATTCTTCATCTGAGCGGTTACGCCAGGCTCGACTATCGTCTGACTGAAGATGGCCGCGTTTTTTTGCTTGAGGCGAATCCGAATGCGCAGATCGCGCGCGACGAAGACTTCGCCGACTCGGCCGCGCACGCCGGAGTAAAGTATGAGGCGTTGCTTCAGAAGTTGATTAATCTCGGTATGAGCTATGAGCCGGGATGATCCGGAGGCCGGTGCCTGAGACGGTAACAAGTTGTTACCGCCCAGCGAGCGCGACGACTTTTTCTGCGGCGTCCCTCATACCGGTAGCCGACACGAAGCCCAGCCCTGACTGCTCGATGACTTCGCGGCCCTTCTCGACGTTGGTTCCTTCCAGTCGAACAACCACCGGCACCTTGACGCCGAGGTTGCGGGCGGCTGCGACTACTCCCGAAGCCACCATGTCCGTTCGTACGATCCCACCGAAAATGTTGATCAACACTGCTTTCACATTCCTATCCGAAAGCAGAATCTTGAAGGCGTTCTCGACTCGCTCCTGCGAAGCTCCACCACCCACGTCGAGAAAATTCGCCGGCTCGCCACCCGCTAGCTTGATGATGTCCATCGTGGCCATCGCCAACCCCGCGCCGTTAACCATGCACCCGATGTTGCCATCCAGCTTGATGTAGTTCAGGTCGTGCTTTGAGGCTTCGATCTCGAGCGGATCTTCTTCATTCAAGTCACGCAGCTCAGCGAAGTCTTGGTGACGGAACATGGAGTTGTCGTCGAAGTTCAACTTCGCATCAAGCGCGTACAACTCGCCGGATTCGGTAAGCAGGAACGGATTGATCTCCGCTAGCGAACAATCGAGGTCAACATAGGCTCGATAGAGCGCGGTCATGAATTTCACGGCTTTGTTCACTGCTTCTTTTGGAAGGCCGATGCCGAACGCGAGCTTGCGCGCCTGGAAGGCCTGAAGCCCGACAGCCGGGTCGATCTCCTCTTTGAGGATTTTCTCCGGTTCGTTTGCGGCGACTTCTTCGATTTCCATTCCCCCCGCCGACGAGGCCATGAAGACGAGGCGCGAGGTCGCGCGATCCAGCACGATCCCCAGATAAAACTCCTGTTTGATCTTCAAGCCTTCTTCGATCAGGAGTGTCCGGACCTCGCGGCCTTCGGGGCCGGTCTGGTGAGTGACCAGTTTCATCCCGAGGATCTTTTTGGCGACCTCGACTGCCTCGTCGGACGTCCGCGCGAGCTTGACGCCGCCGCCCTTGCCGCGTCCGCCGGCATGTATCTGAGCTTTAACCACTACGGGAAGGCCCAGCTGTTCGACTGCCGCCGGAACTTGCTCCGCGTGATCGACAACTACCCCTCGCGGCACCGTCACGCCGTATTTGGCCAGGAGTTGTTTGCCCTGGTATTCGTGGATTTTCATTGATGTTTGTCCGTAGTCAGTAGTCCGTAGTGAGTAGTCAGTAGTTTGTGGCTCGTGATTTGTCGTTCGTGGTCCGTAGTCAATCAAGTGAACCTGCTACGTCCGGTAACGAGCTACGGACTACTGACTACGGACTACTGGTTACTGACCACTGCTTGTTGCCCCGCGCTGGACTGTTAGAACGTAGACGCCGCTCGAAAAGCTGCCGGCGTAGGTGCGGTTTCGGTCGAAAGGATCGAACATCAGCGTCCACACTCGATTGGTCGGAAGCTCTGCGTCGATGCGCTCCCAGGTATACCCCTTGTCGGCCGACCGGTACACACCGCCCTGCGAGTAACACGCCGCCATCACCTCATTGGGGTTGGTCGGATTCATGACCACCGATGTGAAATCGCCGGACGGCAATCCACCTCCGCGTCGAACCCACGTGCGCCCGCCGTTCGTCGACCGAAAGATAGACTGATTTGTGCCGATCACGACTATCGCCGCGTCCCGCGGGTCTTGAGCGATGGCCTTCACATACATATCGCTCGGCCCGCGATCGGCGTGTTCCCAGGACTGGCCTGCGTCGTTTGATATGAAGAGTCCGCGCTGGGTTCCGATGAATATCTTTTGCGGAGTGTCTTTATGGGTGGAGACCGAGTACACGCGGCCGTTCGGTTCATATCCGCCGATCGCGACCTTCTCCCAACCTTTAGTCTCGTCCAACGTCCGATAAAGCCCGTCAATCGTTGCCGCGAGAAGCCCGCGACGGCCCTCGCCATCGACGAAGCCAGTTATGTCATCCACCTGACGAGTCAGTTCGACAAGTTGTCCGGCCAAGGGCTCCTTCTTGGTTGGCTTCTTGGTCGGCGGCTTTTTCGCGGCTGATTTCTTCTTCTGTTTTGACGGCTTGCGCTTGGAAGCGGAGAGGGTTTGATAGCGGCCAACCGCAGTTGCCGCGCTTGCGCGCCGGCGCGTGGTCACCTTCGGTTTCCTGGCTGGCGCTAGTTTCTTGACCGGTTCAGCGCCGGTGGAAGACCAGCTTGCGCCGCGATCATTTGAGCGAAAAACACCGTTGTTCGTTCCGGCGTAGACTACGTTCGGCTGATCAGGTAGTTGATAGAATGCGAATACATCTCGCCCGGCCATACCCTGGGACGAAGGTTGCCAGGACACCCCGCCATCTAACGAGGCAAACACGCTGCCCCCGCTGCCATCGTGGTAAACGCTTGCGAGGATGCGTCCGCGCTCGCCTGCGTCGGCCTGGATAGCCAGGATGTGCCGGTGGATGAATCCGGTGTTTGACTCGACAAAGTCATCGCCCAGGTTATCGGAGATTCGGATCCCGAAATCGTCGGTAGCGATGAGGACGCGATTCGGCTTATCGCGCGTCACCACGATTGAGCGAATCACCATGCTCTTGGACGTGAGCAGCATCCATCGCTTGCCTCCGTCCCTTGATCGCCAAAGGCCTTCGCTGGTGCCGGCGAAGATGGTGTTGGGTTCGCCCGGGTGCGGCAACAGCGCGTAGGTGCGGCGCGCGCTGAAGGGAATGCCCGGAAGCTTGGTCCACTTATCGCCCGCGTTCACCGAGCGAAATATGCCGCTGCACGCGTTTACATACACCAGGTTCGGCCTCGACGTATCAAAAATGTTGATGCCAAAAATATCGGAGTCATTAATCATTCCCACAATCTGATTGCCCGCCTGTTTCCAGGTGACTCCGCCGTTGGTCGTCTTCCACGGAAGGTGCCACGTACCAACGTAGAGTACGTTACTGTCCCGAGGATCAATCGCGACCGACTCGATGTTGCGAATCTCTTTGTCGCCAATGGGCGAAATGCGTTCCCAGGTCTTGCCGGCATCGGTGGAGCGAAACACGCCGTTGAGACTGCTATCGTCGTTAGCGCTTCCGGCGATCAGGAAGTTCGAGTCTGAAGGCGCTATCGCGAGCGAACGGATGGACAGCTTGGCAGTGTCTTCGAGGAGTTTCCACTTTCCGCCTCCGTCCTCGGTCTTGTAGATGCCACCCTCCCGGTCCAGCCCTACCGGCCACACCCCCACGTAAATGACTTTCGGGTTGCGAGGATCGATCGCGATGCAGTCCACCGAGATTCCGCGCTTGTCCAGACCTGGCTTCAACCGCCGCCACGTCCGCGAGCCATCAGTCGAGCGGAAGATCTGTCCGTCGCTTGTGCCGAGGTACAGAAGATCCGAGTCGTCGGGTGAAGCTACCAGCGCGCGCACGTCACCGCCCCAGGGTCCGGTGACTTCCCATTGACGGACTTCTTTCGCTGCCTCTGGAGATGAGTCGTCTCGCGCCGCACTGACACTCGCAGCGTCGATCAATAGACAAGAAAGTATTGCAAATGTGAGGAGGGAGAAAAACCGCGAGTTCATTGAGCTGTATTACTCCTTGATCAACCTGCGCTTCACCGGCCGGAACTGCTGGTGGTCCCGCCGTTCTTGTGAAAGCAGCCCGCGCCTTGGTAAGCGAGAGGCTGCGGACGAACACTACCTCACCAAACTAATCAATGACCCACGTGTCGCCGGCGTTGAGAAGCTTCTCGAGGTCTCCTGGTCCCATCGTGTCGACCGCCTGGTTTACCTGAGCCGCGAGCATATCCTCGTATGTTGGCTTTAACACGTCGCGGAAGACACCGATTGGCACGGGGTAATCGGGGTACTCCATTCGGGCGAGCATGTAAGCAAGATAGGAGTCCGGCGCTTTCTCGTTGTGCACAATCAAATCCGACTCGCTCGTTCCGTTGCCCAACTCGACGACTTCGAGATGCATATCGCTTCGCATCCGAACTCCGCGGTTGTGCTCCTTGCCAAAGACCAACGGCTTGCCGTGCTCGAGCTGGATCATCTTATCGTCTTTCACGCCGCGTTCGGTGAACATGTCAAAAGCGTGGTCGTTAAAGATGTTGCAGTTCTGATAGACCTCGACGAATGAGATGCCTTTGTGGTGCATCGCGCGCTCGACGATCATCTGGAGATGCTGAACGTGGGTGTCGACGGAGCGCCCCACGAACGTAGCTTCGGCGGCGAGCGCCACCGACAGCGGATTCAGCGGATAGTCGATCACACCATACGGAGTGGATTTGGTCTTTTTGCCGAACTCCGAAGTCGGAGAGTATTGCCCCTTGGTTAATCCGTAGATGCGGTTGTTGAAGAGTATGATGTTGATGTCCAGGTTGCGCCGAATCGCATGGATCAAATGGTTGCCGCCGATCGACAACGCGTCGCCGTCTCCGGTTATGACCCACACCGACAGATCAGGGTTTGAAGCCTTGATGCCGGTTGCGATCGCCGGCGCCCGGCCATGTATCGTGTGAAAGCCGTACGTGTTCATGTAGTAAGGGAAGCGGCTCGAACAGCCGATGCCGGACACGAACACGGTGTTCTCGCGAGCGATGCCGAGCTCGGGCATGACCTTTTGAATCTGCGCGAGTATTGCGTAGTCGCCGCACCCCGGGCACCACCGGACTTCCTGGTCTGATACGAAATCTTTTCTGCTGAGTTTGACCGGCGTCTGTCCGTTGCCGCCGTTTGTTGAGGTGCCTGGATTAGTGCTCATATTGTCTTCCTTATCTTGAGTCTCGCTGCTGAAACTGATCCTCGTTCTTCTCAGTCCTCGTACAATTCATTCATCTTCGCGGTCAGCTCGCTGATCTTGAACGGCTTGCCCTTGACCTTCGGGAACGAAACCGCCGGAACGAGATACCGTGCGCGCAACAGCATCGCAAGCTGTCCCATGTTCAGCTCGGGGACGAGCACGCGATCAAAGCGACCCAGTAAACCGCCCAGGTTCCTTGGAAAGGGATTGAGATGCCGGATGTGAGCGCTCGACACCGACTTGCCCTGTTGTTGCATCTCTTCGACGGCCGATGTGATCGCGCCGTACGTCGAGCCCCAACCCACGACGAGTAATCGCCCTGTTGGTTCGCCGAACACTTCGAGCTCCGCGATGTCATCGGCTATCCGCGCGACCTTCTCGGCTCGAGTCACCACCATGTGCATGTGGTTCTCAGGGTCGTACGAGACGTTGCCGGTAATGTCTTGCTTTTCGATTCCACCAATTCGGTGTTCAAGCCCGGGCGTGCCAGGTATCGCCCAGGGCCTTGCGAGCGTCTCGGGATCGCGGCTGTAAGGAAAGAACCCGTTGGGATCGGTCGCGAACGTCACCTCAAAGCGCGGTAACTCGTGCATCTTGGGCACACGCCACGGTTCCGCGCCGTTGGCCAGATATCCGTCTGTCAGAAAGATGACCGGCAGCATGTGCCTGGTCGCGATTCGAAACGCCTCTATGGCCATGTGAAAACAGTCGCCCGGAGTTGCCGCCGCCACGATTGCTACAGGGCACTCGCCGTTTCTCCCGAACATCGATTGGAGCAAGTCGGCCTGTTCGGTCTTCGTCGGGAGTCCCGTCGACGGTCCGCCTCGCTGAACGTCTACGATCACGATCGGCAGCTCGGTCATCACCGCAAGCCCGATTGCCTCGCTCTTGAGGGCGAGACCGGGTCCGCTTGTCCCGGTCAGTCCAAGTTGACCGGCGAACGCAGCGCCTATCGCCGCGCACACTGCCGCGATTTCATCTTCCGCTTGAAACGTCTTGACGCCGAAGTTCTTTCTAGTCGAAAGCTCGTGCAGGATGTCTGACGCCGGAGTAATCGGGTAGCTGGCGTAGAACAGCGGACGCTTCGCGAGCACCGACGCAGCCACGAACCCAAGCGCCGTGGCCTCGTTGCCGGTGATGTTGCGATACTTCCCCGGCTCGATTGCGGCTTTTCGGACACGGTAATGAGTCGTGAATATCTCTGCCGCCTCCGCGTAAGCGAAGCCGGCCTTCAGGGCTGTCAGGTTGGCCTTCGCCACTTCCGCATTGCGTTTGAACTTGGCCCCGATCCATCGTTCCGTCGGTTCGAGCGGCCGGTCATAAAGCCAGTACATTAAGCCGAGCGCCCAGAAGTTCTTGCACCGGTCGATCTCCTTTGATGGCAGCTTGACTTCGTCACGCAGCGCGGCGCGATTCAACGTCGTTATTGGGAGCTTAAACAGGCGATAGCCCGTTAGACTTCCGTCTTCGAGCGGGTTCTGCGTGTAACCCGCCTTCTTGAGATTGTTTTCGTTAAACGCGTCAGTGTTTGTGATCAGGATGCCGCCTGGCTCGAGGTCCTCAATATTCACTCTCAGCGCAGCCGGGTTCATCGCCACCAGGACGTTTGGCTCGTCACCGGGTGTTCGAATGTCGTGATTCGAGAAGTTCAACTGAAAGCCCGACACGCCCGGCAAGCTACCGGCAGGTGCACGAATCTCGGCAGGGAAGTCGGGAAGTGTAGAAATATCATTTCCGACGATCGCGGTTGTGTTGGTGAACTGCGTGCCCGTGAGCTGCATGCCGTCGCCTGAATCGCCGGCGAAGCGGATTGTCACGGTCTCGAGTTCTTCGATCTGCTTGTCTTCAACGTTGTTCAGAATAGTGGTGGATTCCATTATTGCCTGTCCTGTTAAGATTGAGGAGCGATGACTGAATCACGCCTGATTACTTCATTCCATGCTGACTCTTGAAACGACCAAATACTACACAAAAGATATTAGCACGTAAAGCTTGCGGCCCACAGCAGATCGCACTTACTGACCCACTACCCAGTTACTCAATCGCAAGTTCAACGTTTGAGGTGCTTCAGGTTAAGGAACTTTGGACTCGGCGGAATGTTGATCCGAGCGACCCGCCGACGCCCAGGTGAGTCAGCTTGGGTCGATGAACATAGACTTCTCAGCCTTGGAACTCCGAAGGCGAGCGAGCTTCAAACAGCACTTCGCAATCTGGGTTCCCAGCGGTCGAGCGATCAACCCGATCAGCAAGACAAATTGGGAAGGCACCGGCGTCAAGCCGGACGTTGATGTGCCTGCGGATCAGGCATTGAAGGTCCCGCACATCGCGGGGATGAAGAACGTTGTGGAGAAGGTCTCGCAACCC
Organism: Blastocatellia bacterium; assembly: GCA_049273855.1. Taxonomy (GTDB): domain Bacteria; phylum Acidobacteriota; class Blastocatellia; order UBA7656; family UBA7656; genus Onstottus_B. The sequence goes on from JBASRN010000128.1 coordinate 18,956, forward strand.
GAGGGAAAAAACGCAATCAAGCTTGCGATCGAACTCTGCTGGGGCCTTGGAACGGGCGGCTAGTGCTCGGTGACTGGGCCGGTCACTCGCTCTTTCAGGCTGCGTCTCCGATCGGCAAGTTCCACCCGCTTGGAAGAATCCTCCTTGTCCCGTAGCCTCACGAAGAAATGTGCTTGAAAGGGTTGTTTGACAAAGAGAATGACCCCCAATAGAATCGCCGCACGAGTTGACTCATGAGATTCGAGTCCGCCAAATCTTCGTTAGTACCGCGGATGACGAACTGGCTCTGCCGGTTCTTTCTCGCGCTCGGTTTTTGGTCCGCGACGTCAATGACCGCGGACGCACAACAAAGGCCGCTGTTGACCGAAGACGTAGACATCATTAAACCAGGCGTGATCCGGATTGAAACAGGAGTCGAGTTTCTTCAGAACCAGCAGTTCCCGCTGTCTGGTTTGCGAGGCGATCTCACGAGGCTCGGCGATACGAGGCTAAGCTTTGGATTTGCGCCGAATGTAGAGTTCCAAATCGAGTGGACGGTGCGAGAGTTTCTGTCGATCGATCGCCTGGGGCCTTCCGCAATCCCGCTTACGCTTGGTGCGAACCTCAAGGACACGAACGACGTTGGAGACGCGAAGCTGTGGATGAAGATAAAGCTTTGGAACGAGTCGCGAGTCGCGCCGTCGGTAGGATTTCGTTTTGGAGTCGAGTTGCCCAATTCGAATCAGGCTCGAGGAATCGGAACCAACACGATGAATTTCTACGGGATGGTGACCGCGGGGAAACACGCTCTCGACAACAGGCTGAACGTGTTTGGGAACCTCGGGCTCGGCATATTGACATCGCCTCTGAGCTCGACGTCGCAGAACGACGTTTTGCTGTATGGCCTCGCTGGAATCTACACGGTGAACGATCGCGTGAATCTAGTTGGTGAAGTGAACGGATTGCATTCGACCCGGACGAACCCGCCGCTAGGAACGGAAGGCTTCGGGGAAGCGCGGCTCGGCGCCCAAATAAAGGCGCTCGGGTTGCGCTGGAACGCGGCGGGCGTGTTTGGCATTTCCAAGCGGGCGCCAAGGACCGGTTTCTCGCTAGGATTCACTTACGATTGGGATGCCTTCAATCCCGTCAAGTAACATCGACGTTAGTCTCCGTCCTGCCTCTGTGGGAGAACTCGCTCAAATTGGATGAATAACGATGCGTCGCATCGGGTCTTGTCCCTTGCTCTCTGACTGCAATCCGCTGCGCTCGATGTAGAGATGCTGCATTCTTCGAACGTGTCGCGGCTGCGGCGAAAGCTCGACCTGCCGCCGGCGTTCGACGGCTTCGATCACTGCGTCTTCAACTTCCTGCATCGCGGCCTCTTCAGTGGCGGGTCTCGAAATAAAAACACCGAAGATTTCGCGCAAGAAGTTCTCCATCTGCGTGAGCGTGTTGCTTCGAACGATGTGAACCTCGATATTCTTCCCGCGCGCTTCCCGAAGCTTCTGCGATTGCCGCTTTGCGTGTGACTTCAGCGTTAGCAGCACATCGGCCTCGCCCAGATCAGATGTCACAGCTGCCGGTACGCCGAGATCGACAATCGCCCGCTCGAGCCTTTCGCGGCTCAACGCATACGGGTAGATTCGCAGTAGTTTGGCGCGCTGGCGGCCCTCCCGCCGTTGTCCGATCGACTCACCGGAGAACTCGCCCGCGGCGCTTTCCCGGCTTACCGAGCTGGCACGCGTGACCGTGAACTCGCCTTCCGCGCGCCGCTCTCGAATCTCAGTGCCGGGCAGGAAACCTCTCAGCATCTGGTCCACGGCTTCGGCAACGTCTTGATGAATCGCAAGCCGGTCCTTGTCCTGAATCTCGATCAGCACGTCGAACGTCGGCGGGGCTTTTCGTTCGAGCACAGTCTTCTGGGTTCCGCGCCGTCTCGCTTCTTCATCCGAGAGCGTGACAGGTTGTATGCCGCCGACAAGATCGGCGAGCGTCGGATTGATCATCAAGTTCTCAAGCGTGTTGCCGTGAACCGTGGCTATGAGCTGCACGCCGCGCTCTGCGATCGTGCGAGCGGCCAGCGCTTCCTGTGAGCTTCCTATCTCGTCGATGACGATCACTTCCGGCATGTGGTTCTCGACTGCCTCGATCATCACTTGATGTTGAAGTTCGGGTTCAGGTACTTGCATTCTCCGTGCTCTCCCAATGCCGGGGTGAGGCACGTCGCCATCGCCTGCGATCTCGTTCGAAGTGTCGACGACAATGACTCGTTTCGCGAGGTCGTCGGCCAGCACCCGCGCGGCTTCCCTGAGCAGAGTCGTCTTGCCTACGCCGGGACGGCCCATCAGCAGAATGCTTTGGCCAGACTCGACGATGTCTCTGATTATGTCCACTGTTCCGTAGATCGCGCGGCCCACCCGGCAAGTCAACCCGACGATCTCACCCAGCCGATTTCGCATCGCCGAAATCCTGTGCAGCGTGCGCTCAATACCGGCGCGGTTGTCGCGGGTGAACTGGCCGGCGCGGCTGGCAACGTACTCAAGGTCCTCATGACTGATCAACGAGTCGTTCAAGTAGACGGCTTCGCCGGGATAGCGCGCTTCCGGCTGGCGGCCTAGATCCAGTACAACCTCTATTAACGATTCGATCTTGCCGGCGCCGGCGAGCGCATCGCGAATTGGCGGCGGCAGCACGACCAGCAACAGATCGAGGTTGTCGGTTGATACGTGCTCGTTTTGGTTTAATGTGGTGACCATCGCGACTCCTAAAGCGAAATGAAAGCGCTGTACCTCGCGTTCAAGTGCTCCGCCTTAGTTTACTATGAAGCAGTATCCGGTGTCAGTCGGTTGCTGGGACGCGCGACCCCCACGGCTCACAACGGAATGATGGTTGCCTTTCTACCAGCCGATTCAAAGCGGTTTGCTCGATCAACCCCTACGGTAATCAACTCGAACTAGTGTCAAGGAGCCTCCAGGAACGGGATGCTGAGCTTTCCTTGTCTTCTGGTAGGCGATGCGTGGCGCCGATAAACGTCTTCCCCAGTTTGTAACCATATGTTGCGATCAAAATCTGCTGTTAACTCGGATCATGGCCAACGCGAGCAAGGCTTCTCGTTGATCGAGATGGCCATAGTGCTGCTGATCATCGCAGTAGTTGCGGCTTTCGTCGTCCCGCAGATTCTTGCCTATATGCGGAATTACCGGTTGGGTGTCGGGGCGCGAAATGTCGCCACAGCAGTCCAGCGCGCTCGGTATCTTGCGACTTCTAACAACACTCGGGCGGGAATCTTGGTTGTGGAGGTTCAGCGCGTTGATATCGAGCAATACGACCCGATCGGAGCTGGTGTGCCTCAGAACAAAGGAGCGGTGCGCTTGCCCGAAGGCGTCACTATCGCTTCGGACGCGCCACGCCAAATCTCTTTTGACGGGCGAGGCGTGGTTACACCTATGCCACGCGAGAGCGCCGCAATTCGTATCAACGGGGCGAACGGGTTTTACCAAATCGTTACTGTTTCTCCAACGGGGCAGGTGACGCTTTCCGAGACACTTCATGCGGGTAAGAGCTAGCCGGTCCAAAACGTATCGGGTCCCCCTTGCTGTGATTGATCGTGCGGTTGTTTAGCACAGGAGAAAAAGAGATGACGTTTCTTACTCATCCGGAAAACATCGATCAGAAGAACATGGCTTCAGGGGAGAAAGGCTTCACACTGGTCGAAGCTCTGATCTCGATGCTTGTAACGGTCGTGGGACTTGTAAGCCTCGCTGGGATGTTCACCGTAGCAATGAAAACCAACGCAAGTTCGCGCAACTTCACTACTGCTACCACTTTCGCACAAGACAAGCTCGAACAGCTTGGCGCGATTTCTTTTCAGCGGCTTGTCGATCCGGGGAAGATGGCGCCAAATCCAAACGCTAACGGTTCGGACGATTCCTACATCGCTGGGGACATCGAGCAGGATACCTGGGGCCCTGACGGTTACTACTACTTCGACAAGATCATCCTTGCTGGCCGTGACGACGTCGAGCCTGAAGGCACCGTCACGGTGGTTCGACCGGATGGCACGGCTGAGACTCGCCGTCCGGACGGAACGATTTCAGCCGGGAACCCGTTCGGCGATGAGCGGGTCAGCTACTCGCGCAGGTGGGCGATCGCGTCGAGCAACGAGGAGAATCCGGCCGACAGACGTTTGACGATCGCTGTGCGGGTCAAGAGCGAGAACTCTACGACCGGCAAATCCCCTGAGCTTGTCGATCTATACACGGTGATCAGCAATCAATAGCCGAATGAAACCTACTCAGATAAACGCGTGAGGAGACAACCCGATGGAACCTAAAGAGAGAGTTCAAACCGAACCAGCAGAAAAGCCGCAAGAACAAGGCTTCACGATGACCGAGCTGATGATTGCGATGATGGTGTTCACGGTGATCATGGGATCGGTGGTCGCGTTGCTGGGCAAGAGCCAGACGATATTTCGCGCCGAGCAAGGCGTTTCTGAGATGGACCAGAATGCTCGGTTGCTGATGGACTTTCTTACTCGCGACATACAGCAATCGAAGGAGAACAGTCTCGGACTAGGTCAGCGATTCCGTTCAATCTATTCGTCTGACGGTCCGGAAGGCAAGACTGACGAGGTCACGATAGTTTCCTCGGACACCGAATCAAAGCTCCCATCCGGAGCGCTTCCGTTCATTCCCGCTTCGACGCGAAACTTCGCGGTGGGCGATCATTACGTCGAGATTTTGCCTAACACCTTGTCTCGCGTCGATCCGAACGCCGTTATCAATGCGCTGACTCCCAATGAAGAGTTCATTGTCAGCAGCGTCCTCCAAGATGGCTCGGTGCAGTTTGATTTCATCAAGGTCACCTCCGCGAAGTTGACTTCAGAAGGTGCGATCGGGTTGACCTTTGATGCGGTCGAGCACCGCGGCGTTCAACCCGAAGTTGCGTTCGGATCAAGCTATGACAACGGCTCATTCACCCTGCGACCCGTCACGATCAAGCGGTACTTTGTGGACCGCAAATCCAACAAAGAGCATCCGACGTTCGCGCTTTCGATAGACAACGGGCCCGCGATTTCGATTGCCCGCAACGTCGTAGCCTTTCAGCTTCGCTACCTTGAAGTGAAGGACGGCGAACTCGACGGATCATGGGTCAGACAGCAAAACATATCGAGAGAATACAAAACTTCTGCGCTTGAAGTTACGATGACAGCCCGCACCGAGCTAAAGAACGATCCAAAGGCCGAGCGGCTCGTGACACTCGCCAGCGTTATACGGCCGAGGCTGGTGCCGGGCGGCGGGTTCGGATCTGCGCCGGGCGGCGGTACGAGTTCGCCGGGTTTGCCGGGTGAAGGCGGAACCAATGGCAGCGGCGGCGATGGCGGCGGTTTCGGCGGGCCGGGGGCTGGCGTTTCCGATGGGTTTGGTGGTGATGGCTTTGGCGGCAACGGGCGAGGAGCACTTGGGGACGATAACTCGAGTGCTTTCGGCGGCGGCGGTTATAACTATCGCACGCGACGGATAGGTAAGAAGCCCCGTTTAGGCGAGCGCTTAAACCCGCGGCCCTAAGAGGAAACACCTTGAGTGGGAGAAAGCTGGCAGAAAGCATGGTTCGGGAGAACCGGGATTTCAGGAGGTGAGTGTGATGGCTAGGAGAGGGAGTTCATTACAAGAGAACGTCGTCGGAGTAAAGACCATCCTGTCGAGATTCACGGATCATGAGTGGAAGCCGGAGGCCGAGCGAGGCATGGCGTTGGTTGGGGTGATGCTGATTTTGTCGTTGCTGCTTATGCTGGGGCTCGCCGTGACATTCACCGCGCTCTCTGACAAGTCCATCACGTCGAACTTCAAGAACCTTACCAGCGGGTTCTACGCGGCAGAAGCCGGCATTAACAACTTGCACCGGGTGCTTCGTAACGACAGGTTTGTGCTTGGCTCGCTGCCAAATCCTCCGAGAATCACTCCGGGCGAGCCGACGCTCAACGCGAATGACTTTGCCACCACCGCTGAGCAGGCTTTCAACAAGCGGGAGAAGTTTCCAAACGAAGCCGGCTACCGGACAAAGATAAAGATCAAAGACATTCAAATGCCTTACCCGGCTTCGGATTTTGACCCGGCTCACACCGGCAACCGAGTGCAGCTAATAAACCCACTCTATCCGAGGCTTGGTCAAGTCGAGCCGTACGCGGTCACATACCAGCTTGAGTCGGTGGGTGAGGGCATCTCCGGATTGAACGGCGCTGTGACTCTCGTCGAAGAGGGCGTATTGAACTTCAAGCTGCTGGTCAGAACCGACGGGGGTGGCATTCGTGTTGGCAGTTTTTCGGAGTTCGCGTTGTTTCTGGATCACTTCGATCCTTACAGTCCCGAAGGGCCTTTTATCTATCAAGGACTCGGTCCGGGCGATCGGTTTGCAGGCCGCGTGCACACCAACGAGCGTTTTGGCTTTTGGACGCCGGCTGACGGAAGCGACGCGCCGGCGTTTCGCGGCTATGTGACTCAGGTCTACAAGACCGCGAGTTATTATCGCCACGCAGCCGGCTTTCCGCCTCCTCCGGTTGACGCCGATTCGGATGTTGTGGACGGCGTGCTCGTAGCACCGAAGTTCCTCGCGGGGTTTGATCGCGGAGTTGATCCGATCCCGGCCAGCGGCAACGCGTTCGATCAAGCTCGCGCAGTCCTTGATGGCGGCTACGCGCTGTCGGCTGGCCCACCATCGGACGGCGAGTTGCACAAGGCGCTTCGACTCGCGAGCGACCTGGGCAATGAGCTCGCCGAGCCTAAGGACCCAATCTCGACAACGCCAACGCTCGCGCAGGGCATCTACGTTCCTTCCGATGGCGAAAGCTTGTCGGGGAGTGGCTTCTATGTGATGGGTGACGTGGACGAGATCACGTTGAGCGCAGATCCGTCAGGCAATCGCCAGATCATCAGAATACGACAGGGTAACCAGACGACTGCGATCGTGATCGATATGGACGCAGGCACAACGACTATCGATGCCGGCAACGGCACTCGCACGCTGAGAGGAGTTCCGAAGGACCGCTCGATAGTTGATAACGGAAGTCGCGCGGCGGCATCACTCTATGTTCGGGGGGACGTTGCGTCACTTCACGGTCCTGGCCGGGACAGGAACGCTCAGCCGATACCCGCGATTGATTCGAACTTCGCCGTGACCGTCACTGCCGGGGGATCTCCGACCGGCAACCCAAGACTGCCGGTGGCTGGGGGAAGCGTGACCCTAACCGGCGACCTGACCTATGAAACCCCTGTCGCCGACGCCGCGGGGAACCCGATCAACACGGATGCGAACAACGTGCTCGGAATCTTCGCTTCGGGTGGCAACATCAACATCCCGAGCGACGGACGCGCACCCGACAACCTCACCGTGCATGCTTCAATGGCCGCCTTTGACTTGAAAGACTCGGAAGGTAACCCGATTCTGGGGCCGAGGGGCACAGCGTGGGGCGGGCGTGTCAGATCAGATACGAGCAATTGGCAGAACAAGCCTTTTCGAGGCAACTTCAACCTTGTCGGCGGAATGCAGTCGAGCAACTACGACAACCTGGGAGTGTACGATGGAGCGTTCCATGGCTATCTGTACAAAGGCAAGTGGGACCCGCGGTATGACCAAGGCCAGTCGCCGCCGTTCTATCCCGGTTACGTGGTTGACAGCGGCGGACCGACCGGCGAGCCAACGGTGAAATCGCAGACGAACAGCCCGCAGGTGGTGTCGTATAAGCGGGTCTACTACGGAACCGCGCCGGTAAGTGGGCGATGAGGGGAAAGTGATTCGTGATGCGTAACCGGTGAGCTTAGATTTGCGCTCACCGATCGCGCATTCGCTCAACTCATAGCAGGCAATATGATCTCAAAGGTCGAGCCCACTCCGACCTCGCTGTCGAAGTTGATGCTTCCGTTGTGAAGCTGAATCGCGCGAAACGCCTGAGCCAAACCTATTCCGGTCCCGCCCTTTTTTGTCGTGTAGTAAAGATTAAAGATACGCTCGCGCCCTTCTTCACCGATACCTATCCCGCGATCCGTTACAGCAATCCGCGCCGAGCCGTCGCTCGCTCGTGAAGTCGTAACCTTCAACGGACCTCCCTCGGGCATGGCCTGACATCCATTGATGATGACGTTCAGTAGTACTTGGGTGAGCAAATCGGCGTCGCCTTTGATGAGCAACGGGGCGGGACTCAAATGGGTGTTGATTGTGACGCCTAGCTCCTCAGCTTCTGTTGAAGCCAGCGTCGCCACTTGGCTGACTATCGAATTCAGATCAAGCGGATCGAGGTGAATCTCAAGCGGCCGAGTGAAGTTCAGAAATGTCTGAACGACGCGGTCTAGCCGCTTGATCTCTGAGTCCAGTATCTCGAGGTGCGGCTTCGGGTCCGCCATGCCCGACTCGAGCTTTGATCTGAGAATCTCAAGATGAATCACCATCGCGTTCAGCGGGTTCTTGACCTCGTGCGCGATTCCGGATGTTATTCGGCCGAGGTCAGCCAGTTTCTTCGAGAGATCCCATTGCGACTCGTATTTTCTGAACGACTCGTAGTCGCGCATGCTCACCAGGACTCCGACCGGCTCGCCCGCGTCCTCTATGTATTGAACTGAAGCGAGCAGTTGGCGAGTCCGTTCGCCGTCAGGTACGAGCAGTGTCTTGCGCGGAATCGAACGCCGTTCGCCAAACGAGCGCTCGATAAGCTCAACCAGCGGATGGTCCCGCCCGAGACTCTCGTCGATCGGAAGACCTGTCAGCTCGGTATTATGAACTCCGAGGATCTGTTCCGCATCGGGGCTCACCAGCATCACCCGCCCCTCGCGGTTGATCAGAAGCAGCCGCTCCTCGAGGTGACTTATGACCTGCCTGAGCCGTCCGCGCATTATCTCAAGCTCGCTGCGCTCGCCCGCCATCCGCTCGCCAAGCTCCCGCAACCGAGTTGTCACTCCGGTGACCATCTGATCGGGAGGGAGCCGCACACCGCTAATCGCGGAGGACTCTTCCGCAAGCCCAAGCCGGTCGATACTGGTTGAAATAACTTCCAGAGGCTTCAGTAACAGGTTTGTGGAGATGATGGCGACGATCGCCGCTCCCAGGATTGCAAGCAGTCCGATGATCAGGTTTGTCGCGATCGGAGAGAGCAGTTCACCCTTCACCGCGGCGGCTGAGACACCGATGTGAAGATCACAAGAGAAGCCATTCTCGCCTTCGATCCTTTTCGAGTACTCGTAGATTGGCGCGCCGAACAGCACTCGCGCGAGCTGAACGTACCCGCTCTCGGCGGCGAGCCTGCTCAGATCGGGGCGCTCGACTGCGACGTCGCCGATCATATACCGGTTAGCGGCCAGTTCTCTCCTGCCTTCACGATCGCTGATTATCTGACCGCTCGGCCCGGTGAGGTAAAGGTAAGTGATCGTACGCGAATAAGCGATCGTTGATTCCATCAACCCGCGAACCGGGGAGTGCTCGCTTACGAGCGCGGCGTAATCGTCCAGGTGATTGACTGCTGCGCTCTTATGGACGAGTTCCTGCTGGACGGCGTAAGCGATCTGGCTTGATACCTGGCTGGCCTGCTCCGTTGTGCGGCTGACGATCACGCCGGTCAGATGCGCGATGTTGATGACTGTGGTGACGATGACGACCAGCGCCACCAGCAGGGTGATAAGCGCGATCTGACGAGCCCGCACGCCGAGCTTTGGCAACCATGAGCTGCGGGCGCCCGCTGCTGCGCGTTCGAGCCTCTCATCTCGAACCGGTTGTGTCTCGGCTGCCACTGTCGTTTCCATTGAAGTGATGGATGCTGCAACAAACGGCGGTCGCGGTGACCGCTATCTCCGACGGCTTGCGATCGGGTTTAGTCCAATTGTTCCTCGCCTGCCTCTCTGTAAGCCTTCAACTTGTTGTGAAGCGTTTTCAGGCTTATGTGAAGAGTCTCCGCAGTCCGCGTCTTGTTGTAGTCGCTTCGAGCCAACGTGCTCAATATGACTCGGCGCTCGACCTCATCGAGAGGCATGCCTATCGGTATCGTGACCGCATCAACGTTGGGTGAGGGTCGGGATCCGCTGATGTGCAAAGGCAAGTGGCGCTTCTCGATTATCTCGCCCTCGCATATGACCACGGCGCGTTCGATAACGTTTCGAAGCTCGCGAACGTTTCCCGGCCAGCTATGGTCGAGCAACACTTCCATTGCCTCGGTCGAGATCAGCCGCGCGCTCTTGGTGTGACGGCGGCTCAAGTCCTCGATCATATGCTGAACAAGCAGCGGAATATCGTCGAGGTGATCGCGCAACGGGGGCAGCTTGATTGTAATGACGTTCAATCGGTACAGCAAGTCCTCCCTCAAGGCGCCTTCCTGGACTCGCTGATAAGGATCTTTGTTAGTCGCGGCGATGACGCGGACGTCGACCGTTGTCTCCTTGCCCGAGCCTAGTCTCCTGACAAGCTTGTCTTCGAGCACGCGAAGCAGTTTGGCTTGAAGCAAGAACGGCATCTCGGCGATCTCGTCCAGCAAGAGAGTTCCGTTATTCGCCAGTTCGAAGCACCCGATGCGCCGGCCGGCTGCTCCGGTGAACGCGCCCTTCTCGTGGCCGAACAACTCGGATTCCATCAGCGTCTCGGGCACTGCCGCGCAGTTGATGGCGATGAACGGCTGGTTGGCGCGCGGGCTGAGCTTATGAATCGTGCGCGCGACCAACTCCTTGCCGGTCCCCGACTCGCCGGTGACCAGCACCGACACCGCGCTTGGCGCAACTTGCTCGACCAAAGTGTAGACCTCGCGCATCGCGTCTGAACTGCCGACCATATCCCCGAACGCGCCGTACTGCCGAAGCTGGCGGCGAAGCACTTCGTTCTCACGCCGGGCGCTGCTGTATTCGGCTGCCTTTTTCAGCACAAGCTGGAGCCTGCGCATGTCGATAGGCTTTTCGAAGTAATAGAATGCGCCTTCGTCCTTTACCGAGCGGATCGCCGCGTCGATCGAACCTTGACCTGTCAGAAGAACAACTGCGGTATCGGGATAGTCTTCCCGAAGATGGGCAAGTAGCTTGAAGCCGTCCACGTGAGGCATCACGACGTCGGTGATCACAACCAGCGGCGCGAAGCTCTCGACCTTCTCCTTGGCTTCACGGCCGTCACCGGCGGTCTCCGTGACGTAGCCCCAGTTGGCGACCAACTCGCTCAACCCCTGGCGAGCGGCCGCTTCGTCGTCAACGATTAGCACGCGTTGATCCGGCATAAGTGAGAACGGCAGTCTAGCATAACAGTCGCCTGGTTTGGCATCTGCCGTGCCATCCAAATTTAAACCATACATCTACGTATCTAAACCTGCCGAAAGGGCTCTTCTGTAATGGCGCATAGCTACGCTCTACAGCTTTTCGCGGGAGTGCGTGGCCAGGTACTTCGTTTTCTGAGCTTGTGAGAGTCGCAAGATCAGCCAATAAGAAAGAACGGTCTCTTACGTGGGGTCGCCAGGCAGTAGGAACAACCTGTCCCTGCAGCTCAGGATCTGGTTGTCTTCTGTAGCATGGCCTGCTCGATTTCCTTTTGAAGAAGCGGCAAGTACTAGTTGTGCGGGACCTGTGTTCGACTGCTGTTGTTACGTTCGTCCTCACGCGGTTCGTAGCGATGGCCGCGCGCCGGGAGCTCATACAACTGAGGAGAGGGACATTATGAAAACTAAGCGGACAATAGACGGGTGGGTAATGACAGCTGCCCTTGCGCTGATTGCTTTGCCCTTAGTTCACGGATCACGAGCATCGCGAGTTTATAAGCATCGCGAATCAAAGTTCGCGGGTGCAGAAAGTGTTTTCCGATCGGCACTCAACGGTTTATCGAGTATTGGAGAAAGCCCCACAAGCTAAGGGGCAGTCATATGGTAGGTGCGGGAGTTCGCAATCGACATGCGCTCTACGGGAGGAGACAACTCAGTCGTCGTAGGACCATCGTTCAATGAGAACGTCCATCTGTCCGCCGCACACCATGCCTTCCGCATCTTCGTATTCGTCGGCCAGATTGAAATGATAGATGCCTGTTTGACCCGAGCGCAGCACATCGCGAGCTTCAGCCCAGATGTCGGCTTCGACGCATCCGCCGCCGACGGTGCCGATAAACGAGCCGTCGTCGAAGATCACCATCTTCGCCCCGACTTGCTGGGGTGTAGAGCCCCGCGTCTTTACCACGGTTGCCATCGCCGCGCGCGCTCCCTGATCCAGCCGCCGCTTCATCTCGAGATAGATTTCTGCTGCGCTCAATGAGCGGCCCGGCTGTAACGTTGTCTCCTGGTTTGCTGACATCATCCACTCCAGGTGTTGGATTATAGTGAAAGGCGTGGCCGATTGCGAAGATCTCTCGGTGCCCCGCCAGGCACTATTCACATCTATCGACTTTCAAGTTCGCTGCATTCGCTCACGGATCTGTTACCATGCCTGACTTCCGCATCGCGCTTTGACTCTCATACAAGGCTTTTTGGGCCGGGCCGAAACCAGGTTCGATTTCCAGAGCCTGCTTCAAAGCTTCGACTGCATCTTCGTAACGGCCTTGCGCCGCAAGATACCGCCCGCGGTTGGACAGCATACTCGTGTAAACCGGAATCACCTTAACCTTTACCACATCATCGGACTCGAATCTAACCGTGCCGTCGGCTAACCCGCGCGTCACGAGCCGCGCCTCAGTTAGTTGCACCGTCGCGCCCTTCCCGGTTACCTGAAAGACCAAACCCTGAGGCACAAGTTGATAAGAATCCGAAAGCCACTTCGTCAGCTCGGCGTCCGAGGCATCGCGATTGAGCGCGATGTCTTGGGTAATGTAGACAGACCCGCGTCGCAGATGGTCAATCACGAACGCGCGAATCATGTCGTAAAAATGTGTGTTGATTCGCTGATTTAACGAAGCGTCTCGCTGATAGAGGTCGGGGTCTTGCTCCCATTGCCTCAAGTCTTCCAGAAACGAATCGACCTTGTCGCGGGCCTCGTCGATCGTGCCCGGATAAGCCTGATCTAAATAGTCGAAGTACCACGCGCGGCGAAGCTGGTTTATGTCGATGGCAATTACGTCTGTCCTGCGGCGCTCGATCTCGTTCACGTACAACATTGGCGAGTACACTTGCCAGTCGCGAGTCAGCAACATACCGCCGGGCTCGATCGTGTTGAGAATGTTCTCGACGTAGTCCTGAGCGATGAAATAACGGCTTCGATTGTTGAACCCCAGGTTGCCAAAGAACCCGAGAGTTGGAGCGAGCAGCAACACCAGCGACACGAGAGCGACGGAAGCTGCACGTGGTAATCGGCTGAGCCGCAGATAGCGGATGACCAACCACTCGACGACGAACGCACTGGCGAACGCGATACCCGCGAAAGTAGGAAGATAATAGGCGTCTTTGTCTTCGGCAATCTCGTAGCCGGTCGAGTAGATCACATTGCAAGCTATCACGAGACCGAGAAACCCGAACGTCGTTTTATCCCGCTTGAACAGAGCCAGCGCTCCCAGCACGGCAATCAGCAGACCCACCGGCCCGAACTGACGGCCAACGAACTGCAAGAACTCTCCGAGCTGATGTCCTATACGTTCGGAAGAAAAAGTAAAGAAGACTTGATACTGTCTTCCGGTTATGTGCCACCAGAATCGCTGAAGCGTTTGCGGGTCGCCCCAGTTCATAATCGGCGAACGAGACGCGGCGAGTGGAAGGTAGATGTAAACCACAAGCCCGGCAACCGCAGAAGCTGCGGCGCGGAGCAGCCTCTTGCTCGCGAAGAACGTGAGCCCTTCCGTCGCCAGCACCAACCACGCAAGAGCCGGCAGCATAAGACCGACGCTCACGTGATGCACGCCGAGTCCCAGCCCGAACCACAACGCGCCGGCGTCAAGCCATAGGTCGTGTCTGCTGATCATGCCGGCGGCGCTCGGGCTCGGATCCGAGATAATGAGGCGGCGCCAGTGGAACATCAGAAGAAAGATGCCGGTTATCAAAAATGTGTTCAGCGCATAGACTTCGGCTATCGTAGCGTAGGCCCACAACGTCCTCGAGAACGTAAACAAGAGACCTGCAGCAAGACAAGCCACGAGCGCGATCCGGCTCGCGGTCGAATCAAGGACCGGTTCTGCCGCCTTGGATCGCTTGGAAGGCACGGCTTTCTTCGCCCTGTCGCCGCGATCTGGCTTTCGTTGGCTCGTCTTCCCTTGAACCGGCCTCGCTGTCAGCAGCGCTTCGGCTGCGATCAGCGTCAGAGTCGCCGAAGCCAACGCAGCAAAAACCGCCGATGCGAAGTTGACTCGAACCGCTACCGAGCAAATTGGAATCAACGTTGCGAGATGGGCCAACAGGACATACAGCGGAAAGCCGGGAGGGTGTGCCACACCGAGTGTGCGTGCTGCGACGATGAGCTCGCCGCTGTCTACAAGCGTGACGGCCGGCGCAAGCGTCAATGAATAAGTCGAAAGCGAAGCGATGAACACGGCGGCCGCGCACGCGAGCCGCGCTGAGGGTGACTCAAGCCGGAGGGCCGCCAAGCCTGCGCTCATCCTTTCGGTCCCGCTTTCTTGTAGCTTGTGAAGCGAACCTTCACTACTACTCGCGTCGAGCTCCGGCCAACGCGCACCTCGTCATCAGCCGAAGTGTAGGCGGGGAACCAGTACTTGTCGTGGTTCTGAAAGTAAGTTTCGAATTTTGGCGTACGGTGCGCGTTCTGCTCGGGCAACGCTTCACCCGAGACTTTGACGACGCACAGATCCTGATCATCAATCCAGACCCGGCCCTTCAGGTATCGTTCGTCGCTGTTGTCGGGATCGGGCAGCTTCACCTTTGGCTTTACGTCGAAGACGTAAGTGTTCAGCTCGTCCAAGCGCTCTCGGCCGAAGTAACTCAACTCGTACTCATTGAGCGTCTCCGGGGTGATGATGAACTGATAGACCCGCGTTAGATTGTTGGCGGCGTTCGTGCCGATGTAAACGCCCGTGGGCAGAGTGGACGTGTTCTCGAGGACTTTTTCTTGCCTGGTGCCATCCTTGGCGTAGGAGATCTGAGAAAAGCGGTAGTACTTGCCGGTTATCGTCTCGGCCTGGCTGACCGTTTCGATCGTAAGCTCGGCATAGTAGGTAAACTCGCGAAGCGCTTGAAGTGTTTCTTTGCCGTGCTCAGCGGTCAGCGCGAGTACCTCGGATGGTGAGGGATTCTGGCGCGGCTGCGCGCCGGCCGGCGGTGAGCCGGCGGGCGAAAGCAATACGGCTGCCGTGATCAACAGGGCCAGAGAAAGCATCGTGGCATTTCGCAATCAAAGGCGCTTCTTGTTCTCAGAGATTTGGCGGCTCCGGCGGCTTAACGGGTACTGGCTTCTTCGACTCGGTAGCCTTGACGTCCTCGTCGGCTGCGGGCTCGCCTTCGTCAGCCAACTTTATTCTGCCGGAGAACTTCCTGTAGTTGGTATAGCGCACGACAACTCGCAGGTGAACGCTCGGGCCTTTCTTGAACTCGAGCAAGTCATCTGCGTAGACGTAGGTCGGAAACCAGTAGCGACCATCGATGTTCTCTCGATAGCTCTCGAAGCGCGGGAACTTCTGATTATTCAACTCAGGCACCGCCTGACCCGCTACTTTCACGATTTGCAGATCGTGATCATCCACCCAGATCTTTCCCTGAAGGTACCGCTCGCCTTTTAGAAACTGTTTCGGCTTCACATTAAAGACGTAGGTGGTCAGCTCGTCGATCTTCTCTTTTCCGACGTAGTCGACCTGGTACCTGGGCAAGTCGTCGCTGGTTAGCGCAAACGGCTGCACTCCCGCCAGATCCTGCATGTCTTCTTGAGTCAGCGAGACTTCGGTTAAGCTGGACGGCGGGAAGAAGGTTATACGCTCGATTCGATTGCTGCGATCGTCGAAGACGATATCGGACGTCCGGCGCATACGGCCTGTTATCGAACCAGCCTGCCCGAGGGTCATAATGTCAATGTCCTGGGTGAAGGTATAGTTGTTACGCGCAATTTTGTTTTGGGTTTCCGCCTCGGTGAACCGCCGGATTACTTCCTCAATCGAATGCTGCGAAGAAGGCTGTTCAGCTTGAAGGCCGACCGCCGACGCGCAAAGAAACGCCGACATGGTCAACAGCGCCGTGACGTTCAATTTCATGAGATAAACTCCCTGGACGATTATTAATTCTACTGGCGGGCTGGATGAATCCACAAGCTTGCCTTGCCGTGCCTTCGAGGCGACCCATTTTTATGGGTTGCACTTAAACCTGATTCCGAAGCGCGCCCTTCTATGGCGCTTTCAATGTTGATGCTAAACTGTTATATGATCGTTCGCCAAATATCAACGCTAAGGCGTTATTTGTTTGCTTGCCGGTTACTTTGGTGTCCGCTATGAAAGTCTTGATTTGCAGCGATGGTTCGGAGCAGGCCCAGAACGCGGTCCGGTTCGGCGGCCTGATCGCCGAACAGTCTAATGCTGAAACCACGATTCTTGGCATTACCGAGAAGCCCGCCGAAGAAGAAGCAGTGTTTGACGGGCTTCGCAACGCGCAACAGCTTCTCAGGGGCCGCGGCGTAACCGCCGAGCTGATAATCAAAGCGGGCGAGCCCATCGCGGAGATAGTCAAACGCAGCGAAGAAACCAGCTACGACCTGGTGGTGATTGGCGCGGTGAGGAAGGGGACTCGCGGGCCCTTCCTGATGTCAGCGAAGGCTTACAAGATAATAAAGGCAGTTGCGCCGCCGGTGCTGGTTGTCATCGGCCACCGCGAAACCTTGAAGCGCGTGCTGGTCTGCAGCGGTGGCGAGAAGTACATTGACAAGGCCGTTGAATTCTCAGGGACGATCGCCAGAGCGGCTGGCGCGTCGGTAACTTTGTTTCACGTCATGGCCCAGCCTCCCGCGGTCTATTCCGACTTGATAAAGATGGAAGAGGACGTGAACCTGCTCCTTCACTCAAACACGGGTCTCGGGCAGAACCTCCGAAGAGAGAAAGAGTTTCTCGAAAGCATGGGGGTCGAAAGTGAGGTCCGCTTGCGGCATGGCCTGGTTATTAGCGAAGTGTTCAAGGAAATTCGGCGCGCCGATTATGATTTGGTTGTCACGGGTTCATCGCCGGTGAGCGGCAATCTGAGGACCTACATAATGGGCAACATAACGCGGGAGATCGTCAATCGCGCGGAGTGCCCGGTGCTGGTAGTGCGCGGAGGAGAACAGCCAACCGGGCTTGGCCGGAGCCTGAAAGGCTTCTTCTCCGATATCACCCACGGGTTCGGGTCTTCAAAGGTAGAATCGCGCGAGCCGTAGGACCGTCGTTTAGGCGCTTGATGTCTGCCGCCGAGTCTGGACTCGAACAGTCCCCAAAGGACTCGGATAAAGGCTGAAACCCCCGGTCGAAGCGGGATGAGGGTGTGGTTCTTTGGGGCAAACGGGGAACGTGTTCCAGTTACGTCTTCGACGGAGCTCGTACCAGATCTCAGACTCTTACATGCGCGATGATTTTGAGCGATTCAGAATCTAGCCGTTAACCCAACGCGAATAACCCGTGGTGAGCCTGGCGTAATGTTATTGTTTCCGTCCGCGTTTATGTAGTACAGCTTGTCAAAAAGGTTCTCAACGTTTGCCTGTATACGCACTTTTTCGGTGAGCGAGAAGTAGACTGCAGCATCCGCCCGGGTGTAGCCTGGCAACGTAACGGTATTGTCCACCGCTGCAAACATGTCGGCTCGATGGATAACCCCGAGGCCCGCTGCCACCCGCGAAGCGATCTGATAGTTATTCCACAGCGTAAAGTTGTGATGCGGTACCTGGGCGACTTGAGTTCCCGCCGTTGCGGCCAGAGTGGCACGCGTGATGAATGCATCTTGATACGCATAACCGCCGGCAATGGTCCAGGATCGAGTAATGCTTCCGTTCAATCCAATCTCATAACCGTTGGTGCGTTGGCTGCCGGTCTGCACGATCCTGGTAGGATCATTGGGATCGGTCGCTCTCGTATTCTTGCGATCCAACCGATAGCCAGCCATCGTAAGCGCAAGCGTGCGGTTAAAGTCCCACTTGACGCCTAATTCGTAGTTGTTGAACTTCTCCGGCTTAACCTGCTGTGTGATCGTAGTTAACGACGAGAATTGATCTCCTGAGCTCGGAAGATACGACACGCTGTGGTTGCCATAGATCGAAACCGCCGTGACGGGTTTGAAAACTAGGCCTACGCGCGGCGACACGAGATTATCGATTCGTCTAAGATCATCACCGTTCCGATTGTTGTGAAACTGCAAGTCGAAATGGTCGAACCTGATCCCGGCGACTACTTGCACATATCTTGAAAGCTCGATCTGGTCCTGGGCATAGACCGCTCCGATGACGGTAGTCAGCTGATTATCCGCATCGGTCAGGCTCTGTCGAAAGGTCACCGGGGTGAAAATGGTTGGATTGCCATACGCCGCGGTTATCGACGAAGCAGTGTCATTAAAGAAGCCGGTATTCCGGAGGTTGTCTGTTAGCTGCCGGCCGGCTTCGGCGCCGACCAGAAATGTGTGACGGAGGCGTCCCGTTGTAACGTCGTACGTCAGATCAGTCTGGGTGAAGATGTTGAGACGTTGCGTAGCATTATTGTACGAAGTAATAGCGACCTCTGCCTTATCAGCGGTCACAGCGCCGGGGACGTAATTCTGGTACGACCTGTCATAAGCTCCAAACATGGTGCGGTTGCGAATGTTCAGGCGGCCCGCCTGATGATCGATGGTTGCCGCCCCGATATTGACCGCCGCTCTTACGTAGCTGTCCTCAGGATTTCCGAAGAAGGTTGAGATGTTGCTGTCAGCGGGTAGTCCCTGGAACGAAGGAATACCGCGATCAGCGGTGCGGTAATCACGGAAATACTCGTAGCCGAGGGAGATCCTGGTTAGCTGTCCCGGCGCAATTGTAAGAGTCGGGTTAACGCCGTATCGCTCAAGTTTGAAGAAGTCCCGGAAACTGGCAGAGTTCTCGTAAACGCCGTTTATCCGGAACGCCACTTTGTTGTCGACGGGCTGGTCAAAGTCCATGGCGACCCGTTTGTTGTTATAAGAACCGCCCTGCAGGGTTAATTCTCGTAAAGCGGCAAAACCAGCCTCTTTGGATACCCGGTTGATTACACCTCCACCCCCGCCACGCCCGAAGACCATTGCGTTAGGTCCTCTTAGAAACTCTACGCGGTCGAGGTTGTATAGATCGCGATAGTATTGAACGTCGTCGCGCACACCATTTAGAAAGAAGTCGGCGGACGAACTCACGCCCCGTATTACGATCTGGTCGCGATTGTTCTCGCCCTGATGAGCCGTGACGCCCGGCACATACCGCACCACGTCGCCCAGGCTTGTCATCAGCTGATCCCTGATCTGCTGTTGCGTTACGACGGTGATCGACTGGGGTAGATCGCGCAACGGCGTTAGCGTTTTCGTGGCGCTGTTGACCGTCACGGTTTGATAGTCTGTCCCAACGACCGTGACGGTATTGTGCTGTGGAGCAATATCCAACTTGATAGTAATCGGAGGATAACCGTCCATGGTGAAATTCACCGTCTGGGAGGCTTCCTCGAAACCTTCCGCGACGAACGTCACTACATAGTTGCCGGGTTCAAGGGATAATGAGAACTCGCCAGCCTGATCCGAGAATGTTGAAGAGCCCGAAGAGCGGCCATCAGCCACGGCTGTGATCCTTGCGTCAGCGATGGGGGCGCGAGCGGGATCCAGCACTTTCCCTCGAAGTGAGGGCTTCTGAGACTGCGCCTGGATCTGACAAAGCAGTACTCCAACCGCCGTGATGACACCGAAAATACGAAAGACAGCGGATGACCAACCCGTTGGAGTTCTGAAGTTGAAAATCATTTTCAAAGACGATGATATGATTTTCGGAGAATGCTGTCAAGATTTTTTTTGACTCGGGTTCTCAGGCGACCATGAGACGCGGGACACGGTGATCTCGCGCTGTGAGTTTGGCGTTGATATTCGCCGCGGCAAATAATGCGGAGGAGTGGTCGCTCTGGTTCCCTAACTGGGTCGGTGTACCGATGGAACGAATCCGTTAGCAATAGGCGCACGTGTATGCGTTCAGACGGGGCAGCCCTTTTGTTTTGGAATCTGTTTGGTTATCCGGCGCTGAGGTTACACCTTGAAGTTGAGCCGATCCATCTTGAGATAAAGTCCCTTTCGGGAAAGCCCAAGATCTTTGGCAGCGCGAGCGATGTTGCCTGACGAGCGTCGGAGCGCTTCCTGGATCATCCTCCTCTCCAGCTCTTCGACCGCTTCCGACAGCACCTTAGTGGTGGAGCCGTTCGCCAACGCCGGCGGCGGAGTGGACTTCGGCGCGCCGGAGGGAACGGGATCGATGTCGCGGCTAGCTCTTAGGATTTCGGAAGAGAGCCCGTCCGGCGTGACGACCACACCCGACTCGGAGTAGGCGACGACACGGCGAACTTCATTGCACAACTGCCGAACGTTGCCCGGCCAATCGTAGACGACCATCAAGTCGACGGCCTCCTCCGATAGCCTGATCTCGCCTTTTGCGGCGTCTTGTTGGTATTGGTGCAGGTAGTGATTGATAAGCGCAGGTATCTCTTCACGCCGCTGTCTAAGCGGGGGCACCTGTATTCGAATCACGTTCAACCGATGGAAGAGATCTTCTCGAAATCTCCCTTCGGTGACTGCGCGTTCGAGGTCCGAGTTGGTCGCCGCGACTACGCGGACATCGACTTTGAGCGGCTGGCTCTCTCCGATCGGATGTATCTCGCCCTCTTGCAGAAACCGCAGCAGCTTGGGCTGAAGGTTCAGCGGAAGGTCGCCAATCTCATCCAGGCACAGTGTGCCGCGCTCAGCGCCGCGAATTATGCCTTCACTGTTCGCGACAGCTCCCGTGAAGGCGCCTTTTCGAAAGCCGAACAACTGGCTCTCGATCATTTCATGCGGCGCGGCGGAGCAGTTAAACGGAAGAAAGACGTTTTGCCGCCGGGAACTGTTGGCGTGAATCGCGCGAGCGATCAGCTCTTTGCCAGTGCCCGATTCGCCGGTGATCAAAACGGTCACGTCCGAGGAACGGATCTTGTGGATTTGTTCAAGCACGCTCGTCATCGCGCGGCTTGCGCACACGAAGCCCGGCAGTTCAACTTGCGACAAAACGCGAGCAGGATCGAACACCTGAGTGCGTCGCGTCTTCATCTTAAGCGCGTAAGTCTCGAGGCCTTGCTCGACAACGTAGAGCAACGGGCGCAGGTTGACGGCTCCGCTTCGAAATCGCTCCGCCTGCGGTTCAATGATGTGAAGTAGGAAGTTGGACTGCTGGTTGTCAGCCAGCCGGTGGACGTGATTCTTTCGGTACTCGGCGGTCGGAAGCTGAGACAGGAATTCGACCGCCTGACTTAGCTGTTGCTCACCAAGCCCCGTCGAAGCTGCCACTTTCAGCTTGATTCCGTGGCCGGCGGCATCGTCGCTAAGAAGTTCAGCCACCAGCGCCGCCCGGCTCGAAGCCTGGTCCCGCACAATGGTCCCAAGTTCGTGCAGCAGGAGATCGCGCGAGACCGCCGCCTGCACAAGCCGCTGCGTGGTGAATCCATCGATGCACGACGCCAGATCGGGCACGAATGGACGCGTTGTGACCCGGCGTGCCTGCTCGCCAACGGCGACGGTTTGAGACGCAGCCCCACTCCTCCTTAGATTTAACGAGGAGAGAAGGGCTCTAGCCCTTCGCTCGTCGATGGCCGCGCCCATTCGTTCGAAAACCTGCAGGGCCGATTCCGCTTCGCCGATCGCGCTTTCAAAGTCGCCCTGCCGTTCCAGCAGCTCGGCAAGAAGAACCCGATTGACTGCGCATTCAAAGACGTTGCCACGCAAAGTGTAGATAGACGTGCTTTGTCCGAGAGACTGAACGGCGGCCGCGATGTGGCCGTCGGCGGCCTCGACCTTTGCCAGAGTCCGCATCATCATACCCCACGACAGCATGCTTGGCGCATCGCGTAAGTAAACGCGCACGGCCTCGGCGATATCGCGGGCCTTTTCCGTGTGTCCGGTCAGCAGCATAGCATCCGCGAGCAAGAGCCGGGCTTCAGACGCGAACCGAAGCCCGCCGCCGCGCATGCATATCTCCACTGCGCGAGACAGGGGCTTCTTGGCTTCTTCGATCCGGCCTTTCGCGAAGCAACTCAACCCGATGGTGATCAGGGTGCTGACCTCAATCCATTCGCCGGTCTTCGCCGCGCGAAAGACATCCAGAGATTCTTCCAGTAGCCGGTCCGCTTCCTCGATGTTCCCTTTATGCAACTGGAGTCTGGCGAGCGTATCGATCGTCGTCCCATATTGCGCGGCGAGGGTCGAATCTCTCAACACTTCGATCGCTTGAACCGCGAGCGCTTCGGCTCGGTCCCACTCGCCCAGCCAGATCAGCTTGTCGGCCAGGTTATTCTGGTTGATCGCCAGGTGCAGAGTGTTCCCAGCCTTGCGAAAGTGATCAAGGCACTTGTCCCAGGAATTGAGCGCTTTGCTTGTCGAGCCAAGATTGTCGTAGGTTATTGCCAGATACATGTGAGCGCGACCGAGGAGGTCGTGCTCATCGCGATCTCCGATTATCGCCAGAGTCTGTTTGAGCGATTGAAGCGAGTTTCGATAATCTCCCTCATATGCGTTGATGTAGCCGATGAAGAGATAGGATTCTGCGAGTTTGCGCCAGTCACCAGTGTGCCGGTAATGCTCGAGAGCCGAAGCATAGTGATCGCGCGCGATGCGAATCTCCGAGAGCTGCCGGTATGCGCGTCCCAGCCCGAAGTAACACGCGCCGATGCCTGCGTGATCGTCGAGGCTTCGGGCGATCTCCATCCCCTGGTTGAAAAGCGCGATTGCGCGTGGCAAGTCGTTGCTGAAGGAGTATCCCCAGCCGAGACGCACCAGCACCAGCAACTTGTTCTGTTCAGAGAGACGCGAGAACTCGGCGAGCTTTTCGTACTTGGCAACTGCTTCAATCTGTTCGCGGTACAAGCTGCGTTTCTCGAAGGCCTCGCTGAGCAGTGTGCGGATGAGGACCTCTTCCTCGCCTGAACGCGCGCCCATGCGCAACGCGGACCTGAGGTGGTTAGCCGCGTCCTCAAACCGGCTTGCTTCCAGCGCAGCTTGACCGTCCGCTAACGCATCCTCAATGCGAGGATTGCGAAGCGCGTCTCGAGTTGCCATTCTGGCCTCTGTAACCGGGGCTGTTTTTACGCGCAGCCTGCTCTGCAGCGACGAAACCGGGACAAAGCGTTTCGATACGGGCCACAATACTATTTCGTGCGAACCTGATCCCCAAAATCCGTGCGGATTCTATTGGTTGCAAGTTCCAAAGTCAAGAGAAGCCACACCGCAAGGCTAGACTGTTTATTCTCCTGATAGAGGCGGCCCGGGACGCACTGTCTTTACCAGCCATCAATGTCGAGACGAGCGCAATCAAACGATCCCGCATCTTCCCCGTATTTGTATTTTGCCGTGAGCTTTCCTCCTCCTTAACTATGTCGTGCTTTTGATTAACCCGAACGCACTGTGTATTCTGACTAACGTGGTTGAGCGCTCATGCTGACGCCGAAACGAATCTACGTCGAAGAGATGCTCGATGCCGGGGTTGGCACCGACGAAGACGTAGCTCAAAACTTGACCGACCTTCGCCGGATCAACCGGTTTCTGGGAGGCGCGCGGGTGGTGTTGGATGCACTGTCATCCAGCCTTCCGATCGGCTCTCAGGATGGATTGTCTCTCTTGGACGTGGGCACCGGTTCTGCGGATATTCCAGGTGCAGTCGCTGTCTGGTGCAGCGGACGCGGCCTGAAGCCGATGATCGTCGGGCTCGATCTGAGCGAGCGCAACCTGAGAGTCTCGCGGAGTCACCTGGGCATATGCGACCAGGTCCAGTTGATCCAGGCCGACTCGTTGAAGATGCCGTTTGTCGACCGGAGCTTTCAATTCGTGACCGCGTCACTCTTTCTGCATCACTTCGACGATGCCGACGTCGTGCGCTTGCTTGCCGATTTCTCGCGAGTAGCTAAGCGCGCCGTGATCGTAAACGATCTGCTGCGAAATCTTGTGCCGTATTACTTCAGTCGAGTCACCGGGCCGATCCTTGCCCGGAGTTACTTGACGAGAAACGACGGGCCAATCTCGGTGCTGCGGGGCTTCACGGCGGATGAGTTGAAGCATTTGGCCGAGCGCGCGGGCTTGAAGCGCTGCAAGATCCGCCGCGTCTTTCCGTATAGGCTTTCACTAATCGCCGAGACTGCCGATTGAACTGCTGGAATGACTGGTCGATTCAGGTGAACCATTCTGACGTAATCATAATCGGCGGCGGACCTGCGGGTTGCTCGGCGGCGGCGACCCTGGCTGCGTCCGGCATTCGAGTGGTCTTGCTTGAGAAGGGTCGTATGCCCCGCCAGAAACTCTGCGGGGAGTTCATCACACCCGAGTGCTTTCCGACGCTTAACCGGCTCAAAGCGATGGACGAAATCCTGGCCGCGGGTGCGCAGAAGATCGGACGCCTGAGACTGGTTGGAACAAACGGCAATAAGATCGAAGCGCCCCTCTCTGAGATATCCGGCAAGTCCTACGCGCTGAGCTTGAGCCGCGCTCGTTTTGACGAAGTGTTGTTTAACGGTGCCCGACGGGCGGGCGCCTTGTGCCTGGAAAACCACGCGGTTAAACGGTGCTTTTTCGACGACGGGAGAACGGCTGGAGTCGAAGCCCTGTCGCTTGTTACCGGCAAACTGGTCAGATTCGAAGCGCCGCTGCTTATCGATGCGTCGGGCCGCAACTCCAGGGTGACGATTCGGCCAAGCAAGCAAGTCACTCGAGGCTCGCGTCTCTTTGCGCTTAAAACGCATCTCGAGGGTGTCAAGGGAATGGCTGACCAGGTCGAGCTCTACTTTTTTCCCGGTGGCTACGGAGGGCTTTCGTCGATCGAAGACGGACTTTCGAACCTGTGCTTTATAACGGATGAGGCTCGCCTCAAGATCGCGGGCGGCGATGCTCTTAGCGTGATGCGACAAACAGTGCTGACCAACAGTCGCGCGGGTGAGCGCTTATCGTCCGCGAAGGCAGGCAGCTGGGTGACCGGGGGACCGCTGGTGTTTGGCCGCAAGCGGCGGTTTGAAGCTGGGGTTATAGCGATTGGGGACGCTGCCGGAATGATTGACCCGTTCACCGGCACCGGTATTCAGATAGCGCTTCGATCCGGCGAGCTTGTCGCCAAGTCGGTTATCGAGACGCTCGGTTCGAACTCGATCGCACGCGCTTTCGACAATGAAGGTCGCAACTCTCGGGACGCATTAGAAGTTCCCGGCGCGGCAAACGGCGAGCGAAGAGATGGCTTAGCTGACGCTGTTCTCTCCCGCTATGCCGCGCGCTACGATCTGGAGTTCGGCAAGCGAATGAGGATAGCGGGACTCCTTCGAGCGCCGGCGTTCTCGCCGCGAATAGCGGGCCTGTTCGGGCGAATCCTGTCGGCGTCTCCACGGCTTGCCCGAGCGGTGCTTCGAGCGAGCAGGGCAAGCAACTGGATCGAGCTATCGGAGAACCGGTCATTCTAGCGAACGGCCCCCTTCGGCGGTTTTCGGCGTCAAAGATTTGGAACTTAGAGGGGGACGAAGCGTGCAGTCAGGCATACGCATCGCAAACCAAGTACTAAGTGGAGGAAGAAAGATGTTGAAACGCCTTTATCTCGTATCGATGTTGGTGGCCGCGCTCGGCGCGGGGGTTGCCGTTGCGTCGACTGCCGTTGACCAGAAGGACAAACAGAAAGAAAAGGCCGCGACCACCGACGCGCAGAAAGCCAAAGAGAAGGACAAAGCCTTGATCGCGCCGGGCTATGAATCGCGCGCCTTCTTTGCTATGCCCGGCGAGGGGAGTTACCTGGGTGTCTTCCTCGAGGAAGTCACCCCCGAACGCGTCAAGGAGCTTGGGTTGAGCGAAGAGCGTGGGGCGATCGTCATGAAGGTGGTAGAAGGCGGTCCGGCCGAGAAGGCCGGTCTTAAAGAAAACGACGTAGTAGTGAGTTTCAACGGGCGGCGCGTGGATAGCGTCCGCGAGCTGCAGCGGTTGTTGAGCGAGACGCCCGCTGAGCGTAGCATCTCGATCGAGGTGACTCGAGGCGGCAACCGCCAGACGTTGAACGCCACTCTGAGCAAACGCTCAAATGAATTTCAACTGCTGCGCCCGGAGCTTGATAAGGAAGTCATGAGGCGCTATGAGCAAGCGCTTAAGGAGTCGATGGAAGCATCCAAGAGCGCGCAGGGCAAGTTGGCGGATTTGCCGCCGGACTTCGGCAATTTCGCTTTTGTAGCGCCGGGACCGTACAACTTTTTCAGCGGCTCGCCTCTTGGAATAAGGGTGGAATCGGTGACCGATCAACTCGCCGAATACTTTGGCGTCAAAGAGGGACGCGGAGTGCTGATTGCCCACGTCGATGAGAACGGGGCGGCAGCCAAGGCCGGGCTCAAGGCGGGCGACGTGATAATCGCGATCGATAACGAGAAGATCGACAGCGTGAACGCCCTGCTCAAGGTACTCTCAAAGAGGGAATCGGGTTCTGCCGCGGTCAAGATTCTGCGCAATCGCACCGAACAAACCGTCAACGTGACTATCGAGAAGCGCGAACAACTTCCCTCGATTCGCCGGCGCGCAAGCGTCACGACGCGGTTGGAGAGCTCCATCTAAGCAAGATGCTGCGTCTATCAACGAAAAAAGGAGGCGGTGCTCGCCTCCTTTTGTCTTGATCGAGACTTGCAACGGAGACAAGAAAGCTGCCCATCGCCCACCGTGTGAGAAGCGCCGCTCGCCTACGCGCTTTCCGACATTCGATCCATCGAAACTCATGCAGGGAATTCACGGGAGCGCTGGAAGCATTCATCCTTCTCGACGCTCTTTTGCCCGTGCTATCATGCCCGCGTCTTCAAAAGCCATGAGCAACGCAAAAGAGTTGGCCTTCCGCTACGATCTGTTCATCACACCTGATTGGAGAGATCGCTTTGATACTCTAGTCAACGAAAACATAGAGATTCCGTTTGAAAGTCGCGTGCTTGACGTGAACTGCGGCACCGGCGCTCATTCTATTGAACTTGCCGAGCGGGTGCGCGGAAAGGGCGAAGTCGTTGGCATCGACCCTTGCGCGGAACGGATTGAACTCGCGCGAGCGAAAGGTCTGGCCAAGAGGGTGGACGACGTGACTTTTCAGCAGGGAATCACCACCATTCTCCCGTTTTCCGATGATGGGTTTGACATTGTCATCGGCGACGCGTCGATGCTCGCGCCCGGCGACCTCGGAGATTTCCTGACCGAGACCGTGCGCGTGGCGAAACCCGGAGGCCGGGTAGTGCTGAAGATGGCGACGCGCGGGAGCTTTGATGAGTTCTTCTCGATTTATTGGGAAGCGCTATTGTATGCCGAACTGATCGACGCTGTGTGGACGGAGCTTGAGAACTTGATCAACGAGCGCAGAACCATCTCAGACTCTGAGCTGATAACCAGTCAAGCCGGGCTCAGAAACGTGAAGAGCCTCAGCAGTAACGAAGAGTTCAGCTTCGAGACCGGTGAGGCCTTCCTGACTTCACCCTTGATCGAAGATGTCTTTCTCGCAGACTGGATGGCAATCCTCGCCGAGTCACGCCAGCGAGAAGTCCGTGAGCGGGTCGTTTCGCTCATCGATCGGGAAAGGCACGGCGCCGCGTTTGAAGTCTCAATTAAAGCTACGGTTCTAAGCGGAACAAAATGAGTGCGACATCGAAATGGTTTGAACACCTGGAGCAGGCCGAGGAAGCTGTGTTCAAACGAACGGGAGCCTTCCCGACTTCACCGCGTACACGATGTACCCGATTTGCGCGATCACCGCGATAACCCCAATGATCCCTCCGGCGGTCGCCGAGCCGCGTCCCTCCTCCACATAGTTTTTCTTCAAGGTCCGAAGCGCGAGCAAGCTCCATACGATCGCCGTCACACACATAACGAAACCGATACCCGGGCAAAAGAAGCTCCCGAGCGCGAGTATCAACGCGTTATTGGCTCGTTCCTGTGCCTTATCGATTTGGCTGTAATGATCTTCCGCATCGGTAGCGCGGCGTCTCTTCGTGCTCTTTTTTGTTGAAGGGGGTGGTGCCGTCTCTGAGAACAGGGTCCCGACCTGAGTTCCGCAGCTCCCGCAAACCGCCACGCCGACATCCAGAGGCATTCCGCATTCGTGGCACACCTTCTTGATAGACATAGGTTTCGCGCTCTGTTGGGCTTCCGAGGCCGCACGTCTTTTAGCACAACTGTACGGCCGCGTTCAAGGAACCGCCGCTCTTCTCATCTGTCCGGCGGCAGCAGTCACGGCGTCCTAATCCAATTCGCCAAAAGCTGCCGAGAGCCTATTGCAGACATTTCGGGAGTATGATAGAAATGAGTTACTGAAAGCAGCAATTGAGGTGCCTCCTCAATTCTGAAGTGAGCGGAATGGTAGAGGACGAGAGGCTGGATGTGCAGATCTCGTCCTCATTTTTTTGTCCAGCCGGCGTGCCTTAATTTCTCTATGCCTGGTGGCTCCCCTCGCGGTGCAAGACCTCCGTATAAAGGCTTACTCGAAATGGTTTATTGACCGGTTCAGGATCGTCGTGTAGTATCCGATCCGCTGAGGGTTTCTGCGACGTTGGTGATTGACTTGTCAATTTTTTACCAACGCAAATGCAACGGGGGCCGGAAATAGCACTGGAGAGCGCAATGCCCCGAACGGATTGGGGATGCAAAGTCCAGTGCCGAGGTCACCCACCTGTTTTCCGAACAGGTTCAAAGTTGGCGGGCCACACGGCGGAGCGGTTGCCCTCATGCACCTGCCAGGATTGATTACCGGTAAGAACTACCAGTCGGCATAATCCTTGTTCTCAGTCGCTTCGTTGACGATGTTTTTGAGCGGGTGCTAGGCTCTAAAGCGAATGACAAATACCACGCGGCGCCCGAGAGCCGCTCTTTTTATAAATCCGGCCCAGTGATCAACGGAGCACAAACCACGAATGGCATTGTTTTGGAAACGCAAGAAGGAACCCGAATTCATATCGCTCGGACTGAATCGCGAAGCGACCGCAGAAGAGAAAGAGATAGCTCTCCGCCGAGACGAAGGCCCGGAGCCCGAGTTCTTCGACAAGTTTAAGGATGCGGTAGCCTCGACGCGGGAAAGCCTCTCCGAAACAATCGAATCAGTGATAGCCGGCAAACGGGAGATCGATGCGGAGGTGCTCGATCAACTCGAGGAGGCGTTGATAGGCGCTGATATTGGCGCGCAAACCAGCCTGGATATCATCGAAAAGGCCCGACTCGAGATCAAACGAAACCAGCTCAACGACGTTGACGAGTTGAAGCGGCTGATCAAGACTGAGCTGCGCGCCATCCTCGATGCAGCAGAGCAAACCCGCAAACGCGGCACCGTCGCTTCGGAAACCGAAGTGCCGCTCGATATCAAGCCATACATGATCATGGTTGTCGGCGTGAACGGCGTCGGCAAGACAACGACGATCGGCAAGCTCGCGCATCGCATCAAGAGCGAAGGTAACGAAGTGCTGATTTGCGCGGCCGACACCTTCCGAGCGGCGGCCAACGATCAGCTTGCGATCTGGGCGGAGCGCTCCGGAGTGCCGCTTGTTCAACAGAAGCCCGGCACTGATCCTTCAGCCGTGCTCTTCGATTCGATTGGCGCGGCACGAGCGCGCGATGCCGATGTGTTGATCATAGACACCGCCGGCCGTCTACACACAAAAGCGAATCTGATGCAGGAGCTCGAGAAGATGCGCCGCGTCGCAAGCCGAGAGATCGAAGGCGCGCCGCACGAAGTGTTGCTGATCATCGACGCGGTTACGGGGCAGAACGGGCTCGAGCAGGCCCGCCAGTTCACCCGTGCGGTTCCGGTAACCGGGCTGGTCCTCACCAAGCTGGACGGTACAGCTAAAGGCGGGATCGTGATTGCGATAGCGAAGGAGCTTGGGATACCGATCCGCTACGTCGGGGTCGGTGAGCAGATGAATGACCTGATTGAGTTTTCACCCGAGGCGTACATCAACGGTTTGTTTGATTGATCGGCCGCCCGACTCTCTAAAGTCGAGCTAAAGATTCCTGTGAAACTGCGCGGCTGCGCGCGGTTTGCAGGTATGAGCGTCCGAGTCCTGTCTCAGGACATCCACTGCGCAGCCAGAACCGGCTCGAGCCTGCTAACCAATCGCTCCCTTGGTTGCAGCACCATCCTCATCCCGTACTTCGCGCGAAGCGTGATCATCGGTTTCGTTTCAACCCGCTGATCGGG
>JBASRN010000129.1:0-9388 GCA_049273855.1 Blastocatellia bacterium
TACTCGATGCTCTTCCTGATTCCATCCTCGGTGCGCTTGTTCCAGTGATAACGTCCCTTCAGATAAAGCTGGTACGCCTCGGCATTTTCGGTGTAGCGCCGAGCCAGTCCCTTCTTTTGAGCGCTGGTCAGCTTAAGCTTTAACGTCTCGGATATCTCGTTCGAGATTTCTGCTTCGATGCTAAAGATATCAGATAACCGCTTGTTGAAATTCGCGCCCCACAGGTGCGAGCCGTCGTTTGCATCGACAAGTTCGACTTTGACGACCAGGCTGTCGCCGCGATGAAGCACGCGCCCGACCAGCACCGCGCGAACACCCAGCTCGTGGCCGACTTCCTGTGGATCCAACGAGTCGCGGCCCTTATAGCGAAATACCGTGCTGCGGGCCATCACACGCAGCCTTCGAATCTGCGAGAGCTTGTTGATGATCGACTCAGTGAGGCCGTCGCTCAGGTATTCGGTTTCCGGCTCCGCGCTTAGATTTTCCATTGGCAGGACCGCAATCGAGTCGATGGACTTTCGCGAGCGCGTTCGCCCGAGAACCTCTGTCTTGCGCCTGATCCCCGCCGCGGTCTGGCTGCCCGATTCATTGTCCCGCTGAAGATTCCGCAAGTCGGTCAACAACTCGCGCATCGATTGATATCGCCGGTCTGGTTCTTTCTCGAGGCACTTGCGAGTGATACGCTCGAACTCCGGCGGGACCGCGTAGTTCAACCGGGAGATCGACGGCGGGTCCGAGTGGATTATCTTATCGACCACTTCCGTCGAAGAGTTGCCCTCGAACGGCAAGCGAGCGCTCAGCATTTCGTAGATCACAACCCCCAACGAAAACACATCCGAGCGGTGATCGATCGCGTATCCGAGCGCTTGTTCGGGCGACATATACGACAGCGTGCCAACCACGACGCCCTTCGCCGTCTGTTCCCCGATCTTTTTGGTTCTGTTGTCGGTTTCCTGGATGTTTGAGTCGTCAGCCTTGGCCAGTCCGAAGTCGAGCATCTTCGCGAAGCCGCGCTCGTTGATTATCAGGTTCGAGCTTTTCACGTCGCAATGGACGATGCCCAGTGCGTGCGCTTCGGCGAGCGCGTCGGCGATCTGCGCGGCGATGTTGATGACTTCGCGGATGGCAAGCGGGCCGCGCTTGAGCTTTGCGGAGAGCAACTCGCCTTCGACGTATTCCATCACCAGGAACATCGTGCCGTCGTGTTCGCCTATGTCGTATATTGCGGCGATGTGAGGAGAGCGGAGCGAAGAGGTGGCTCGGGCTTCGGCGAGAAGCCGGCTGCGACGCTCGGGGTCATATTGAAACGAGGCGGGGAGGAACTTGAGCGCGACTTGACGCCCGAGCCGGGTGTCTTCCGCCAGGTAGACTTCGCCCATCCCGCCTGCGCCAAGCTCTCTTATTATGCGGTAGTGCGAAATGGTCTCGGAGATCACTCGGTCTTTACCTCAGGCTGGACATGCGTCGCTTCGTGCTTGAGATTCTTTCATCATCACCCACTGACCAGACTCGCTCATCAACTTGAGCATCAACGGCCGGCTTTTGGTTTTATATCACGTGCGGTCGGAAGTAAGGAAGAGAAGCGGCTTCAGCCGATGTTGGAATCCGATGGGTTATACGTTCTCTCGGGAGTGTGAGGAACTAGCGATACACAGCGTAGTCGATCTCTTGAAAGATCGTGTCTCGCGACTCTACTTCCGCAAGCCACGCGTCGTCGATCTCGCTTCGCTTGATCATCTCGTACAACTTCGTGAAGCGATGGATATGATCCCGGAAGCGTTTGTTTGCATACTGAACGCTCGTCGCCGTCGTCATAATAAATGCCCAGTCCGATGATTCCGCGAGCAGCAACTCCCGCGCGGCTTGATTCAACGCGCGGCGCAGCAGACCGTCAGCCGACTGGTGCTCGCTTGCAAGCTCAACCATGCGATCTTCGGCCACGTGCTGGTGCAAATACATCCACTCGTTCTCTCCGTTGATCCAGACCCGGTAGTAGCCTTCCGCTCCCCACGACGAGCCGCTGATCTGCTGGCGCTGATTCTGCGGGTACTCCTCGATGTAATCGAGAGGGGTGGCCAGCCGAATGTCATCCTGATCAAAGTGCAGCTTTCGGAACAGGTAGTTTAAGAACTGCGGTCCTTCGAACCACCAGTGTCCGAACAGCTCCGCGTCGTAGGGCGAGACGATCATCGGTTTGCGGCCCAGCACGCTGCGCAGGTATCCGGCCTGCGCTTGCCGGTTGAACATGAAGTGCCCGGCGTGGCTTGCGGCTTTGGCGGTCGCCCACGACGGAACGTAAGGCTGCTTCAATCCAAGATCGACTTTGCCGGTTACGCGGTAATACTTGACGCCGAGATTGCGCCGCACGCCGTCACCGTGCAGGTAAGGCTTGACATACTCGTAGTCGCCGTCGAATCCCAGATCGCGATAGAACTCGCGATAGTCCGGGTCGCCGGGATACCCCGTGTCCGCGCTCCAAACCTGTTCGCTTGTTTCGACGTCGCGCGCAAACGCCGCGACTCCGGCTGGCGTCACGACGGGGGCGTAGATGCCGCGGCGCGGCTGAGGCTTGCCGTACATGATTGCGTGCGCGTCGGTTATGAAAAACGTCAGGCCGGCTTCTCGAAGCAGCTCGTCGATGCCCACATCGTAGGCGCACTCAGGCAGCCATATCCCTCGCGGGGGGCGGCCGAAGTGCTTCGCGTAGTTTCGCCTGCCCACTTCGATCTGCGCGCGGCGGGCTTCGGTTCTAGTCATCAGCGGCAGGAACCCGTGAGTCGCCCCGCTGGTGATTATGTCGATCACTCCTGCGTCTTGAAGCGCGCGATAGCCGTTAATCAAGTTGCGGTGATAGCGATTCTCAAACACCTCGCGAGCCCCGGAGAAGTGCTGAAGGTACATCCTCGCCGTCTCGTTCATCGCCGGATGATGACGAGTGCGAACGACCTCCTTCTCGCAAAGCTCGACCAGGTTGTTGACGTGACGGAGGTATCGCGTCTGCAGCAAGGGATCGGCGAGCATTTCGCAAAGCGGCGGAGTCAGCCCCACGGTGATTCGCGCGCGCACGCCGTCGGACGCACAGCCTTCGAGGACGCTAAGCAGCGGCAGATAGGTCTCGCTGATGGCTTCAAACAGCCAATCTTCTTCAAGGAATTCCGGGTATTCGGGATGCCGCACAAACGGCAGGTGCGCATGAAGAATGATGGCGAGCAGTCCGTGTTCCATGGTTGGTTGCTGGTTTCTGGTTCGTGGTTCCGGATCTATCAGGCTGCTGAAAAACCTAACCCAGCGCCACTAAGCCACGAAGGCACCAAGCAACACGAAGCCCGCAACATATTGCAACAACTGACTTGGTGCAGCCTCGTGTCTTTTGTGTCTTGGTGGCGCCCTCCCTTTTTTAGCAGCCTGCTAGGAGTCGCGTTGGCTTGCGGGTGAGCTAGAAATGAAATCGGAACTCCGAACCGTGAACCCTGAACCCGAAACCACCGCACGCCGCGGGAAGGGTGGCAGCTTGAACTCGCCTCCCGGCCGGGTGACGGTTTCGGACGCGCCAACAAAGAACCGCGGCGTTACGTGCAGCGGGTGAACGCGGTCGCCTATCAGCTCGCGTTCATCTTCGAGCGCCTCGCGAAGGAGTTCGGGCAGATAATGAACCAGCGCGGCCGACGCCAGTCTGCCGTCGCCTCCAAAGAACAACCTGATCAACTCGCTTCCGAGCCATTCGGGCAGCATGTTGATCATTTCCTCAGTCAAGGGCTCTCCCGCGCCTGCCGCCGTCAAAGCTCCGCGAAGCGATTCCGGCAGCTTTAGCAAAGCCTCCGACATGACATCGGAGTCCGCGCTAGCTCCGGGCAGCGCGGATACTTTGATGTCCAGCGCCTGGACAGCCGAGAAACCAGAAGCCTCAAGCACATCCATAAACTGTGGACCGCTCATTTGATACTCGGGCTCGGCGGCCGGCTCGGGTGACACCGTCCCACGCGGCGTGCGCACGCGGTTCGACTTGATCAGCGCTATATAGCCATGTTCCGGTGAGCGAACGCCTATTTCGAACTCATAATCGCGATCAGGAAATACCATCATCCAGTAGCTCCCTCGCAGCGCCACTTCGAAAAAGGCTTCGCCTCCGCCTTCGACTTCGATCAACTTGAGCGTGGCTCGAAACCGTGCCGCTTCTTCCGCGGAGAAATAACGAGTCAGCCCGTTCAAACTCTCCTGACGAACTTCCCAGTAGATAAATATGCGGAACGGGTCCTGAAGCAGCGCGCGAATGATGTCTACGTCGTATGTCTCCGGCACCGGCAGTCCGACGTCGATGAATGGCTCACCCGCTTGCGGCGCGTCGACGGAGACAGGTTTTGCCTTCACCTCGGCCGCCCGCGAGGGTTGAGTCGCAAGCGTCGCAGATGAGGATCGTAAGATGAACACGGCCTGTCTCCTTCGATCAAAGATGAAGCTTTGTTTGTATGTGATGGATGATGTCGTGTCAAGCAACCAGCGATTGAAGCGTGATTGCCGATGTTAACTCTTGCTCGTCTCAACTTGACTGTGCTAGTTTTCAGTACCTCAAATCTTTTCTTCGGGGAGTCAACAAATGGAGAAGCAACCACAACCACAACCACAACAACAAAACACAATACAAGACAGTTTTCTCAACAGTGCCCGCAAGGAACGCAGCAATGTGACGATCTACCTGATGAGCGGCGTGAAGCTCACCGGCAGGATCAAGAGTTTCGACAAGTATTCGGTCATTCTGGAGGCAGGATCGCAGGAGCAGCTGATCTTCAAGCACGCGATATCGACTGTTTCGCTGCCACGCGGAGGAGGGCGCGACTTTCACTACAGCCGCCCGTCGGCACCGGTTGAGCGCGAGCAGCACATCGAACCGCAGCCTCCGGCCACCCAGGCGGCGGTTGCTCCGGATAAGAATTGATGCCGGCTTCGCGTCCACAGAGTTTTTGATAGTTGGGCTGCCTTTCGGGCAGCCTAACTAGTTTATGGTGATGAGCGAATGACGAGTGAGGCGTGACGGTCAGGCTCTGAATCACTCTTCACGAATCACGAACTAGTGACCAACCCCCAATCGTATGAGCGGAAGCTTTATAACGCTTGAAGGTATCGACGGCTGCGGCAAGAGCACTCAACTTGCCATGGTCGCCGCCGCCCTGCGAGCGCTCGGCAATCGGATCATCGTCACACGGGAGCCGGGTGGCACGACGATCGGCGAGCGGATTCGCGAGCTGCTCAGCTCGGATGCTACCGCTTCTATAGAGCCTGCCACCGAGCTGCTGATGATAGTAGCCGCGCGCGCTCAGCACGTGGCCGAAGTCATCCGGCCCGCCGTCGAAGCCGGCGGGATCGTCATCTCGGATCGATACACCGATTCGAGCGTCGCATTCCAGGGCTACGGACGCGGACTCGACCTGGCGATGATCGACAAGGTAAATCTCCTGGCAACCGGAGGCCTGACGCCGGATCTGACGATTCTTTTTGATCTTGATGCGAAGGAGGCGCAAGCGAGGCTTGACGCTCGTCGGATTGGAACTTCAGATGGCGCTCGGAAGCCGGCGTTGGCTTATTTGGACGAACTCGAGTTGGAGTTCCACAAACGCGTTCGGGAAGGCTACTTGAAGATCGCAGCGGCCAACTCCGCGCGGGTGAAGATCGTTGACGCCTCGGGCTCGCTCGATAAAATGCACCAACAAGTGATGGCACTTGTGTTGTCGGTGCTCAGCCCTCAGTCCTGACCATGCTTGATGATGAACTTGTCATCGAAACGCCCGAACGAGTCGAGCTTCACTATGTGCTCGCCAACATCGGCAATCGGTTTCTAGCCGCGGCGATCGATCACCTGATACAAGCGGCCGCCATTGTCGGGATAGTGCTGGTCGCCGGGATTGTAACCGGCTGGCAGCTGTTCGCCGATATGGGCACGTGGACTGCGGCACTGACCGTTCTGGTAGTGTTTGCGATCTATTGGGGGTACTTCGTCGCGTTCGAGACGCTGTGGAGCGGGCAGACGCCCGGCAAGCGGATCATGCGTTTGCGCGTCGTTCGCGAAGACGGCCGGCCGGTTCGCTTCTTCGAAGTCTTTGTGCGCAATCTCCTGCGTCTTGCACTCGATTTTCAGCCATTTCCCTCTTATGCGATCGGCGTCGTCTCGATCATCTTTAGCGCGAGGTCGAAGCGCATCGGCGATTTCGTTGCCGGAACTGTTGTAGTGAAGGAGCGGGCGACTGAAGCGCCGTCGCTCGCCGAGATAATCAGCATCTCGACCGTCGAACAGCAGCGCCTCGAACGCGCAAGCACGCCTCCCTTTGTAGCCGACACCCGTTTGCTCGGCGAAGGCGAGCTTCGCGCGATCGAAGCCTTCCTGAAGCGAAGGTTCGAGCTTACGGAGATCAATCGTATAGCGCTCGCAGCTCGTATCGCTCAGCCAATCGTGGTTAAGCTCGGTATCAACGCCGGCCAGATCTCTCCTGAAGCACTCATCGAAGAGGTCGAGCGCCAGCACCGGGCTCAGTCACGGTACGTCGACTAAATGGTCGGAGGCCTGAGGACACGGCTAAATTCAATCGCCACCAACGCGGCGGATAGGGCTGAGTAGTTCAGATAGACCTCCGACGTTGGTGCGATGAGCTGCGTTGCTGTCCATCTCAGATCACCGTCCCGTCCGGTATGATTCCGTTCTTCGGAATGATCACTATGCCCTCGCGAATGAAGTAGCTTTGACCGTCCAGTTCCTGAATCCGGTCCTCATTCAGAATCTTCACCCCGGATCCTATGCGTGCGTTCTTGTCGATGATTGCCTTGCGAATCGTGCAGTTTGAGCCAACGCCGATTCGCGGGTACCCGCGGTTAACATCGGCTTCCATCTCATCAATCGACTGGTAGAAGTCGGCGCCCATCACCAGCACTCCATCCAACCGGGAGCCGTGCTCGATGCGGCTTCGAATTCCGACTATCGAATCGGTTATCGTTGCGCCGTTGATGATGCAGCCTTCCGTGATCACCGAACTCCGCACGTGGCAGTCGAGCAGCTTCGAGCCGGGAAGATAACGCGGGCGCGTGTACATCGGAGCTTCGGCGTCGAAGACATTGAACGGAGG
Source organism: Blastocatellia bacterium (assembly GCA_049273855.1). GTDB lineage: Bacteria > Acidobacteriota > Blastocatellia > UBA7656 > UBA7656 > Onstottus_B. Next base: position 7,110 of record JBASRN010000129.1, read on the forward strand.
CAGCGGGAGAGTCATCTCGATGTTAGCGCGATAAAACGAGCCCATCGTCCCGATGTCCTCCCAGTAACCGTCGAACAGATGTGCTTGCACGTTGCAGTCCGCCAGAGCCTGCGGAATGATCTCTTTTCCGAAGTCCGCCGACACGGGAAACTCGTCGAGCAGCAGCCGGCGCAGCACTTCCTTCCGAAAGACGTAGATCCCCATCGAAGCAAGAAACGGGCGGCGCTCGGCCTGGTCGCTGGAAAGTCCCAGCTTTGTCGTATCGACTCGCATGTGCTCGAGCGCATCACCCGTCGGCTTCTCGCTGAACTCAATCACTCGCCCGGTCTCTTCGAGCTTGACCAGCCCAAATCCCGACGCGTCTTCGATACGCGCCGCCGTTACCGACAGCGTTACATCGGCGCCCGTATCGTTGTGTCGGGCTACGAAGTCGCGATAGTCCATTCGATAAAGATGATCACCCGATAACACCAATATAGTGTCGCCTTTGTAGTCGTCGAGATGATGCAGGCTCTGCCGCACAGCGTCGGCTGTGCCCTGAAACCAGTCGGGCCTTTCGGGGGTGATCTCGGCCGCCAGTATCTCGACGAAACCGTTGGTGAAGCGGCTGAATCTATACGTTCGCGCGATGTGGCGGTTCAGCGATGCGGAATTGTATTGAGTCAGAATGAAGATCCGATGCAGATCGGAGTTGATGCAATTCGCTACCGGTATATCGATCAGGCGGTACTTGCCTCCGAACGGAACAGCGGGTTTGGCTCTCCGCTTGGTGAGAGGATACAGCCGCTGCCCCGCGCCGCCGCCAAGTATCAACGCCAGTACACGATCAGCCAGCTTGCTTGTCCTGATTGAGAAGGCCCCGCTCATATGAGTCCGAGTGTCAGGGCAAGAGTATACAACGCTAGCGAGAAGTGACAAGGCAGACAGGAGCGATAAGTAATGGGCGATGAGCAATGAGTGATCAGTGATGGTGACGTGATACGTGAGACAAGTTCGTTGGGCGCATCACTCATTGCTCATTACTCGTCACTCCTTCCCCTTGTCACTCCCTGCTTGAGTAGATATGGTTGCACCTGGTGATAAGGACCAGCCAGGATAAGCTTCGCGTCGCCGAGAACGTCAACCGGGCGCTCGCTGCAGGCGAGGCTGTAGTCGCTCTCGAATCGACAGTCATCGCGCACGGTTTGCCTGCGCCGCTCAACATCGAAACGGCTCGGATTTGCGAAGAGGTGATCTGCAAACGAGGCGCAACTCCAGCGACTATTGGAATCGTTGAAGGCGTGCCGACGATCGGGTTGACTGAGCGTGAACTTAACCTGTTTGCTCAACGAGGTGACGGAACGCCGATCGAGAAAGTGGGACTAAACAATCTCGCCGCAGTGATACAAAGACGCGGGTGGGGTGCCACAACGGTTGCGGCATCGTTGAGGATCGCACGCGCTGGGGGGCTCAGAGTCTTTTCCACGGGCGGGATCGGCGGCGTGCATCGCGGCGCGGCGGAATCGTTCGATGTGTCCGCGGATCTGACCGCGCTCGCAAGCACTCCGATCGTTTGTGTGTGCGCGGGAGCGAAGTCGATTCTGGATTTGCAGAAGACCGTCGAGCTTCTTGAAACTCTCGGAGTGCCGATCGTCGGGTATCGCACCGAAGAGTTCCCCGCCTTCTACTGTCGCCGCAGCGGGCTGGGGGTTGATGCGACCGTCAACTCCGCCGACGAAGCCGCCGAGCTTGCGTTGAGTCACTGGGATGCGGGTGGGTCAGGCGCGGTTCTTTTGTGCCTGCCGATTCCGAAAGAGTTCGAGATACCAGCCCGCGACGTCGAACGAGCGACCGACCAGGTGATAGCGATGGCTATCGAGCAGAATATCTCGGGCAAGGCGGTGACGCCGTTCCTGCTCGCGCAGATGGAGAAGATCACCGCGGGACAGAGCCTTGGTGCGAACCAAGCGCTGCTGGTCAACAACGCCGAAGTCGCTGCTCTGGTGTCGGTCAGCCTGTCCCGGATCGAGAGGAGCTAAACAGGCTGGGGTATTTTAGCCAACTCCGGTAGGAGTTGAATGTTTATAGGAGCGTGGAGTTCTGCGTGTCGGCACCCCAGCGAGGTGCTAGGTGGTGCATAGCTGATCAATCGAGGTGGTGGTCCAGAACATAGCATCGCGCTGGGGTGCGGACATCGCGCGGACCACGGCTCCATAAACACAGCACCCCGCTAGGGTGCCACACCTCACTCCAACTGAGTTGTTCATTTGTCCACCCGCTTCATCGCCCGCCGACTCGAA
>JBASRN010000150.1:0-6618 GCA_049273855.1 Blastocatellia bacterium
AGCTTGGCTTCCGCCGAACTCTGGTGGTTGCCGATAGTGGCATCCTGGCCTGCGGTTTCGTTGAAAGGGCGACCCAGCTTCTCACGGGCTCCGGAATTACCGCCTTCACTTTTCACGACTTCGACTCGAATCCATCCACAACAATGGTAGCGGCCGGGCGGGACTTCGCCACGTCGCTCGAAATAGATTCGTTGATCGGCCTCGGTGGCGGCAGTTCGATGGACACAGCCAAGGCGATCAACTTTCTGTTAACCAACGGCGGAGCGATAAAAGATTACTGGGGATACGGGAAGACTCGCGCGCCGCTGCTGCCGATGATTGGTGTCCCGACTACGGCCGGGACAGGCAGCGAAGCGCAGTCGTACGCGCTCATTTCTGACGCTCAGACCCATGTCAAGATGGCTTGCGGCGATCCGGGCGCTGCTTTCAAGATCGCGATTCTCGATCCCGGACTCACCGTCTCGCAACCTGCAACGGTCACAGCGACAGCCGGGTTCGATGCGATATCGCATGCTGTCGAGACCTATGTAACGACAAAACGCAACCCCGCCTCGGAACTCTTCTCCCTGGAAGCGTGGCGGCTGCTCGAAGCTAACTATGAACGAGTCATCCTTCAGCCCGGCGACATCAAAGCACGAGGCGCGATGCAGCTCGGCGCTTACTGGGCGGGGCTGGCGATTGAGAACGCGATGCTCGGCGCGGCACACGCTTGCGCGAATCCACTGACCGCGACCTACAACACGGATCACGGAGTGGCGATCGGGTTGATGCTCCCACACGTGGTTCGGTGGAACGGGGCTGCGGCTGGTGAACGCTACCGTCAGCTTTTAGCGCGAGGCTCGGCGACCCCGCATCGCGGCGACCCAGCCGAAGCTCTAGCGCTCAGGCTTGAAGAACTGCGTGCGATTGGCGCTTTGCCGCGGGGCTTGAAGTCAGTCGGCGTGCCCGAAGACGATCTTCCCCGGCTTGCCGAGGCGGCCGCCAGCCAATGGACCGGCCAGTTCAACCCACGGCCGTTTAGTGCTTCGGCAGCGCTGACTCTGTACAAGCGGGCGTACGGAACGTGATGCGACGCAACTGTTCGTAGTCCCGCCTTCTGAAGGCGGTACTACAAACGTCTCGAAGGAGGATTCTCGGATTTGCGCAAACGAGCTTTCAGAACCGCGCTCTCAAAACTGCTTTTGCCGGTTTGCATTCTGCTTCTTGCCTCACCATCAAGGTCGCAGCTTCCGCCCGAAACATGGTCTCAGTTCAGGGGAGGCCACCAGTTGAGGGGCGTCTCGGTTTCAAACGTGCCCCGAGACTTGAAGCTTCTGTGGACCTACGAAGCGGGCGAAACTATCGAGTCATCTGCCGCAATAGTCGGTGGTGTTGTCTATGTCGGCTCGCAATCAGGCGAGCTCGCGGCGCTGAATCTCTCGAACGGCTCGGTGCGGTGGAAATATCGCACGACCGGGCCGATCGGCGAATCGTCCCCATGCGTTGCAAACGGGATGGTGTTCATCGGCGACCTGAATGGAACAGTTCACGCCGTGAGCGCTGGCGACGGCAGAGGGCTCTGGACATACAAGACCCGCGCCGAAATCAAGGCGTCTCCGGTGGTGGTAGGAGACAAGGTTCTGATCGGATCCTACGATGAGAACCTGTATTGCCTGGGGGCTTCCAACGGAGCGCTGGTCTGGAAATTCCAGACTGGCGGCGCGGTGCATTGCACTGCCGGTGTGGCAAACGGCATCGCGCACATCGCCGGTTGCGACGAGACGTTTCGCGCAATCCGAATCGCCGACGGAAAGGAAGTCTTCCACATAGCATCGGGCGCATACACCGGGGCGTCGCCGGCGCTGGTTGGTCAGAAAGCGTTCTACGGGACATTCAATAACGAGGTATTGGCGGTCAACCTCGCGACGCGGCGCATCAGTTGGCGTTATCGCAATCGTCAACGGCAATTCCCCTACTACTCGTCGGCCGCGGTGATCGAAGACAAAGTCATAGTGGGCGGACGCGACAAGATGGTCCACTGCATTGACGCGGCGACGGGCAGGGAGGTTTGGACTTTCATGACCCGCGCTCGAGTCGAGTCGTCGCCCGCGATAGCCGATGGGAGGGTGTTTATCGGTTCCAACGACGGGAAGTTCTACGTGCTTGACTACAAGACGGGGGCAAAGGTTTGGGAGTTCAACGCCGGGGCACCGCTTTCGGCCTCACCGGCGATTGCATCGGGTCGAGTCGTGATCGGGTCTGAAGACGGGAGGCTGTACTGCTTTGGGCAGTAACCTTGTCTATCGCTGGTGAGGGGTCCTGTGAGCCGTTACAATCTGGATCGTGATACGCTCGTTCGCCGATCGCGGGACCGAGGACATCTTTGACGGCACTGAAACGAAGGCGGCTCGCGGGACGTGCCCAAAAACACTTTGGCCAATTGCGCGGCGCAAGCTTGACCAACTCAGCCGGGTGCGCGACCTTGTGGAGCTAGCTATTCCGCCCGGCAATCTCTTGAGCGGCTGCGCGGGGACCGCGTCGGTCAACACAGTATTCGTATCAATGAGCAGTTTCGTGTTTGCTTTCGCTGGGATAACGGATATGCAGACGAAGTCGAGATCGCGGACTACCACTAACCCGAGTGCTCGGAGCGGCAAGCCATCGTCGCCCGTTCCAGCGCGGCGGCTACCCGCCAAGCGGCCACCTACACATCCGGGAGAAATGCTCTTCGAGGAGTTTCTCAAACCGCTCGGTGTCAGTCAGTCAGCCTTTGCTGAGCGATTGGGGATAACTTTTTCGCGTTTGAATGAAATTATCCGAGGCAAGCGAAGCGTTACGCCTGATACAGCGCTGCGCCTGGCTCAGGTACTCTCGATGTCTCCCGACTTTTGGCTCGGTTTGCAGCAGGACTGGGACCTATGGCATGCCGCTCGAAGCGAGAAGGCCGCAGCGATTGCGCGGCTCGAGCCGCTCCGCCGAGCGAGTTGAGACGCGCGTGCTCCATCCATTGATCGGTGAAGCAAGCGATATGAGAAAGCAAAAGATTGCTTTTTTATGTAAGATCGCATGCTCAAATTCTTGTTCAGTTATGGAGATGTTTGACTCAGACGGTATATGGCCATATCGATGCGCAAAAATACCAACATAAAGATCACAGCTCTCCACCTCTCTCAAGCAAGCGACCGTTGGCTCATCCGGTCTCGCGCCGAATACTTCCATTCTGCCAACGTCTTGGCCAAGACGCTCAATTGCCTCGGTTGCAGCGCGTCGATGCTCTTTCATATCAATCGAAGTTGAACTAATAAAGGCTTTCATAAGCTAACTACACTTTGCTGCCCGCGAGCTTCTTATGCAGCCTGACAAGCGCGTGAAGCTGCGGGCCTACATCCCCGCAGTTCACTCTGGCAGCTGTTCCTGCTGCGGTTCGGGCAACCAGAAACTCGCAATCAATCCAATCGCGTAAACCAAAAACGCCACTGCTGCAGCCCCGTACGCAAGATAGTGCGCTTTCTCAGCCAGACTGAGTGCGGGATCGGCGCCGCCAAATAGCACTACGAACTGCGTGGTCAGCAGCGCCGCCGACGTTCCCACCATTCGTCCTCCCACATTCGCCGCAAAGCTCTCTCCCGTTCCTCGAAGGTGCGTTGGATAAACCCTCGGCAGATAGTTACCCCAAAAACTCAACTGCGCAACGGTGAACAGCCCCGCGAAGAAAACGCCCCACTTCAGCAGCCCGAGATCGTGAACGGCTGGGTAGAGAAAGACAAGCGGAACGATGATGAGCCCCGGAACCTGAAAAATGCGAAGCAGCTTGCGACGAGACACGATCCGAATAGCCAGGAACGCAAGCAGGAAACGACCGGCCAATCCGCCAAGCTCCTGGAGCGTCTGAACGCCCGCGACCGTGGACTGAACAATCGCCTGGCGTTGCGGCGGCGGCAGACTGGGGTCCACCTGAACGAGCGCAGGCACAATCTGCGGAAGCTGCTGGATCGCGCCGAACGCCGCGCCAAGACTGCACGCAAAAATCAACGCGCTCACCAGAGTAGTCCGCCGATACTGCGGCCTGAAGATCTCGGCGAAGCTCGGCCGCTTGAGCGTCCCAGCCAGCTTCTTCTGTTGCCACACCGGCGACTCGGGAAGGAAGGGACGAATAACAATCAACGGAATCGCTGGAATCAACCCGGAGATTAACAGGTACCGCCAGGTATCGTGACCTCCGTGAATCGCCGGCAGCGAAGTGGCGATCTTCGCGATCAAGAGCGCCACCAGACTGACCATGAACCCGCCGAGCGAGGAGAATGCTTGTGTATAACCGATGACCGTTTCGCGGCGCTTGGGTTCCGGGAAGAGCTCAGCCAGCCATGCGACCGCGGCTACAAACTCGACGCACACCCCGACGAACGTTGTCGTTCTCAACACCAGCAGCATCGGGAGCGAGGTCGCAAACCCGGCCCCAAACGCCGAGAACGCATACACCAGGATGCTCCAGGTTAGAATTCTCCGACGACCCAGCCTGTCGGTCAGATAGCCGCCCAACAGGCCGAATATCCCGCCGCAGACCGCCGGCACATAGAACATCAGGTCGCGCCAGCGCGTGAACTCAGGTGTCCCAAAGGTCAATCCGCCAAGCTGCTCGAGCGCCGGCCGCAGGATCAACGGGAGCATCAAGAGCTCGTAGGTATCAAAGGCGAATCCGATGACGGCAATGATGCAGATAAGCCACTGAATACGTGTGAGGCGTGGAAGGATTTCGGTCGAGGGCGTTGAGGTCATATTGGGTTAGCATTCTTGGCGAAGTCGCGCCGAACGTCAAGATGAGTGTCCTAGCTTCACTTCTCTGCGACATCTCTGATGCGTCTTGGCGGTTAGTCAGCCTCGAAACTCTCTAACCGCAGAGGCGCCGAGACGCGGAGGTCACTCAGAGAAAAACACTCGAATCAGTACTCGTTATCTATCGGCGAAATAACGACTGATCGTCGCATTCGCGGGCTTGGGTGAAATCCACGACACCACAATCAACAACAGCGCCGAGACTACCGTCATCGGAACGACAGGCATAAGTCCAAAGACCGCCGTTCCGCCCGCCGTGCGCGAGAGGACTTCAATGCCGGCAACTGAAAAAGCTACAACAGGAGGACCCGGCGCCGGGGCAGGAACAACGTATTGAAAGACGGCAACGGCGGCTACCGCGAGCGCGGCCCAAATTGTGCTCGCAAGCGCGCCCCACTTCGTGCTCTTCTTCCAGAACAACGCCGCTACCAGAAGAGGGGAAAGCGCCGCGTAGCCCGAGAACGCATACTGCACCGCGAGATCGAAGATGTTGTGCGGGGCTCGGAGCGCCACCGCGTATGCGAAGATCGTGATCAGAATGATAAACAACCGCCCGGTGTGAACCTGTGCTGCTTCGCCAAAGCGTTTCTTGCCGCCATAGAATGCAAACACGTCTTCGGTAAACATCGTCGACAGCGCAAGGATCTGAGAGTCGCTTGCCATTACCGCAGCCATAATCCCGGCGCCCAACAGACCAGCCAGCCAGAGCGGAGCGTAGCGTTCCAACAGCAGCAACAGCACATCATCGGCAACGGTCTTATCGCGCAACCCGTCGCGCTCATCGTGCGTGAGCGCCGGGCCTTCGACTGCGAGCGCCCGGCGCGCATCGATCTTCTGCCGGATTTGCGGAACGTCGGTCATCCGATTAGCCATCAAGCCCAGGAAGACACACGGCAACCAGAGCACCAGCATGCAGATCGGATAAAGGATCACGGTCCTCTTGAACTGATTCATCTTCCGCGCGGTCAGACAGAAGATGGTTATGTGAGGGAACGCGATCGACGACAACGGAATGAAGGTGTAGCTGAAGAAGAACAGCGGAGAGACGCGCTCGCGCGATAGAAGAGGCGCAGTTGCAGGCGAGGCAAGCAGCGCCTCAGCCGACTGCTCAAACCCGCCCATACCCGCGCCAATCACAATCAGCGCAACCGCCCCAAAGCACAGGAATAGCGACGTCTGAAACGTGTTGACCCACGCCGTGCCCCGCATTCCGCCGAAGAAGACGTACGACATAACCACCATTGCCACTACAGCGCCGCCAATCCAGTACGGGACTCTTCCGCCGCTAATTGCGCTGAGCGCAGTCCCGCCGCCCATAACTCCGATGATGATGTACGGAATGAGAAAGGCCGCCTGGACCACAAAGATAACCGTGCCGATGTGACTGCATTCCCAGCGATCACGGAACATCTGCACAGGCGTGATAAAGCCGAACTTCTTGCCCAGCGCCCAGACTCGTGTGCCTATAAAGAAAAGCGAGAGAGGAATCACCAGCGCCGACGAGGACGCCATCAGCCCGAACGTAACGATCCCGTTGTTGAACGCGTGGCCCGACGAACCCAGGATCGCGAACGCGGTCATGTTCGTTCCGAACAGCGACAACAAGAACACGTAAGGTCCGAGCGAGCGGCCGGCCAGGAAGTAGTCTTCGGCTTCTTCAAGGTGGGCCGATTTCCTGGAGGCGAAGATGCCAATGTAGAGCACGACCGCGAGATAGCAGAAAACGAAAATCACCGGGATCACTGATCGGCGCCCCCCTTGTCAGAAGGGACGGTGACAGGAGGGATAGGGAGAGGAGGGATGGGG
>JBASRN010000170.1:0-17330 GCA_049273855.1 Blastocatellia bacterium
TAATCGAGAGTATGTTGTTGGCCGGATTGGGTGGCGCCTTGGGTTTGCTGCTGGCGTGGTGGGGCGTGCGGACGCTGGCCTTGCTTAACCCTGCCAGTCTGCCGCGCGCCGCTGAGGTCAATGTGGACGGGCGAGTGCTGGCGTTCACGCTACTGCTTGCGGTGCTGACCGGCCTCGTCTCCAGCATCGCGCCCGCGTGGCAAGCCTCAAAGCCCGATTTGCAGCACACACTGAAAGAGGGCGGCGCGAATCGCATTTGCGGTCGGCATCGCGGGCGCGAGTTGCTGGTCATGGGCGAAGTCGCGTTGGCGCTGCCGCTGCTTGTAGGCGCGGGACTGCTGCTCAACAGTTTCGTGCGTTTGCAGCGCGTCAAACCGGGCGTGGACGCGGACAAAATCCTCATCGCCGAGATCAACCTGCCCGCCACGAAATACCGCGAACCCGCGCGGGCGGCGGCATTCTTTGAAGAACTGGCGGGCCGTGTCGCAGCGTTGCCCGGCGTCGAACAGGCTAGCTTCGGCACCTTGCCGATCTTGAGCGGCGCGGCGATCATTGATGCCTTCTCCATCGAAGGCCGCCCGCTTGATCTCAACAACCCGAACGTCTCAGGCTGGCAACGCATCGCGCCGGGCTACTTCCGCACGCTGGGCATCCAGTTGGTCGCGGGCCGCGATTTCTCCGCCACTGACACCCGCGAGGCCGCGCCCGTGGCGATCATCAACGAAACGCTGGCGCGTCATTACTTCCCTGATGGCAACGCGCTCGGCCAGCGCCTCACGCCTGGCTTGCCGCGCCCGGATAACCCCTTCTCCACGATCATCGGCATCGTCAAAGACATCCCGCACCGCACCGTTGAATCACAGGCTGAGCCGGATTACTTCCTGCCTTTTGCGCGCGAGCCGCGACGCGATGCTTACCTGTTTGTGCGCGCCGCTCACACTCCGGAGAGCCTTGCTGCTGGGGTGCGCGGCGAGGTGCTGGCGATTGACCGAGCTCAGCCGGTGACAAGCTTCCGGATGATGACTGAAGTCATCGCATCTACGACCGCGCCGCGCCGGTTCAATACGCTGTTGCTTGGCGGTCTTGCGCTGATCGCGTTGCTGCTGGCGGCGCTGGGGATTTACAGCGTGAACTCGTACGCGGTCACGCAACGCACCCATGAGATCGGCATCCGGATGGCGTTGGGCGCACCGGCTGGCCACGTGCTCAAGCTGGTAATGCGACGGGGGCTGGCGCTGGTGCTCGGCGGCCTTGGCATCGGTTTGGCTGGCGCTTTCGCGCTGACCCGCGTCATGGCGAGATTGTTGTTCGAGGTGAGCCCCACTGACCCGGTGACCTTTTTGAGCATCTCGCTCCTGTTGGCAGCCGTCGCGCTGCTCGCCTGCTGGATTCCTGCACGGCGGGCGACTCAGGTGGATCCGCTGGTGGCCTTGCGCCACGAGTGAGTGAATTCCGATTTGCGATCCTCACTCTCGCGCTTGGAATCGGCGCGAACACGGCGATCTTCAGTGTGGTGAATGCCGTACTGCTCCGACCGTTGCCCTATCAAAACGCCGATAAGCTGGCGATGTTCTATTTCACAAATACGCGAAGCGAAGAAGAAGAGTGGTTTGTCTCGCCTGCGGCTTATGAGGATCTGAAGGGTCAAGACAGCGTCTTCACGGATGTTGCGGCGTGTGGCAACGATACCTGGCCCGCCAATCTGACTGGAGACGGCGAGCCTGAAAGGCTGCAAGGATTTCAGGTCTCGGCGAATTTCTTTGACGTTCTCGGAGTGGCGGCGGCGCAAGGCCGGACCCTTCCGCCTGAGGCAGACCGCACCACGAGATCGGCATTCGCATGGCGTTGGGCGCACAAGCCGGCGACGTCATGAGCCTGGTGATGAAACAAGGCACGAGGCTCGCTGTCGTTGGGGTAACAGTGGGACTTCTTGCCTCGTTTGGATTAACGGGCATGATGGAGAGCTTGTTGTTCGGGGTGAGCGCATTGGATCGAACGACCATCGCGTTGACGACGGTGTATCTCGTCAGCATGCCGTTGGTGGCGTGTTACCTTCCAGCGCGCCGCGCCACGAAGGTTGATCCGATGGTCGCGTTGCGTCACGAGTGAAAAAACGGAAATCACCGAAGCATCGCAGACACCCTCGTCGTCATCTGACCGGACGTTTTGCTTCAGGTTACCCAAAGGGGGTTGCAGTTCGGAGCCCAAGGTCGCCGTACTCGGCTACCTTGGGACTCGAAAACCGGTGCGGGACACAACCCCCTCGGGGTTGCGACCGGATCGCTGCTTTTACCCAAGGTAGCGGAGTTACGCCACCAACAATGTTGCAAAAACGGTGCTAGAATTGGTCACGATCATCCCCTGCGAGCGAGGGTAGCTGCTACAACAGCCAAAATTGGAGGCCGAGATGTTTCAAGACTTGCGCTACGGCGCGCGAATGCTGCTCAAGAAGCCCGGCTTCACCTTGATCGCCGTCTTTACGCTCGCGCTCGGCATAGGCGCGAACACCGTGATCTTCAGCGGCGTGTATACGCTCCTGTTTCAGGCGCTTCCATATCGGGATGGCGACCGGCTGGTCGTGATCTCGCAAACAAGCAAACAAGGCGTCGAGACCGGCGTCTCCTATCCGGATTTCACCGCGTGGAAAGAGCTCAACACCGTTTTCGATCAGATGACGGCTTCACGAACCTTCAGCGTGAATCTGACCGATAATAACTCGCCCGGCAGCGGCCCGCCCGAAGTCGTGTCGGGCAGCGACGTATCTCGAGAACTCTTCTCCATGCTCGACGGTCGCGCCTTGGTAGGCCGGGTCTTTTCTGCTGAAGACTTCTCCTCGCAGACCGATAAACCCATTCTCCTCAGCGACAGGCTGTGGCAGCGCCGCTTCGGCGGTGATCCAGGCGTGATCGGCAGGCGGGTGTTGCTCAACGACTCGGAATTCACTGTCATCGGCGTAATGCCGCCCGCGTTTCAGTATCCATTCGGCTCGGCATTCTGGGCGCCAATGAGCGGCACCGAGAGAGCTGAAACGCTTGCTGACCCATCCGCGAATCTCTATGAAATCCTGGCGGTGCTAAGACCCGGAGTCACGGCCGAGCGCGCCTCCAAAGAGGTAGCAATGCTTGCGCGGCCGTCGCAGCAACTTGCCGCCGCAAGCAGGCCCGAGCTGATCGTGCAAGTGACCGGCTTGCGAGAATCGATCACCGGCATCGCCAAGTACCGCACGCCGGTCCTGACGCTTCAACTGGCGGTCCTGTTCGTGCTTCTCATCGCAAGCGCCAATCTGGCGAATCTGCTTCTGGCGCGCAACACCCATCGGAACCAGGAGTTCGCAATCCGCCTCGCTCTCGGAGCCCGCCCCGCGCGGCTTATGCGACAAGTGTTGACCGAGAGTCTGTTGCTCGGAACGCTTGGCAGTCTTCTCGGGCTGGTTCTGGCGTGGTGGGGATTGGATGCGCTGCGGGCCGTTATCCCCTGGCGCGTCGCGGGAGTCGCGGAGGTCGAAATAAACGGAACCGTGCTATTGGTCACCGTGTTGACCTCTCTGCTCACCAGTCTCGCCTTTGGCTTGATCCCCGCCTTTGTATCCGCGCGCCAGGATGTGAACGAGTCACTCAAAGCTGGCGCCGCCAGCACGACGTTTCGCCGGCGCCGGCTGAGCGCCACGCTCGTAGCTGCGGAGGTGGCGATGGCTGTCGTGCTGCTCACCGCTGCGGGGTTGATGATCCGAACATTCCTCAACCTTACAAATGAAGACCCCGGCTTCAACTCGAAGAATGCTCTCGCGCTTACGCTGACGCTTCCCCGCTCGCAGAATGCCGACTATGGCAGCGCGGCCTCCTTCTTCAATGAGGCCATTGGACGGGTCAAGTCGGTTCCGGGCGTTGAAGCGGTCGGAGGAGTGACCTATCTGCCGCTCGTCGGCTATAACCCGGGAACGGATTTCACGGTCCAAGGCCGGACCGCCACTTCAGCCGAGACAAATCCGCGAGCCGATCTCCAGTCTGTCACGCCAGATTATCTTCGAGCGATGGGCATCTCGCTGGTTCGAGGGCGGGGCTTCACGGAAGCGGACATGAGGGCGGCGCCCGAAGTCACACTCATCAACCAGGCTATGGCGCGAGAGTTCTGGCCCGGCGAGGAACCGCTGGGGCAGCACATTCAGTTGTTGGGTAAGGATGCGCCCGCCGGGCAGCTGGCGATAGTCGGCATCATCGGCGATGTGAAACAGTTTGGCTTGCACACCGACCCGCGACCGGAGATCTACCTGCCGGGCTACCGCTCGTCTATGACGCTTATCGTTCGCGCCGGCGCGAGTCCCGCCGGATTGATCGCGCCGATCAGAGAAAGGGTCCAGCGATTGGATGACCGCGCGGCATTCAATGTGAGGACGATGGAACAGGTGGTAATTGACTCGATCGAGAGGCGTCGCGTCTTTGCTCTGATGCTGGCGGTGCTTTCCGCGGTAGCGCTGGCGATGGCGGCGATGGGAATCTACGGTGTCATATCGTACATGGTTTCGCAGCGCACACACGAGATCGGCGTTCGCATTGCGCTCGGCGCGCAACCACACGACATGTTGCGGTTTGTGATGAGACAGGGACTTGCGCTTGCCGCGACGGGGCTCGCCGTGGGACTGCTCGCCGGGGTTGCCCTGACGCGGCTGATGAGGAGCTTGCTGTTTGGCGTGGGCGTGGCCGACTCGCTGACCCAGGGGGCGATCGCAGTGCTGCTGCTGAGCGTGGCGTTGCTCGCTTGCTACTTCCCGGCACGACGCGCGATGAGGGTTGATCCCATGATCGCCTTGCGGCATCAGTAAGTCCGCTCTGAAGAATCCAAGGTCTAGCAAGTTAAAGAATGGGATTGCGCCACCAAGCCACTAAGTCACGAAGCTTCACTAGTCCGTGAATGCCATGTTGGTCTTTGTGTTCCTTGGTGCCCTCGTGGCTTGGTGGCGAGGTTTAGGGTACAAGTTCAATCCGCCCGCTGCAACCTCTGGTTGCATCATCCGTAAGATAAAGGATAGAAGATGGGGCACCGACAACCCGATCATCTCACGTCGATCCTCGGAGGTGAACAACAATGCGATCCCTTTGGCAAGACCTCAAGCAAGCGGCGCGACTGCTGCGAAACCGGCCCGGCTTCTCCGCCGCCGCGATTCTTTCGCTCGCGCTCGGCATCGGCGCCTGCACTTCGATCTTCAGCGTAGTCAACGGAGTGCTGCTCCAACCGCTCCCTTACCCGCAGCCGGACCGCATCGTGCAACTGAGAGAGGTGGACCAGAATGGCAGGCGAATGCCAATCGCCGAGCCCAACTTTCTCGATGTGCGCGGGCGAAACCGGAGCCTTGAAGCCATTGCCCAGTACCGCGGCGGGCTGGAAGCCGTCACCGGCGGAAGCGAGCCTGTGAGAACCCGCACGACCCTCGTTTCCAGCGAGTTCTTCCGGGTGATGGGAGTGCCGCCTCTTGTGGGACAGACCTCGCTGGTCGAGGGCGGAAAGACCGGCGATGCGCTTGCCGTGGTGAGCTACGGATTCTGGCAGCGGCTGCTGGGGGGCCGAACCGACCTTTCGGACGCGAGGCTGCGCATCGACGATCGCAGTTACTCTGTCGCCGGCGTGATGCCTCAGGGCTTCGGCTTTCCCGGCGCGACCGAGGTATGGATCGCACGCGAGTTGCTCCCCGCTCAGACGTCGCGCACGGCGCACAACTGGTCGGTTGTCGCACGCATCAGCTCCGATGTGTCGCTCGACCAGGCGGGTTCGGATGTCAGCGTCATCGGCAAACACATCAAGGAAGAACACGGGGCGGAGGTAGATGCGGTCGACCTGGCGCTGATCCCTCTGCAGGAATCGATGGTCGGTCGAGTCAGAAGCGGGTTGCTGATTCTCCTGGCGGCGGTCGGTTTTTTGTTGCTCGTAGCCTGCGCCAACGTAGCCAACCTGCTGCTGGCTCAGGCCACCGCGAGGTCTAAGGAATTTGCTGTTCGGATGGCGATCGGCGCGAGCCGGCTCAGGCTGGTTCGGCAGTTGATCGTCGAGAACCTCCTGCTGGTATTGATAGCCGCCGCGTTGGGAACGTCGCTCGCCTTCTGGGGAGTTGGTCTGTTGCTCAGCCTCAACCCGGCGAGTCTCCCTCGATCTGGGGAGGTGCGCGTGGACGGCACGGCGCTGACTTTCACGCTCCTGCTTTCTATGATTATCGCGGTCGTCCTCGCGCTTGTGCCGGCTGCGCGATTCTCGAAAGTAGACCTGCAAACGAGCCTGAAAGAATCGGCGCGCGGTTCGTCGGCGCACGCCGCGAGCAATCGGCTTCGAAGCGCGTTTGTGGTCTTGCAGATGGCGTTGACGCTTGTGTTGTTGATCGGCGCGGGCTTGCTGGGCAAGAGCTTCCTAAAGCTGCTCGAGGTGGATCCGGGCTTCCGGCCGCAGAACGTTGTCGCGATGGAGCTCTCGTTCCCTTCCGCCGAAGACGCCGATCAGAATCGGCGGCTCGCGCTCTTTCACGAACAGCTGCTCGAACGAGTCGGTCAAATTCCCGGTGTAGAAGCGGCCGGAGGCATCAACAGCCTGCCGATGACCGGCAGCGGCAGCAACGGGACGTTTGTGATAGACAACGACCGCTCGCGACCGGGGTACGCCGAATATCGCCAGGCGAGTGAGGGCTACTTTAGGGCGATGGGCATCCCGCTCCTGCGCGGCCGCCTCTTCCAGCGTCAAGACGGGCCCGAAGCGCCGCACGTAGCAGTGATCAGCAAGTCGCTTGCGGACAAGGTGTGGCACAACGACGATCCGATCGGCCAGCGTATTCAGTTTGGAAACATGGATGGGGACTTGCGCCTGCTGAACATAGTTGGGATCGTCGGCGACGTGCGGGAGTACGGGCTCGACGCCGATGTGCGCCCGGCGGTTTACGCATACTCGCTTCAGCGGCCGCAGTCGAGCTATCTGTCCATCGTTACTCGCTCGCAGTTGGAGAGCGGAGTGCTGGTTTCAGCGATGCGTCAGGTTGTCCAATCGATGGACGATCAAATACCGATCACCTTCCGAACGCTTGAACAGATCTTCTCGTCGTCGCTCGACAACCGGCGATTCAGCCTGGTGATCTTTGGCGTCTTCGGGGCGGTCGCGCTACTGCTGGCCGCGATGGGGATATACGGGGTGATGTCTTACACGGTGTCCCAGCGAACACAGGAGATCGGCATTCGCATGGCGCTGGGAGCAAGCGCGAAAAACGTGCTGGCGCTGACAATGGGACAGGGCTTGAAGCTCACGATGATCGGTGTCGCGCTTGGAGGCATCGGGGCAGTAGCCCTGACGCGATTGCTTGCGAGCCTGTTATTCGGGGTGAGCGCCACCGACCCGGCGACGTTTGTGGGGATCGCATTGTTATTGACGAGCGTCGCGCTGCTCGCGTGTTATCTGCCGGCTCGTCGGGCGACAAAGGTCGATCCGATGGTGGCGCTCAGATGCGAATAGGCCCACGGCGAACGACCATTTCCAGCCCAGCCAGATAGGACTTCCCGACCTAAGATGTTGCGGCGAAAAGAACAGGGCAAGCGAGTCCAAGGGAAAATAGCAAGAAAGTGCAAGCGCAGACTGCGACGCTTGAATAAACTGGCGAAACAGCTCTCGACTTACGGAGGCCCAGGGAATGAAGATCGGAAAACTGCTCCTTTCGCTGATGATGCTCGCCGGTCTGGCTGCCGGGGCGTTGGCCCAGGTTTCGCCGGTCAGCGACGACCACGCCGCTGACCGCGAAGCGATTCGCGCGCATATCGACTCCATCTTTCAGGCGTACATCAAGAAAGACCGCGAGAGGGTGCTCGCGACCCATTCCGAAGACTGGCGCGGATTTCTGATCGGATCGCGCAGCGTTATCCGCGGTATCGATGAGTATATGAAGACCGCTGACCAGTCGTTGCGAGTCCCGAATGAGGGAATCTCGGGCTACAAACTGACCGAGCTCGACGTCGTCTTTCAGGGCGACATCGCGGTGGTCAACTATGTCGCGGATACCGAGATCAAAAGCCGCGAACGGGCGATCACAAGCAAACTGCGCGTTCTCGATGTCTACGCCAAGCGCAACGGACACTGGATTCAGATCGCTTCCAACACCGCGACCCATCCGGACGCCGCCGCGAGGGCCATGTCGGAACCGGCCCTTATCTCAGCGCAAGCACGCCAGTGGATTCTTCAGTCTCGTGAGGAAGTGTGGCGCGCCTGGTTTGCGAACGATCGCGAGAAGCTCGACAAGCTCATTCCCGAAGACGCCATCGCGATAAACGCCGGAGACAGCCCGTGGGAAACCCGGGAAGCCATCCTGGCCGGCGCGCAAAAGTTTGCCCAAAGCGGCGCAAAGCTCGTCCGGCTGGAATTCCCTCGAACCGAGATGCAGGTCTATGGTAATACGGTTATTCTCTACACAACGTACCGGTTTGAAACCGAAGCGAATGGCAAGAGGGAGACGAGCAGCGGACGCGCTACTGAAATGTTCGTCGTCCGCAACAACACGCTGGTGAATACCGGTTGGCACCTCGACTCGGGAAAGTAATGAACGTCGTTACGCGACTCTTTGGGTCATCTCTGGTTGAGCTGGACGAGTTCCATCATCCGGCGGGTGAAGTTCACCGCGACCCCGATGAAGAACGGGCCGCGGGCTACTCGATCAGTTGGGTCGAGAAGGGCAGCTTCGACGTGGCAATTGACCGGCGGCAGTGGCGCGTTGATTCCGGAGTCGTGTTTGTCAGCAGGCCCGGAATGGTCTTTCGCTGTCATCACGACGAAGAGGCCCCGCGTGACGTCTGTCTTTCAATGGAGTATGAAAGGAAGTTTGTTGAAGACATCTGTCGCGCTGAGAACCTGAACCCGGAACGCTTTTCTCCGGTCGTGCCTTTGACCAATCGTCTGGCGTGGCTGCGTCTTCGGCTGAAACAGGCATCCACCGTCAGCGACGAAGCAATCACCGCGGAAGTACTCGCGGGAGATGTGCTGGCCGCAACCTTTGCTTGTGGAAACCCCAACACCCGAAGGCTCTACAAAGAGCGCCAACTCACCTGGTACGCAGAACGAGTCGAAGCCGCGCGCGAGCTGATCGAGTCGCACTACGCGACCCCGCACTCGCTCGAGACTCTTGCGAGCTACGTCGGGATGAGCCCTTATCATTTTGCGCGCGTCTTCTCCGAGTTAACCGGCATCCCCCCTCATCGCTATCTGCTTAAGGTTCGCCTGGCCAGGGCCGCGGTCCAACTGCGGGACGGAGTCAGTGTCACCGAGACTTGTTTCGCCAGCGGGTTTAATCACCCCGGATACTTCACGCGGGTGTTCCAGCAGACGTTTGGCATCGCGCCTTCGGAGTATCGGAGCGGCGGAACGCACCGTGAGAGCGCGGCGGTCACGGCCGCATTCCGCACGAATGGTCCCGGTCGGTCCTCAAACGAATAGCTGAGAACGGAGGGAACACAGTGCTGACCCTTGCGCAAGATCTGCGATACGGCGCTCGACTGTTATTGAAAAAGCCCGGTTTCACGTTGATAGCGGTGATGACGCTGGCGCTTGGCATCGGCGCCAATACCGCGATCTTCAGCGTAGCTTACACCGTGCTGGTTGGCCCGCTGCCTTATGACCGCCCGGAGCAACTGGTTCTCATCTGGTCGAGCTTTCAGAAAATGGGGGCCACCCGAGCGCCCGCCTCAGCGATCCAGATGCGCGGGATTCAAGAGCGCACGCGGTTGCTCGAGGACCTGGCAGGCATCTGGGTGGGCAACGGCACGCTTACCGGAGAACTCGAGCCCGAGCAGATCAAGCTTGCTTCGGTCACTCACAATTTTTTTGACGTGCTCGGGGCAAAGCCGATCCTCGGACGAGTCTTTCTGCCGGAGGATCAGGACGCGCAGTCCAGCAGGGCGATGATTCTGAGCTATGGACTGTGGCAGCGTCGCTTCGGCAATGATCCAGGCATCATCGGGCGCCAGATCCGAGTTGGAAGCGGCAGCGCCACGGTTGTCGGCGTGATGGCGCGAGACTTCCAGTTGCTCTTTTCGCCCGATGCCAATGTGCCGCCCGATACTCAGGCGTGGGTCCCGTTCCCGTCCAACATCTATCAGTCACCGGCAGACCTGTACTACATCCGGCTGGTCGCGCGCTTAGCGCCTCAAGTTACCCTCGAGCAGGCACAGGAGGAAGCGGACGCGATCGCGGCTCAATTGCGCGGCCAGCATCCAGCGCTTGCGAGCGAGAACCTGGAGCTCGAGGTTGTGCCAATGCGTGGTGACGCCGTTCGCGATGTGCGGCCGGCGTTGCTGGCGCTCGTGGTTGGCGCCGGGTTGGTATTGATGATCGCCTGCGTCAATGTCGCCAACCTGCTGCTCTCGCAGGCGAGCGGGCGCCGTCAGGAGTTCGCGATGCGCTCGGCGCTTGGCGCTTCAACCTCGCGGCTCATCCGTCAATTGCTTTCCGAGAGTCTATTGCTCTGCTGTCTCGGCGGGTTCGTTGGACTCGCTGTGGGATGGGCGGGACTCAAGCTGCTGCTGGGCATGTGGCCGGACAACCTTGCGCGGATCGGATCGATCGAGTTGAGCTGGGCCGTGCTTGCATTTGTCACGGTGATCTCTCTTCTTTCGGGCGTCCTTTTTGGTCTGGCTCCCGCGCTTGAAACAAGAAAGTTGAACCTTATTGAAGCGCTCAAGGAAGCCGGGCGCAGCGGGGCGGGAAGCGGGAGGCGGCGAACGCGGGCGCTGCTGGTGATAAGTGAGGTCGCGTTGGGCTTCATGCTACTAGTCGGCGCCGGCTTGATGATGCGGAGCCTGTCGCGGCTTCAGGAGGTGGACCCCGGTTTTAGTCCGGAGGGGGTGCTGACTTTCGAAATCAGCCTGGGAGGGAGGAACTATTCGACATCCGCGCAGAGAGACCTCTTTGTGACTGAGTGGGAAGCGAAGCTTGCGTCGTTGCCCGGCGTTGAATCAGTCGGCGCTGTTTCGCATCTGCCGCTGGATGACTATCCGAACTGGTACAGCCCCTACGCGCCTGAGGGCTTGACTGAAGAGCAGAAGCGGAATCTGCTGGCGGATCATCGCTGCATCACGCCGGGTTATTTTCAGGCGATGGGGGCGCGGCTTGTGAGCGGCCGCTGGTTTGACCGGCAGGATAGCGCGTCGGCTCGCAATGTCGTCATCATAGATGATCTGCTGGCCCGCCAGACCTGGCCCAACGAAAGCGCCATCGGCAAGAAGATCGAGGCGGAGCACGCAACGGACGGCGACTTTGTCGCGCAATGGGGCGAGGTCGTGGGAGTTGTTCGGCACTTGCGGCATCACAGCCTTAGCAAAGAGTTGCGCGGCCAGATTTACTTTCCATATCCACAGAGCCCCCGTGAACATCTGAGCTACGCCGTCAGGACGAAGAGCGATCCGCTGTCGCTGGTTCCGGCGATTCGCCGGGAGCTTCGCGAGATCGATGGAGACATGGCGCTTAACAAAGTTCGCCCCATGAAGGACTACGTAAACAGGGGGCTGGCGTCGGCAAGATTCACGGCGGTGCTTGCCGGCGTGTTTGGGGGAGTGGCATTGCTGCTGGCGGCGATCGGGATTTATGGCGTGATGTCTTACACGGTCTCTCAGCGCACGCAAGAGATCGGCATTCGCATCGCGCTCGGGGCAACCGTGAGAAACATTCTCCTGCTGACGATTGGGCAGGGCTTCAAGCTGACGATAGTTGGAGTCACGCTTGGATGTATCGGGGCGGTTGCTTTAACGCGCTTGCTCGAGAGCTTGTTGTTTGGTGTGAGCGCGACTGACCCGGTGACGTTTGTAGCAATCGCCCTGTTGCTCACTTGCGTGGCGCTGCTTGCGTGTTATCTTCCGGCTCGTCGGGCTACAAAGGTCGATCCGATGGTTGCGCTCAAGTATGAATGAATAATCTGTTGAGAAGAGTCTCGCCACCAAGCCACCAGGGACTCAAAGCTGCACAAAGCGTTTCTTTGTGCGGCTTTGTGATCCTAGTGTCTTTGTGGCAGGAGAGGCGGCACCAGACATCAACACATTATTACGCCACTACCCTTTGAAACCTGCGCGGATCATTTGCGCTGAGCACGGACTTCCTGCTTAAGATCCTCGAAACGCGCGGTGAGGTTCTTCTCGAGATCCTCGAACCGTGCGCTCATGTTTTTCTCAGATTGCTCGATGCGTTTTTCGATCTGCTCGAACCGCTTGTCAATCATGCTTGTCTGGTAAGCCAGCCCGCCGGCAATAGCCAGGCAGAGGCTGACGATTAGGGCAATGAGTTGCCAGGTGGACTGGCGAACAGTGGCTCCGATGATCTTCTCAAGTTGGTGAACGCTGCCGCGCATCTCGGCGAGTTCCTTGCCGTGTTCTTCGACCTTGTCTCGCAAGGCGGCGATTTCAGGATTAACGGCTGAGCTTATTTGACTCCTTTGGCTGATCCCAGGACGTCACGAGCAATATATCATTGCGATCCTCTTAGGCAGAAGTCATGACGCACGATTGAACGGCGGGACGATGGCGAAAGAGCTCTGATTCCACAATCGAATGCGAATTCACAAGGAGGCGACCACCGCGCCTATTGTAGCGACCTAAATCGTTGTTCGGCTTGTCGCCGGATGTTAGACTCATCAAGGTCCTTAAATCGGAGAGACATCATGGCTGCCAGACGAAGGAAGGAGTTCGGTGACTACATAGTTTCCGATCCGGCGATCTGCGGAGGGGACTTGACCTTTAAGGGCACCCGCGTCCTCGTCAAAGACGTCCTCTACTACGCGGGGCAGGGCAAAGACTGGAACTGGATTGTCTCGGCCTATCGGAACAGCATCAGCCCGGAGGCAATCGGAGAGGCAATCAATCTCGCCAGCGAGGCACTCACCACCAAGATTGGGAAGCGCAGAAGCGCCGCATGATCGTACTCGATGAAAACATCGACGAACCGCAGCGAAGGCGGCTCGAGATGTGGCGGATTCGTGTGAGGCAGGTTGGGGTTGAGGTTGGCCGGCTCGGAATGAAGGATCTAAACGAGATCATTCCCCTGTTGATTGGGTTGCGCCGCTCAACGTTCTTCACTCGGGACCGGGACTTCTATGAACCTGGTCTAGCCCATCGTAACTATTGTCTGGTGTATCTCGACATCGAACCTACAGAGACGGCTCAATTCGTTCGCGCCTTCTTGCGGCTTGACGGGTTTCGAAAACAAGCAGAGCGGCTCGGCAAAGTTGTGCGCGTTCATCAAACTGGAATTATCTATTGGCAAGTTGGTTCCAGTAAGCCAGCGAGAGCTCGCTGGTGAAGCCCTCTATGGCTTGATCCCTTCGGCAGGGCACTGCGGCCAAGGCTAGTGAAGGCTGGGCTTCGTCTTTGTGGCTGTCTGAACCGTGGGGTAGGCTATTTCCGTCGGGGGCGGACTTGCTGTTTGAGATTGTCCACGGGGTGCGCCTCGTTCGTCTCGGATTCCTCGATGAGGGTTGTGAGATTCTTCTCAGCCGATTCACTGCTTGCTGCAAACCTCTTGTCGGATTCCTCCCAACGTTTTTCGATCTGCTCGAACCGATTGTTAAGCACACTGGTCTGATAAGCCAACCCGCCGGCGACTGTCATGCCGAGGCCGATGAATAGCGCGATCGATTGCCAGACCGCCTGACAAATGTTGGCTCTGACGATCTTGTTAAGTCGATTCAGGCGGGCTCGGATTTCGGCTATTTCCTTGTCGAGCTGTTCAGCTGTCCGCCACAAGGACGCTATTTCAGGATTGAACGGTGCGCTCATGTGACTCCTTTTTGGCTGAGCCCAGGACGTCACGAGCACTATACCATTGCGATCCTCTTTGGCAGAAGACATGAGGCACGGTTGAACGGCAGGACGATTGCGGTCATCTGAGAATCAGTCTGCAAGCCCGCTTCGAACGAGGCGAGATCAAGTGGAACGCTAGCGAGTGGTAGCATCGGGCGGCGAACTCAAATCATTAGCCTTCTAACGCACACTCGGCACCCTCGGCAGTCTTGCTCGATTCTGGGAAACCCATTCCTGTAGGCGGACACCACCGATTGCGGATTTCGGATTGCGGATTGGTTCTGCTGAGTCCCTCGAGATTACCCCACTCGCCAGCCCAGCCAAGTCAAAGTCAATCAAACGTAGACTTTACTCAGCCTCGCCCGGCTGCCTGCCCGACTGCCAATTCCTTTCCAATACCTGAACTCCGCCTCAATCCCGCTGGCACGACAGTTGGTTAGTCACCCCCAGGCAATAGGGAAAAACTGCGCATATACCGGCCTTTGAGCTAAGCCAGGTTTGGGCCGAAAACGTTGACTTCGTTATCCGAACGTCGGGAGGGACGATGCAGACTCTACTTCAAGACTTGCGATACGGGCTTCGAATGCTCTTGAACAAACCGGGGTTCGCCGCGGTCGCGGTGATAACTCTCGCCCTCGGGATCGGAGCGAACACCGCGATCTTTAGCGTCGTCAACGCCGTGCTGTTGCGGCCGTTGCCTTACCAGGAGCCCGGCAAACTCGTGCGAGTCTATACCGAGTTCCCAACCATGGACCTCAAGAAGTTCTGGATGTCGGTGCCGGAGTTCCTCGACATCCAAAACGAGTCTCAATCGTGGGAAAGCATAGGCGCGTGGACGACCGGCGGTAGAAACATCGCCACTTCTTCCGATGAGCCTGTCAGAGTGAACGCCGCGTTTATCACTCGCAGCCTCATCGAGACGCTGGGTGTGCAACCGGCGATGGGGCGCAACTTCACCCCCGAAGAAGATCGCAACGGCGGACCGCGGACCGCGTTGATCTCCGACGGCTTATGGCGGCGAGCCTTCGGTGCACAAGACGACATCATCGGCAAAGAAGTTCTGATCAACGCTCAACCCTTTACCGTGATCGGAGTGATGCCACGCGAGTTCGTCTTCCCTCCCGGGAGCAACGATCCATCCGAAGTATGGCTGTCGCTTCAAATCGATCCGGCGAATCCCGGCAATCGGGGCGGGCACTTCCTCTATGTGGTCGGCCGGTTGAAGCCGGATGTAAGGGTTGAGCAGGCGCGCTCGGAAATCGAGTCGCAGATTGCGGGCTGGAAGAGCGAGAACCGGGCAATGCACCTGCCTGATCCGGAGAAACATCCGGTCTTGATGGTGCCGCTTCACGAGGACGTGGTAGGCGCGGCGCGTCCGGCGGTGCTCATGCTGCTGTCTGCCGTGGCGTTCGTCCTGCTGATCGCTTGTGTAAACGTCGCCAACCTTCTGCTGGCGAGGGCCGAGGCAAGACGCCGAGAGTTCTCGATACGTCTTGCGCTGGGCGCGAGTCGAAACAGATTGCTAAGACAGTTTCTCGCCGAAGGAATGATCCTTGTCGTGCTTGGTGCAGCCGCGGGAATAGGACTGGCAAAGCTGGGACTGGCTGGCGTGCTGGCCGTAGCGCCCGACAGCATACCTCGCACCACCGAGATCGGAGTGGATCTGACGGTGCTGGCTTTCACGCTCGGCGTCTCGCTGCTATCCGTAATCGTGTTTGCGATGGCGCCGCTGATGCAGATGCGGCATCGCGATCTGGCGACATCGCTTCGAGGGACGGGCCAAAGAACATCGGGGGGCGGAAGCAGCCATAGACTGAGAAAGACACTGGTCGCCGCCGAGATCGCGCTTGCGGTGGTTCCGGTGATCGGGTCGGGTCTGATGATCCGCGCATTCTGGAAGCTTCAGCAGGTCGAGGTTGGCTTCGACCCGCGCGGCGTAACGGCGTTCAGCCTTCAGTTGCCCGCTTCGAAGTACCAGGGCCCGGACCGCTTGCGGTTTGCTGAAACGTTACAGCAGCGATTGGCAGCCATGCCCGGGGTCAAGTCCGCCGCGGTGGCCGGAGGGCTTCCGCCGCTGCGCCCGATCAACGCCAACGACACCGATATCGAGGACTACCAGAGTACGCCCGAGGGACCGGCTGAAAACGTCGACTACTGGAACATCATCAGCGAGGACTACTTCAAGACGATGGGAATCCGAACGCTTGATGGACGGACGTTCGACGGGCCTGATCGCAACGAGACCGCTCAAAAAGTCATCGTGATCAATCAAGCGATGGCGCGCAGGTTCTGGGAGGGCAACCCCATCGGCAGGCGCGTGAATCCGGGTTTTCAAACCCCGCCCGTTTGGTTCACCGTGGTCGGCATAGTCGAAGACACAAAGAACCTGGGCGTGGATAAGCCTGCCGGCACCGAGCTCTATTTCCTTCAACCCCAGATAGCGGCGGCCTTTGGCATCGGCAGCCAGATGAGTTTCGTCGTGCGCTCAGAAGGCTCGGCGGCCGGGTCAGTTGCATCCGGCATACGCTCGGCTGTGGCCGATCTCGACGCGGGCGTGCCGATCTTTCAACTGCGAACGATGAGCGAAGCCGTCGGCAATTCGCTTGTGAGACCGCGCTTTCTTTCACTGTTGCTCGGAGCGTTTTCATTTATAGCCATGTCGTTGGCGGCGATTGGGATTTACGGCGTGATGGCTTACTCGGTCGCCCAGCGAACCCAGGAAATCGGCGTACGAGTAGCGTTGGGCGCTACCACTCGGAACGTGCTTTCGATGGTGGTAGGCGAAGGATTGAGAATAACAGTTGTCGGGCTGGCCGTCGGATTGACCGGCGCGTTCTGGCTGACGCAATGGATGGCAAGTCTACTCTTCGAAGTGAGCGCGACCGACCCGCTCACGTTTGCGATGGTCGGGATCGGTTTGACCGTCGTCGGGTTGTTAGCTTGTTTCGTTCCCGCGCGACGAGCCGCCAAGGTCGATCCGATGGTCGCGCTTCGATATGAATAGGCACAAGTTCACCTTCAACGGGCCTTTGATTAAGAGGAGAGGAGCCGATTCCATGAAGAATGAGTGCGTAAGAGTTCTCGTTTTGTTCGGGTTGATGACGATGCTTTCGACATTCCAATCGTCGAACGCAAATCCGATCCCTGACCTGAGCGCGGGCACAGAACCAACGGCCGGCGGACAAACCCCTGATGCATTCAATCAGGAGCAGGCGCTGGCCCAACTAAACGCTCAGATCGCCGACAAGAAGAATCAGCCCGCGGAACAAGTCTTCAAGAACATCCAGCTCTTAAAAGGGATGCCTGCAGGGCGTCTGCTGCGAGTGATGGAAGGCGGCTTCTCGAAGTCTTTGGGCGTCGATTGCACGCATTGTCATGTCGCGGGTCAGTGGGAAAAAGAAGACAAGCCAACCAAGCAGATCGCCCGCGAAATGTGGGCGATGATGGGCTCGATCAACACTGAGCAACTAAAGAAGATCAAGAATCTCAAGAGCGCGAGTCCCGGGGTGAACTGCACCACATGTCATCGCGGGCAAG
>JBASRN010000182.1:0-56307 GCA_049273855.1 Blastocatellia bacterium
GTACGACGCGTATACGTGAGTTGTTCGTGAACGGGTTTGGAATCGCGTCGCTCGAGTCATGCCTAAACCTGCTTGATAGAGTTTCTACAGGAGAGATCGGGACCTCGTCAACTTGGCGGGTGCGGGGAACTAGATACACCGTGAAACGGGTTCAGAAAGGCTCGCCGCTAAAACACCAGGAAACGAAGGTCCACAAACTCGGCTTTGTGTACCTTCGCGACTTACTGCCTTTGTGGCAAGAGCGCATCCGCCACCTCAACACGCTATTCCACCCCTACGTCAGCCGAGTGGTGATTGACTCTCGTTTCGCCCAAGGTGTATCCTTAGCTCCGTTGACAATTTGTCGTGGCGATTTATGGTAGATTGCTCCACGTAAAAAACTGCTAAACAGCCCGGTATCAGCCCCGCGCAAGTTTAGCGCGGGGCTTTTGATTTATGAAAGACTTTCGCAACGCAGTTACCGACGATCGGGTCTACGTCTTTGACGGCGCAATGGGCACCGAGCTTTACTCGCGCGGCGTTTATATCAACCGCTGCTACGACGAGCTGAACTTATTGAGCGCCGATTTGGTGCTTGGCGTCCAGCGCGACTACGTCAAAGCCGGCGCCGACATCATCGAGACCAACACCTACGGCGCAAACCGCTCCAAGCTGGGCGGCTACGGCCTCGAAGACAAGACCTTTGAGATCAACCACGCAGGTGCTCGAATAGCTCGCGAAGCCGCCGGCGAGCGGGCTTTTGTAGCGGGCGCGATCGGACCGCTCGGCATTCGCATCGAGCCCTACGGTCCGACCTCTCTTGAAGAAGCAAGGGCCATCTTCCGTGAACAGGCCGAAGGACTTGTCGAAGGCGGCGTCGATCTGATCGTGCTGGAAACCTTCTCGGACCTCGCGGAGATACAGCAAGCGCTGCTCGCCGTTCGGTCGTTGTGCGATCTTCCGATCGTCGCGCAGATGACCATTCAAACCGACGGCAGCACCAGCTTCGGCACCTCGCCTAAACTCCTTGCCAACCAGCTCGATGAGTGGGGCGCCGACGTGATCGGGCTTAACTGCTCGGTCGGCCCCGCGACCATGCTCGAAGGCATAGAGGAGATGCGCGAGGTGACCAGGCGCAAGCTTGTGGCTCAGCCGAACGGTGGAATGCCCCGCCAGGTCGACGGGCGAATGTTCTATATGGCTTCGCCGGAGTACATGGCCAAGTATGCGAAGCGGTTGATTCAGGCGGGCGCGAAGTTCGTCGGCGGCTGCTGCGGCACGACCCCAAAGCACATAAAGGAAATAGCCAACGCGGCAGCCGCGCTTTCGCCCGGACGCTCGACGGTGCGGGTGTTTGTCCCTGAAGAGAAGCCGCCCGACGTCGAAGTCGTTCCTCGCGCCGAACGGTCGCGGCTGGCGGCAAAGATCTGCGCCGGCGAGTTTGTCACTTCGGTCGAGATCGTGCCGCCAAAAGGCTGCGACCCTTCCAGGATGCTGGAAGGAGTGCGGCTGCTCAAAGACGCCGGCGTCGACGCGGTCAACGTGCCAGACGGCCCGCGAGCCCAGTCGCGAATGGGAGTGCTCGCGGTCTCGACCCTGATCGAACAACAAGTCGGTATCGAGACCGTCATTCACTACTGTTGCCGCGATCGCAACCTGCTCGGCATGACCAGCGACCTGCTGGGCGCGGGCGGGCTGGGTCTACGCAACTTGCTGATCATCACCGGGGACCCCCCGAAAATGGGGCCTTACCCCGAAGCGACCGCCGTCTTCGACATCGATTCGATCGGGTTGGTGAATCTTGTCAATCGCTTGAATAACGGGCTGGACATTGGCGGCAACCCGATCGGCAAGCCTACGGCGTTTTACATCGGCGTGGGAGTGAACCCGTGCGCGGTCGATCTCGACTATGAGCTTCGCCGATTCGAGTGGAAGGTCGAAGCTGGAGCGGAGTATGCGATCACTCAACCGACATTTGATGTGAATCAGCTTTGCGATTTCCTGAAGCGCATCGAGCACTGCCGCATTCCGGTGATTGCGGGCATCTGGCCGCTGGTAAGCTACCGAAACGCCGAGTTCCTCGCCAACGAAGTGCCGGGAGTAGTCGTGCCGCCGGAAGTGCTGCGACGGATGGAACGAATCACCGACAAGGACGCGGCTCGCGAGGAGGGCCTTGCGATCGCGCGCGAGACGCTGCTTGCAGTAAGGGGCCTGGTGCAAGGCGTCCAGGTGTCGGCGCCGTTCGGGCGGGTGCAGTACGCGCTTGATGTCTTCAGCGTGTTGTGATTGGTTTGTAGGTTGTGGAATTCAAGTGCGAAGCGTTGCTAACTACTATTTGGAGAAGTTTGGAGAACTCAAATGCGAAGTGTTGCTCTGCGGTTGATCAGTGCCGCCGCGGCGGGCGCTTTCCTGGCACTCGTGTCGCAAGCCCAACAACCCGGGATAACGACTGCAACGCTGCGTGGCTATCTCGATAAGATGGGCTTGCAGTACGTGTCTCATCCGAAAACCGCCGACACGCTGGTGGTTCCACGCACCAGGAACGAACATGCTGAAAGGCTCGACCTCTACGTTGAAGTTCGCCGGGACCGATCGCTCGTGCTGACTGCTTACGCGAAGAACAGGGGCCGATACTTTAACCTCGCGCGAGCCAACGACCGCGAGAAGCTGCAGCAGAAACTGCTCGAAGCCAACTTTCGCTCGTTCTCGGCGTTTTTTGTAGACGCTCAGGGAGACATCGGCGTGCGCTTCACCTTCACGACCGAGAACGGCGTGGGCTTCGAGTCGTTCAAGGTCGCGGTGACTGAGGTGCTGAGAATTGCGGATCAGTACACGCCGATCCTCGACGAGTTCATGCGCAAGGAGTGAAGCCGGGAGCGCGAGCATCCCACTTGCTACGATTGAATATCGACAACCGCGGGCGGCGTCGAGGTGATGATATGAATAAGAGTTTGATCGCGACCATACCGATCGTGCTTGCCCTGATTGCCGGACAAGCGGTGGCGCAAGTGCCTGACCCGGCGACACCGGGTCAAGAGCCCAAAGTAGCGCGGCCCGTCGTCAGGCTGTCGTTCACCGCACGGATGAAGCAGTTCTTGCAGCGGACCGGCGCGACCATCGACGAAGCAAAAAGCTCCGCTGAAATGGTGGTGACAAACTACCCGGACCCGAAGGGCAGCAAGACCACGGTGGTCATCGTCAACGACCGGCGCAAGAACCTGCTCGCGTTTTACATATACAACTTCGGCAATGTGAAGAGCGCGTCGAACAAGGAAGATATCTACAAGTATCTGCTCTCGACCAACGACGAGATAACGATCGGGAGCTTTTTTGTCGATAGCGAAGAGGACATCGGCTACAAGTACCTGGTTTCGAGCGCGCTGGGGATGACGCAAGCGACATTCGAGACGACTTATACGACGCTTGCGGCGGTGGCGCGCGAACGCAAACCCGAGATACGCCAGTTGCTTGGCGGCAGCAAAGACGAGAGGGGTCCGCAGGTGAAGAAAGCCGCGGAAGAGAAACCGCCCGAGTTGAACTGACTGCATGTAAGGGCAGCCACGGAGGGTCGCCCGTACAGGGTTTATGGACGAGCGAAGCAAGAGAGCCTGGCTGCTTAAAGGCCTGCTGGCCGAGCGCATACTCGTGCTCGATGGAGCGACCGGCACCGCGCTCCAGGCTCGCGATCTCAACGCTGAAGACTTCGGCGGCCCCCAGCTCGAAGGCTGCAACGAGAACCTGGTACTCACCCGTCCCGACGTCATCCTAGACGTGCATCGCGGCTACCTCGACGCCGGCGCCGACCTCGTCGAAACAAACACCTTCGGCGGGACGGCGATCGTCCTCGCCGAATACGCGCTGCAAGACCAAGTTCAACTCATAAACGAAACCGCCGCCCGGTTAGCTCGACAGGCCGCGGCCGAGTTCTCGACTTCCAACAAGCCTCGCTTCGTAGCCGGCTCGATGGGTCCAACCACCAAGGCCATCTCGGTCACCGGCGGCGTCACCTTCGATCAAATCATCGAGAACTTTCACGATCAGGCAGCGGGTCTGGTCGCCGGCGGCGCCGATGTTCTGCTTGTCGAAACCCAACAAGACACCCGCAACGTGAAAGCCGCGTTGATCGGCATCTGGCGATTGTTCGATGAGCTTGGCTTCAAAGTCCCGGTTATGGTCTCGGGCACGATCGAAGCCATGGGAACGATGCTGGCAGGACAGACCGTCGAAGCGTTCGCCACTTCGATGATGCACGCCGAGTTGTTGTCGCTCGGTTTGAACTGCGCGACCGGACCCGAGTTCATGACCGACCATGTCCGTTCGCTCGCCGGTCTGACCGAGAACCGCGTCTCGTGCATACCGAACGCGGGCTTGCCAAACGAAGACGGCATCTATCTCGAAACGCCCGAGACGTTCAGCGCGACGATCGAGCGGTTTGTCGATCACGGGTGGATCAATCTTGTTGGCGGCTGTTGCGGCACTACGGCGGCGCACATCCGCGCGCTCGCTCAGATGGTCGAGGGTAAACGTCCGCGCGTTCCGGTGAAACATCATCGAACGTTGTTCTCAGGGATCGACTTTGTCGAAGCCTCGGACGACCAGCGCCCGTTGATCGTCGGCGAGCGCACCAACGAAGTCGGCTCGCGCAAATTCAAACGCCTGATCACCGAGGAGAAATACGAAGAAGCGGCCGAGATCGCGCGGCAACAAGTCAAAAGCGGCGCGCAGATCTGCGACGTAAACCTTCAAAACGCCGACCGCGAGGAGCTGCACGACGTCGATCGCTTCTATGAAAAGATGATCCGGGTGGTCAAAGCGCCCATAATGGTCGATACCACTGATCCCGTTGCGATCGAGCGCGCGCTTACCTACTGCCAGGGCAAGTCGATCATCAACTCGATCAACCTCGAAGACGGGCTGGACAAGTTCGAGCGGGTGACGCCCCTGGCTCGCAAGTACGGCGCGGCGCTGATCGTCGGCTGCATCGACGAAGACAAAGAGCAGGCTCAAGCCATCACCCGCGAGCGGAAGCTTGATGTAGCGCGCCGCTCAGTCAAGCTGCTGACCGAAGACTTCGGCATTCGCGCCGAGGACATCATCATCGACCCGCTGGTGTTTCCCTGCGCGACCGGCGACGCGAACTATGTCGGCAGCGCCGTCGAGACGATCGAAGGCGTGCGCTTGATAAAGCAAGAGATTCCGTACGTCAAGACGGTTCTCGGAATCAGCAACGTCTCGTTCGGCTTACCCGACGCGGGCCGCGAAGTGCTCAACTCCGTCTTTCTCTATCACTGCACCAAAGCCGGGCTCGATCTGGCGATCGTCAATTCGGAAAAGCTCGAACGCTACGCCTCGATCCCCGAACAGGAGCGCCGTCTTTCCGAAGACCTGTTGTTGAATCGCGGTGACGATCCCATCGCCGCGTTCGCCGCGCACTTCCGAAGCGCGAGTTCAAGAAACAAGAGGAAAGCGTCCGATCTCCCGCTGGATGAGAGGATCGGCGACTACATCATCGAAGGCACCAAGGAAGGCCTGATCGCCGACCTGGATTTGAAGCTCAAAGAAGCGGCGCCGCTCGACATAATAAACGGCCCGCTGATGGCGGGGATGGCGGAGGTTGGCCGGCTGTTCAACAACAACGAGTTGATAGTCGCCGAAGTGCTTCAATCCGCCGAAGCGATGAAGGCCGCGGTCTCTTATCTCGAACAGTTCATGGAGAAGAAGGCGGACAGCACTCGCGGGCGGATCATTCTGGCCACGGTGAAGGGCGACGTTCACGACATCGGCAAGAATCTGGTTGACATCATCATGTCGAACAATGGCTATGAGGTCGTGAACCTCGGCATCAAAGTCCCGCCCGAGGTTTTGATTCAAGCCGTGCGCGAACACAAACCTGACGCGATCGGGCTTTCCGGTTTGCTGGTCAAGTCAGCCCAGCAGATGGTGCTCACCGCCGAAGACCTGAAGGACTCGGGGATCAACCTGCCGTTGCTTGTGGGGGGTGCGGCGCTGTCGGATCGCTTCACGCGAGGCAAGATCGCACCGGCTTATGGGAACACGGTTGTGTACGCTAACGACGCGATGAACGGGCTGGACATCTTGAATAAGTTGATGGACCCGGTGTTGCGCGCCAGGCTCGAAAGCGACTTGCTCGAAAGAGACCTCGGCGTGGTTGCTCGCGTTGCCGAACCGGTGTTTGCCGAGACCGAACAGCGCAGCTCGAAAATCTCGCTCGACGTTCGGATTCCGCCCG
Organism: Blastocatellia bacterium; assembly: GCA_049273855.1. Taxonomy (GTDB): domain Bacteria; phylum Acidobacteriota; class Blastocatellia; order UBA7656; family UBA7656; genus Onstottus_B. The sequence goes on from JBASRN010000182.1 coordinate 6,230, forward strand.
TGCCCGATCTCGATCGCCACGTCGAAGAAGTGCGCGACCTGGACGAGGTTTGGAGCTATATCAATCCGCAGATGCTGTATGGGCGTCATCTGGGGTTGCGCGGCAAGTTCACCGAGTTGCTTGCGTCGGGCGATCGTCTGGCTCGTCAGCTTGAAGACACAATCGGGCGGGTGAAAGAAGAATGCCGCGCGGGCGCGATGCACGTGCGAGTCGTGTGGCAGTTTTTCGAAGCTGAACCCGAAGGCAACTCTATTCACCTGTTCGCCGGGCATCCGCGTGATTCCGCGTTATCCGCGGCTGGTGTTCCCGTCGCGGCTTTCCGTTTCCCGCGCCAACGAAAAGAAGACGGCCTTGCGTTGAGCGACCTGGTCCTACCGGCAAGCATGGCCGATGCCGCCGGTCGCGACCACATCGCGCTCTTCGTGACTACCGCGGGCGAAGGCATCCGCGAGATCGCCGAAGAAGCAAAGCAAGCGGGAGAGTACCTGCGCTCATACGCGCTTCAGGCGTTAGCGCTCGAAACAGCCGAAGCCGCTGCCGAGTGGTTGCACTGGCGTCTTCGCGCCCAGTGGGGCTTCCCCGATCCGCCGGGCCTCGCGCGCCAGGCGTTGTTCCAGGCTCGCTATCGAGGCAAGCGATACTCGTTTGGTTACCCGGCGTGCCCCGATTTGGAACTACAGACCGAGTTGTTCCGCTTGTTGCACCCCGAAGAGATCGGCGTTCAGTTAACCGAAGGCTTCATGATGGAACCCGAAGCGAGCGTGTCGGCGCTGGTGTTTCACCACCCCGACGCAACTTACTTTTCGGTGGGCTCTCAGGAGCTCGCGGAAGCGACCGCTGATTAGAGCGGCTCGAGTCTGCCGGCTTAAGGCGTGGCCTCGTCGGCTCTTTACGAAGGCGGGAACTCCCTCGCGACTGACAGCTACATCGCTCCAGACGGGCTCACTTCGCTTTCCTGGCCTGCTCGTCCCAGTGTGGATGGCTCCGCTCTCTCCATTTCAAAAACTCTTCTTCCTTTCTCAAGCTCAGGAACTCAGCCGACCAGACGCCGTAACCGAGCCCAGCCATCGGCAATCCTTGAGCGCCGCAGATCTCCGCGACCGTCTCCGGGCAGAAGGTGTAGTAGCGCAGCCGCGCGATCTGGCCATCCAGCTCCTCAATCCTCAGCACCTCGCGAACCGCGCTTTTCGCCGAGTCATCGAGATCCGAATACCAGAACACCACCAACTCTTCACCTGCGACTGAGCGGCGCTCGGCGCGCGGCTCTCCCTTTTCGAGGAACAGGCTGTAGTAAAGCGAGCTCTCGCTGATGGGGTTGCGTCCGTATGACGTGCCGATACCGACTACCTCAGCCATCGACTCCTCGAGCAGCAACGCCGTGAGCCGATCCAGATCGCGAGCGTTGAAGGCTTCAACAAACTGGTCAACCAACTCTTTGCTCGGCCCGGCATTGCCGCGCACGGATTCGGGCGTTGCGAGCTTTTCGCGCCCGCGATGCAACGCAGACTTGATAGCGCCCACGGTGGATTGGAGTATCACCGCGATCTCTTCGAGCCGGAAGTCGAGCACATCTTTGAGCACGACCGCCGCGCGTTCCTGAGGCGCGAGGCGATTCATCAACTGCTTGGCCGCGTCGCGCACTTCGGCGGCCTGTTCCGGACTGCTCGGCTTGGACTCCTGACCCGGCAACGGCAATTCAGGCCGGCGAAAGCGGTGGGTCCAAAGGTTCGTGGCTATGCGAAACAGGTAAGCCTTCGGGTTGTCGATCGGGTTGGAGAACTCACCAAGTTTGGCGAACCCTCGCAGAAGCGTATCCTGCACAAGGTCTTCGGCATCCCACACCGACCCGGTCAGCGACCTGCAGTAGCGGTACAGCTCCGGCCGCAGGGCTTCAGTGCGTTGCAAGAACCGATGCCACGACTGCTGAATTTCTCCGGCTAGATCTTCCGAAAGTTCCATTCGTTATTCTCAGGCCGATCGCGTTTGAGAAGCTCTACGATAAAGACGTATGGCGCGCCCAAAAGGATACGGGGCAAACGGCAAACAAAGAAGGGAGAAGCCCTTTTGAAAGCTGCCTGGTGGCGCATCCTCGACTATCTGCTACAATAAATCCAACGCAAGACCGCACTCCTTGCTTACTCTACTCCTCCTGTCGTGAATCAGGCGGGAAAGCAGAAAGGGGAATCATGAAGACCGGTGTCATCTACAAACCAAAGCAATTCAACCTCAGCGGCTTAAACGGTATTTCCGATAAGACGCTCGAGATGCACTTCAAGCTCTACGAGGGCTACGTCAAACAAACCAACCTGCTCAACGAGAAGATCGCCGAGTTCCTGAAGGATGGAAAGATCGATCACGAAGAGATGCCTGCTTACTCGGAGATCACCCGGCGCCTCGGCTTCGAGTTCAACGGCATGGTGTTGCACGAATACTACTTCGACAACCTAAAGAAAGGCGGAGGCGGCGATGCGGACGCAGCATCAGCTTTCTTCAAAGCGGCTGAGTCCAGCTTCGGCAGCTACGACACCTGGAAGGCTGACTTCGTGGGAATAGGGAACATGCGCGGCGTGGGATGGGCGATGTGCGATCAGGACCCGATCAACGGCCGGCTTTCCAATCACTGGATCACGCTGCACGAGGTCGGAAGCGTCGCCGGCTTTACTCCGATCCTGGTGATGGACGTATGGGAGCACGCGTTCCTGCTCGACTACAAGCCGTCGGAGCGCAGCAAGTACATCGAAGCGTTCTTTTCAAACATCGACTGGAGCTCGGTTGAAGAACGCCTGAGACACAGGACCGGCGAAACGGTTTCAGCGATGCGGTGACGGCGGGAAGGCCGCTCCTACTCCAGGTAAAAATCAATTCACGGTACGTGTTCTCTCTGCGCACCTCAGCGTTTACTCTGGGGCTCCGCGGTGAACTGATTTGCGAGAAGGTTCACCGCGGAGTCGACGAGGAATGCAGAGGTTGCGCATAGAGGATCATCATCATTTCATCCGTCAAAAAACAATTGTTAGAAAACTCTTGCAGGACTACTGCTGCGGAGAATAGTCTGAGCAAACGATGAGCACGAATCTCGCTGCCCTTTGCACGACATCGCCTTGTCACGTTCGCACGGCCTCTGCAAAAATGTATCGAGGCCGCCTGGACTCGCAGCCCGCGCGTTAACTCCAGGCGAGTGGCCCGTCGCCTCAGCAGGCAAGCTCGACTTGTTCGAACGCCTTACATTCCTGATCGCGCCGAAGTAAGAGCCGGATGCAGAAGCCGAAAGCAGCCATAAACGCCGAGGGCCGAACCGCTGCGCGAGTCATTCTGCTGTGCTTTTTCGCGTCAGGCGCAAGCGGACTGATCTATCAAGTCGTGTGGTTGCGTGAGCTGGTGTTAGTGTTCGGGGCGACGACGTTTGCGGTGAGCACGGTGCTGACCGCATTCATGGGCGGGCTCGCGTTAGGGAGCTTCTGGTTTGGCCGCCGCGCTGAGAAGATCACCCGGCCGCTGCGGACTTACGGCTATCTCGAGATCGGGATCGGCTTGTATGGACTGGCGGTCCCGTTGATCTTCGCCACGCTCACCTCGGTTTATCACTCCTTCTGGCAATGGCTGCATCTTTCATTTCTGGCGCTAAGCATCATGAGGTTCCTGTTCGCTTCGGCGGTGCTGATTCTGCCGACCGCGTTGATGGGGGCGACGCTTCCGGTGTTATCAAGCTACTACGCGCGCGACGCAAAACGGATCGGGCTAAAGGTAGGACTGCTGTATTCAGTAAACACCTTTGGCGCGGTTGTTGGAGCCGCGGCTACCGGGTTCTTATTGATACCGATGCTCGGCATGCGAACCACAACCGGAGTGGCCGCGGCTCTAAACATCCTATTGGGCGTGGTCGCCATCAGGCTGGCAAACACGGATCGAGTCGAATTCACGACCAGTCCGGCAACAGAAGAGGATGAGGGAGTTACGCAAAGCACTGCTGACCTGACCGCCGAAAGGCCGACCGTGCGCGCGCGAGCACGCCTGGCGGCTTCGTCGATCGGCATCGTGGTACGTCAGGCGCTTCGAGTTCACAGGATAACGGCGCTCATCGCGTTCGGAGTAAGCGGTTTTGTCGCGTTGTCCTATGAAGTCATCTGGAGCCGCGTTCTCGCGTTGATCATCGGCTCGTCGGTCTACGCGTTCAGCATCATGCTGACGACATTTCTTATCGGGCTTGCGGCGGGCGCAAGCATCGGCGCGCGGTTTGTCGATCGGATTCGAAACCCGATGGTCGCATTTGCGGCGATCGAGCTTGGAGTCGGCGCAACCTGTCTGATGGGCGCATATCTGTTCAACGACCTCCCCTACGTCTTTATCCAGCTTTATCGCTGGGTCGATAGCACGAGCTGGGGCGTGCTGCTGATCGCGCGTTTCCTGATCTCGTCGCTGGTGATGATCGTGCCGACGCTGCTGCTTGGAAGCTTGTTCCCGCTTGTAGTGCGAATCGTCTCGAGCGGTGAAGCCGAGACCGAGCGAACCGGCGGAAAAAGCGCGGGCGAAGCTTACGCGGCAAATACGCTTGGAGCGATCGCGGGCTCGTTCGCGAGCGGGTTCGTGTTGATACCGTGGGTCGGCCTGCTGGGCAGCCTCCGACTGTGCGCCGCGCTGAACTTCGTGGTCGCGGCGGCGTTGTTTATCTCGCTGAGGAGGACGGTCGCCGATTCGATGCCTCCGTCCGGTCGCCGAGAGAAGCTTCGACTCGCCTCGATAAGGCCGCGACGCGCGCCGATGTCATGGATAGGGGTTGGGATTTCCGCGGTGTTGATCATCTCAGCCGCGTTGTTCGAGCCGCCATGGGACGCGGAGGTGATGTCCAGCGCGGTCTACCGCTATGCGCCTCAGCTTGCCAACAAAAGCCGCCAGGAGCTGTTCGACTTCTTGAAGCGAGGGCAGGGGGAGACCATCTTTTATGAAGAAGGGATCACTGCGACCGTAGCCGTCCAGCGGCAGGGCGACGGGCGTGTGCTCAAGGTCAACGGCAAACCCGAAGCTTCGACCGCCGGTGATATGCCAACGCAGATTCTGATCGGCTCCTTGCCGCTGCTTGTTCGTGACCGCACCGACGACGTCCTGTTGATCGGGCTCGGCAGCGGCGTGACCCTTGGCTCCATCGAACAGTTTCCAGTCAGGCAAATCACCTGCGTTGAACTCGAGCCTGCGATCCTCGAAGCAACTCGCCACTTTGAAGACGTCAACAACCGTCCGCTCGAAGACCCACGCCTGCGAATGGTCTCGAACGACGGCCGCAATTTTATCTACACCACCAACGAAACGTTCGACGTGATCGTCTCCGAGCCGTCGAACCCATGGATAAGCGGCGTTGCAAACCTCTTCACCCTCGAGTACTTCAAGCGAGGCGCCGAGCGTTTGAAGGAGGACGGGTTGTTCAGCCAGTGGCTGCAAATGTACGAGATGTCTCCCGAAGATGTGCGGACGTTGATCGCGACTTTTCGCGCCGCGTTCCCGCAGGTCTACATCTTTCGCGGCGCGGAAGGCGATTTAATGCTTCTGGGTAGCAAGAGCCCACGACGGCTGAATCTCGCGGCGATCAACTCGCACTTCGACCGTCCTCGGATAGCCGCCGACCTGAAGCGCATCAACACCACGCTCGCAACTGATCTCTTGTCGCGGTTCTACCTGGGACCCGAGGAAGTCACCGCGCTCGCCCTTGGGGCGAGGCTGAACACCGACGACAATGCCTTGATCGAGTTCAACGCGCCTCGCCGGGTCGGAACCGCTGAAGAGACCGTTCAACTCAACGTCAGGCAATTACTCGCATACGCGGCTTCGCCGCTGCCCTACATTGACGGCGAGACGAACGGCACTCGAGACGAGAGCGGCTTATTGATAAAGGCCGCGCTCGGGGCGATGAAGCGCGACGACCGCGCGCGGGCCGAACAGTTCGCGGGTTATTCGCTGGATATGGAAGAGAGCGCGGACGGTAACGGGATTCTGGGCGAGTTGCGCATAGCTCGAGGGGACGAATCGGCGGCGATTGAAGCGTGGCAAGCCGCCCTGCAACTCGACCCGAACCACTTCTACTCACTGATAAACCTGGGAAAGTTTTACCTCACGAAACAGGACACGCCGCGGGCCGCTGGTTATCTGGATCATGCAATTCAGATCGATCCCGCGAGCGCGCGAGCGCGTCACCTGCGCGGGCTCGCCTATCAGGCTTCGGGGGACAACACCCGCGCCGCGCTCGAGTATCGCAAGGCGCTTCCCGATGCTCAGTACACGCGCAGTGTTCAGACGTTTTATTTAAACTTCGGGACCGTGCTGATTCAGATCGGGCTGTACGACGAAGCGTCGCAGATGTTGGGGGAGTACGTGCGCGGCGCGCCGAATGATTTCGATGGGCACTACCAGCTCGGGATGGCGCTGGAGATCGAGGCCGAGCGAACGCTTGACGACGATAAGACCCGCCGCGCCGTTGAGCAGTTAAAGCTCGCGCTGGGGCTAAACCCGACTCACGCGATGGCGCATTATCATTTGAGCAAGGCTTATCGGCGGCTTGAGGAGGTTGAGCTTGCGGAGGCTGAGTTTGAACTCTACGAGCGGCTGTCACCGTGAATAGGAGACACCATCAAGCGGGCTCAGCCACGGATAAACCTGGTTCGCTCACGCGAAGGCGTCTTTGCCTTTCGCACTCACCCACCAAGCGTTATCATCTCGATCTTCCGGTGTTCCTTTGGCTGATAGCCTTCCGGCGAGTTCATCGCTTCCAGCCGTTCATCCGAGTACCTGTCCTCGCGTTTCTGCCAGACCTGTGAGATCACTTCGATCAACTCGCCGTCGGTAGCGCCGCTTCGCATCAAGCCTTTTAAGTCGTGGCCGTGGTTTGAGAACAAACACGTGACGAGCTTACCGTCTGCAGTAAGTCTTGCGCGCGTGCAGCTCGCGCAGAACGGCTCGGTGACCGAAGCGATCACTCCGATGTCACCGCCTCCGTCGACGAACTCGTAATCGACCGACGGCGCGCTTCCGTTATTCCGGCCGACTTCTCTTAACGGGAATCGCGCGTCGATCCTCTCGATGATCTCCCTTTTGGAAACCATCTTCTCACTGATCCAGCTGTTCGAGTTGCCAACATCCATATACTCGATGAACCGCATCTCGAAGCCGTTCTCTCGCGAGAACTCGACAAGCGGGATTATGTCGGCGTCGTTTAGGCCTCGCTCGATGACCGCGTTTATCTTTATCGGGTGAAGCCCGGCGCGCTTTGCCCCGAACAAGCCGGCCAGCACTCGATCGAGATCGCCGCGCTTGGTCATCATCTTGAACTTGCCGGTGTCGAGCGTGTCGAGGCTGACGTTTATGCGGCGAAGCCCTGCCGCCACAAACGCCGGAGCTTGTTCCTCAAGCAACGCGCCGTTTGTCGTGAGACACAAGTCGTCGATGCCGCCGATCGACGAGAGCTTGCCGATAAGCGTGGCGAGGTCCTTGCGCAGCAGCGGTTCTCCGCCCGTCAATCTGATCTTGTTTACGCCAAGCGGGACAAACAGACTCGCGAGCCGGGTAATCTCTTCGAAGGTGAGGATCTCGCGCTTGTCGATCCACACGTATTCGTCGAAAGGCATGCAGTAGGTGCAGCGGAAGTTGCACCGGTCGGTTACCGAAATTCTGAGGTCGCGCACGGGGCGGTTGTAGCGGTCCAGCACCATCAAAGCTCCCATCTTCCAGCCACTGCGATTCTACAGGAGCGGAGGGTGTCTGGCAAAAACAGGAAGGGCATAAGAGCATGGAGTACAGGCTCTAGCCTGGTCTTTTTCCTTGGTTTTGGTTTCACGCCAGGCAAAAGACCAGGCTAAAGCCTGTACTCCATGCTCTTATGCCCTTAGCGAGTCGCCTTTACGACTTACCTACGGATTCGCGGCAGGGCGCGGGCGTTGCAGGACATCATCGCTCGCTCGAGGCTTGCCCGCCATTCGCCACTCGATTCGCTTGATCGCGACCGTTGCCGCATCCGCGGTCGCCGGACTGGATGTCCGCACCACCGGCTCGAGCTCCTTCACCGTATCCGCGTCGCCTATCCGGCCGAGCACTTCGATGACCCCACGGCGAATCTCCTTGCTGCTCGAATGAATGTGCACATAGAGATCCGCGGGGTTCGACTCGAGCAAATAGCCCCGCGCCTGCCCGGCCTGGTCGGTGTCGAGCTTTTGGACAATGTAGGTGAGGTGTGGATTCGATCCCATTCGATATAGCGCCCAGTGATCCGCAAGCCGTACGTCGCCGTTCTTTTCGTTGACTATGAGCTGGGAAATCTGATCGAGGTATTGCGGTTTGGCCAGCCGCGCAAGTCCTTCGGCCGCCTGCTGCCTTCTATCACCGTCTTTGTTTGTTATGTTCTCGGCGAAGACCTGTTCCGCCCTTTCATCTCCAAGCAGCGACAGCGCCCACAACGCCGCTTCATCGCGAGGCGGGAGATAGGTGAACCGGCCCTTCACTTTGTCGGTGACCAACTTGATTGAGCCCTTCTTCTCCGGCCCGAGCCGGTAAGCCGCAATCAACGGCTCGACGGCCGGGCGATACTTCAGCATGCCGGCCGCGACCATCGCTTGTGTGCGGACTTTTTGGTCCGAGTCGTTAAAGAACGGAACGAGGTGAGGACCCGCCGCCGGGTCGCCGATCTTGATGAACGCGCGCAGCACCTCGACGCGCACGTCCTGATCAGCGGTTAGCGCATCGGCAAGGTGAGTGATGGCGCCGCTGCCTCGAAGCACGCCAAGCGCGCGAATCGCAGAGATCCGCACGTCGCGCTCGCGATCTCCGCGAGCCGACTCGCCAAGCGCGGCTACGATCTTCGGATCGACCAGTATGTAAGGCTCGATGATCTCGTGGTCGCTGGTGTCGAGAAGCGGATTGAAGAGGTTCCATCCGCTTCGGCGGTTGGTGATGAACTCGATGTCGTGTTCGGTGTACAGCGCGACAAGCGAGCGGGCTGCGACTGAGCGCACGCGGGGTTCAATCTCCTTTAGTGCGTCGAGCATCTCGGGCAGCGCGGAGAAGTCTTTGATCAAACCAAGCGAGTTGACCGCCTCTTCGCGCACATCAGGGCTGTCGTCTTTTGCAACGGCGGTGGCAAGAGCTTCGACGGCGAGCTGATCGCGCACGCGGCGCTCGCCGAGCTTACGCGCGGCGTCTCGCCGGGTGCTGATGTTAGGACTCTTTAAGTACGCAAGCAGCGTCTCCAGTGATTGTGTATCGGCAGGCACGCTCGCGGTGAGCACCATGAAGACGGCGGCAAGCATCATCAACACGGCGGCAATAGTGAAAACACGCACGGATGGTCCAATGGTTGAAGGCATGACAAAACTCCTGAGAAAACTGGTGGCCGGATACAGGCCGTTGGGACTAACAAGGGGAACCTGCCGTTGACGAGGACATTGTTGTCTCGAACGCCGGTTAAGTCAAGCTACGAGTGATCGCAAGGTCAGAGTTGCCACTGACCTGAGAGCACTTTACTTTGGCCCGGAACGACGACGACTGACTCTCCGAACGAGCTCCCGAAGCGTCCGACCACTAGTCCGTCTTCGCTCAACAGCTCGATCTCGTACTCCGCGATCTCGGCCTCGCGTTTGGAGTGGTTGGTGAACTCGCAAAAGATTCGAAGGCTGTGACGCGGTCCAAAGTCAAAGGCCCCGCCGGCGTCCCAGTCACCGGTCCAGACCACCTGCCCTTCCTGATCCATAAGAACGAGGTTATATCTGGCTATCCTCAGAATCGCCGAAGGGCGTGAGTGTGCCTCCGAGGCCGAGTGGCCTCGCTTGATGGAATTCATCAAGGCGGTCACTCGAGACCGGATCGTCCTGGGCAGCTCGACCTGCTTTGACATCACGCCCCTTTGACTCTCACTTGTTCGTCGGCCTCTATCGGCCGAATCAGTTCCCCCAGATGGCTGCCTTCCTGCGAGCTCATTCCGACATTGCCGTTGAGTACCGCGCCTTCCTCAACCAGCAGCACGGGAGTTGTTATGTCGCCGCGTACTCGAGCGGTCTTGTGGACCTCAACTCTAGACTTGGCGGTTACGTTCCCCTCGAGGGAGCCGCTGATGACACAGATCCCGACATCGACTCGAGCCTCTATGCGGGCGGCTTGCTCGACTATCAGGGTCCCGCCTTCGGAAACCAAGCTGCCAGCTACCCGCCCTTCCACCCGAAGCCCGTCGGTGAAGACAATGTCGCCTGATACCTCGACACCTTTCCCTATTAAGCCAATCGCAACTTCGTTGCCGGTTTCGCCGTTCTTGCTGAATTTCATTTGAACCTCCGCGCCGATGAATGCTCAATCCATGGTGTTCTTAGAGCGCTTGACTGTCAACGTGAGGGATCACAAAACGTCGAGGGGCTGGGGCGGCGCCCTTTAGAGGAGGAACGATCAGTTTTCGTTTGTTGTTAATTAGTTGTGGCAGTGAGTTATACGCCCTGTCACTTGCGAAGGTCAAGGTCGAGGTTCTCCGGTTTGAAGATCACCAGGCTAGGACTTCGGCGCCCAGTAACCTCTCCGGGAGCGGGTCGTCATCCCCTGCCGCGAGACGCTCACGTTCAGCTTGCGCCAGCGGCCGTCGCGCTTCGGGTTGGCCGAGTAGTAGGTAAGCGTGTACTGGTTTCGAAGCTCGTCCACGATACCGTTGAACTCGTCGTCGAGCCTGTCGCCCTGCGGAGAGTTGACGTAGCGTCCGCCGGTCTGGCCAGCGAACTCTTTCATCTCTCCGCGTCCCCTTCGAAGCGGCATTACCTCGCTCCCACTTCCGTTGAGCGCGCTGGCTTCGATAAGGTCCAGCGCGTATATCGTCACCCCGCCGGACAAAGCCTTTTTCATCACCGAGCCGAAGCTCGCTTTTTGGCTGCTGCTGTCCCAGCCGTCCGAGATCATCAGCACCGCGCGACGTTTCTCGGGCCGCTTCATCAGAGCCTCGATCCCTTCGTCGATGCAATCGTACAATCGAGTCGAGTCTTCCGCCTTCGCATCCCAGACGTAGTCCGAAATGTCGTGCGAGTCCGAGAATTCCTGAAACAACCGCACTTTGTTGTTGAAGCCGTACACGGCGACCTGATCGCTTTCCCTTATGTGGTCGATAAACGAGGCGGCGGCGGCGCGTACCAGGCTGAACTTGTACCCCATGCTTCCGCTCATGTCGATCAGTATGGCCGCGGCGAACGGCGCCTCTTCGGCCGCGAAGGAGCTGACCTCCTGAGCCGCATCGTCTTCGCTGATGCTGAAGTCGGACGCTCTTAGTCCGTGCGTGTACTCGCCATTCGAATCGGTGACCGTGACATTGACGACCACCAGATCAGAATGCAAGCGCAACGGTTCGTCGGCGCGTTGAGGCTGGGGTGTAATGGCGGGCTGAGCCGGCATGTCGTGGCGAGGCTTCTTCTTGTCTTGCGTCGCCGAGGACGACCAGGAGGAGCTGGAGGCGACCAACGCCAGCATGGCGAGGCTAAGAAACAGCGCGCGTGCCGGAGCGAACTGCTTGCGGGAGGGTTTGCTTGGTGTGGACATCACTCCTTGTTTTGCGAGCGCTTTATTAGATGAGCCAGACGGATCATTTCGTTCGAATCTGCGATCACAACCGCTGAGACTTCGTACCGGGTCTCAGTTTTCATCGTCTTGTTGATTTTCGCGGCGACAGTCTTCATCCGATCGACGGCTTCCGCCAGCGTTAACGGTTTCAAAGAGTCGTCGCTGACTTCATCTCCAAGAGCATGGTCCAGCACACGCTTTGCCAGCTTTTCGATCGTGGTTACCTTCTTCAGGTCATCGTTCGAGAGTTTCCCGTGTTCTTGATAGCCACGAGCGACCTCTGACGATAGCTCTTGAAGCTTACTGACGTCTCCAAGGATCTTGCGGTGTTCGCTCTCGGCTCGCTCCATCGCCATCCGCCGGCGCATATCCTCGGGAACAGCTGAGTCCTGCGCATTGCTCCACGGGTCCGGCTTGCCTGCCGGATCCAGCGATTGCTGCGGCTTGGTCGCCTGCGCGGCGGCGGCCAACGAGCAGAGAATCAAACAGACCGACAGCCACAGAAGTCTTCTTGCCATTTTGCTCTCCCAATTGCCCGCGGGACGTGAGAAAAGTTTTAGCACAATAAGGGGATCGCTTCAAACATTGGACTGGGCCTTCAATTGATCGAAGCAATCGGCGAATCTTGCGCGTTGACTTACGCCTTGAAAGTTAATAACGTCAGTCGCAGACCGCAACACACAATGGGGCACGAGATGAAAGTAGGTATTTCGCTTCCGCAACTCGGGCCGCAAGCGTCCGCCGAGAACCTGATCAGGGTTGCGCGCCGCGCCGAAGAGCTTGGCTACGATTCGGCGTGGGTGCTCGAGCGAATGTTGTGGCCTGTCAACCCGAAGGAGCCGTATCCGGCATCGCCGGATGGCAGTTTGCCCGACGCTTATCAGATCGTCTTGGACCCGCTCGAGACGCTGACGTTCGTGGCGGCTCACACTTCGAAGATCAGGCTGGGCACGAGCGTGTTGGTGCTGCCTTACCATACGCCGATTCAGCTTGCGCGGCGCATCGCAACGCTTGACGTTCTTTCCGGCGGGCGAGCAGTTGTCGGTGTGGGGGCTGGCTGGTCGCGAGACGAGTTTGAAGCAGCGGGTACGCCGTTCGAGCGAAGGGGCGCGCGCTGCGACGAGTTCCTTCAAGCGATGATAGACATTTGGACCAAAGACCCGGTTAGCTTCGACGGCGAGTTCTATCATATTCCCGAATCGAGAGTCGGACCAAAACCGCTTCAGAAACCGCACCCGCCGATTTACATTGCGGGCTATGGGCCTTACGCCTTCGAGCGCGCGGCGAAGTATGGCAGCGGCTGGAACCCTGCGGGCATTCCGAGTTGGGAGTGGCTTGAGGGAATGATCGAACAGTTGCGCGAGACAGCACGCCGGACAGACGCCGGGCCCATGGCGGTGGTGCTGCGCTCGTTCACGGTCGTCTTTCCGCAGTCGGGGAAGCGCGCTCCTATGATGGGTACGCTCGACGAGGTCAGAGAAGACATCCAACGTCTTCGCGATATCGGGGTGACCGAGCTTGTGCACTCTCCCCCGTCGATCGGCTTCGGTCGATCATCGATGGACGAAGGCGTCGAGTTGATGGAGCGGTTGATCGAGATATCGAAGTGATCCGTGATCCGTGATCCGTGACAAGACGAAAAACCCCCGAATCACTCATCACGGATCACGGATCACGGATCACGCATCGTTCGGCTTATGGCCCTAGATATTGATGACCGCACGCTACGTTTTATTCGCGAGCACCGCGTAGCGCGGCTTGCTACCGCCGATGGCGACGGACGGCCTTCGGTGATACCGATCTGTTACGTCGTCGACGGCGGAACGATCTACTCGCCCCTCGACGAAAAGCCCAAAAGCGTTGATGTTCAGAGACTCAAACGAGTGCGCAACATCGAAGCGAACCCTCACGTCTCACTCGTGATTGACGACTACTCGGACGATTGGAGCAAATTGGTGTACGTGAAGATCGGCGGTCGTGCAGATGTGTTGTTGCCCGGCCACGTCGAACACGCCCGCGCGGTCGAGCTTCTGCGCTATAAGTACCCGCAGTACCTCGCGATGGCAATAGAGGAACGGCCGATCATCAAGATCACCGTCACGCAGGTCAAGCGCTGGGCAATGATTTGAGAAGTGAAGGCGAGATGCCGAAGAGAATACGATTTGGCGCTCAGACCCGAAGCAAAAGGGGCAATGTCTTCTCGTGTCTATTTCTGATCCGTGTTCATCTGTGGTTTGTATTGATCGTGCCTTGTTGAGAGCGATGAATGCACGTTTTGACGTCAACAAACTTAACGACATTTGACGAAGCACTCGCGGTAGCGCATGAAGGCGACATCACTCGCGAGATCGCTTCGAGGCTGATGCGCGCCCGCGAAGGCGACGAGTTCGACTCGTTGCTCCACGCTGCCGCCGAGCTGCGCGATCGGCTCAAGGGCCGGCGAGTCACCTACTCAAAGAAAGTCTTCATCCCGCTCACCAATCTCTGCCGCGATTACTGCGGCTACTGCACGTTCCGCAAAGACCCGGGCGACCCGGGGGCTTTGACGATGACGCCCGACCAGGTCGTCTCGGTAGCCGAAGCCGGCGCGCGCCTCGGCTGCAAGGAGGCGCTGTTCAGCCTCGGCGATCGACCCGAAGCGATCTTCCCGGAGATGCGAGAGGCGCTCGCGCGGTTCGGGCACCGGACTACTCTTTCTTACCTCGCCGAGATGTGCCAGCGGGTGTTGAATGAAACAGGACTTCTGCCACACGCGAATCCCGGATTGATGGCAAGAAGAGATCTGGAAACGCTTCGACAATTCAGTCCGAGCATGGGGCTGATGCTCGAGAGCACAAGCGAGCGATTGACGCTTCCGGGAATGCCGCACGACAACGCGCCCGACAAACCGCCTTCACTCCGCTTGAAGACGATCGAAGAAGCCGGCCGCTTGAAGATTCCATTCACGACTGGAATTCTGATCGGCATCGGTGAGACGGTGGACGAACGAGTGGATTCGCTGTTTGCGATACGCGAGCGTCACGAGCGCTACGGGCATATTCAGGAGGTCATCATTCAGAACTTCCGCGCAAAGCCTGAGATTCCGATGCGCGACCATCCGGAGCCTTCGATGAAGGATCACGCGCGCACGATCGCAGTCGCGCGCCTGGTGCTCTGGGATATGAACGTGCAAGTGCCGCCTAACCTGTCCGACGATCGGTATCCGTTCTTGTTGAAAGCGGGGCTCAACGACTGGGGCGGGATCTCACCGTTGACGCCTGACTTTATCAACCCGGAGAAGCCGTGGCCGCACATCAATCGGCTGGCAGAACGAACGGCCTATGAAGGCTATGAGTTGACTGAGCGTTTGTGTGTTTATCCTGAGTACGTTCATCGAGACGGCTACATAGATGAAAGACTCCGTCCGCGTATGAAATCGATTGCTGACGAGCGCGGTTTTGCGGCTTAGCCGAACCGCAGCTCGCCGACAACTTGCGAGGAGGACGCGACGATGCCCTGGATATACCTGGTTCTGGCAATCGTGCTTGAAGTGTCGGGCACAACTTGCATGAAGCTCTCGGAAGGCTTTACCAAGCTCGTTCCTTCGATTCTGCTGTTTATGTTTTACACTCTGAGCCTCGGTATGCTGACATTGGCTCTCAAGAAGATCGACGTGAGCGTGGCCTACGCCGTGTGGTCGGGTATGGGCACTGCTTTGATCGCGACGATCGGCGTGCTGTGGTTCAAGGAACCCATGACGGCGTTAAAGCTGATCTCTCTTGCTTTGATCATCATCGGAGTCGTTGTCTTGAATTTGAGCGGTGGAGCTCACTGATGGCGGGAACAAAGGAATGACCGATTCGTCCGACAAACTGCGCTTCTCAACGGTTGCGGCTGACCTCGCGGAGATCGGGCGAGGCTTCTACGCGCGGGGCTGGGTGCTGGGAACGAGCGGCAACCTGAGCGCGGTTGTCTCGAGCGAGTCGATCAGGCTTGCTATCACTGCAAGCGGCGTCGATAAAGGCAACCTCTCGACTGAAGACATTCTGTTGATTGATGGGGATGGGAAGGTGCTTGAGGGAGCGGGACGCCCTTCGGCTGAAACGCTATTGCATCTGGCGGTGATAAAGCGAGGAGCCGGAGCGGTGTTGCACACCCATTCGGTGTGGAGCAATATTCTCTCCGACGCGTGCTTCAGCGAAGGCGGTGTGAAGATCGAAGGCCATGAGATGTTGAAGGGCTTGCGGGGCGTACAGACTCACGAGCACAGCGAATGGCTCCCGATCGTCGAAAACTCGCAGGATATGGGGGCGCTCGCCCTGACGGTCAAGAGCATACTCGGTCGAAATCCCGGATCCCACGGGTTCCTGCTTCGAAGGCACGGACTATACACCTGGGGAAACGATCTCGCGGAAGCTAAGCGCCACATTGAGATCCTGGAATTCCTGCTGGAGGTGTTGGGGCGAACCAGTTTCAGGCAGAGACGCTAAGCATCTTAGCAGAGGAGCAAACGCAGCAGAGGAGGACAGCATGGCTATCGTGACAGTTCCTGATGAAAACCGGACGATCAGCGATCAGCAGGCGATCGCAGTCTATCTCGCGACAATCGGAATCGATTACGAGCGATGGGAGCCAAAACAGCAAATCGCCGAGGGCGCGGCCGCCGAAGAGGTACTTGCGGCGTACGCCGGCGAGATCGAAACGCTTAAGTCGCGAGGCGGCTACGTGACGGCAGACGTGATCGACGTGAACTCAAGGACGCAGGGACTCGAAGCGATGCTGGCAAAGTTCAACCGCGAGCATTGGCACGACGAAGACGAAATCCGCTATATCATACAAGGCCACGGGCTCTTCCATATTCACCCTCGCAATGCGCCTGTCGTTGCTATCGAAGTTGAAAGCGGCGATCTGATTCGAGTCCCGCGCGGGACATGGCACTGGTTCAATCTTTGCGGCGATCGCCGGATCCGCGCGATCCGGCTCTTCCAGGATATGTCGGGCTGGACGCCGAACTATACCGAAACCGGTGTGGACGCTGGTTATCAGCCGATGTGTCTGGGAGCTTCGTACTTTCCTGCGCAGCTCTAGCATCGTGCGAAAAAGAAGAACTCTGCCGCAAAGACACGAGGACCCAAAGCCGCACCAAGTCAAGCGCGGCACATGCTAGCGGCTTCGTGATCCTTCGTGTCTTAGCGTTCTTGTGGCGAGAGAGATTCTCACTAGAGCGAGTCTACGTCTGTGAGCGCGTCTCCTATCAACCCTCCGACCAGCGTGATCCTTCTGGACGTCGAAGGCACAACGACGCCCATCGACTTTGTCTACAAGGTGCTGTTTCCTTACGCTCGCGCGCACGCCGAAGATTTTCTCGCATTGCATCAATCCGAATTGGCTGACGACATCGAAGGACTCATGCGCGAGAACGCCGAAGACATTGCGCGGGGTGTGAATCCGCCTCCGATCGGGAGCGCCACAGTCGATGAGCTTGCCGCTTACGTTTGCTGGCTGATGGATCAAGACCGCAAGGCGACCCCGCTTAAGTCACTTCAGGGGAAGATATGGCAGGCGGGCTATGTCGCGGGTGCGTTGCACTCGCAGGTCTTTGAAGACGTGCCGCCCGCGTTCAAACGCTGGATCGGCCAGGGCAAGGACATTTGCATCTACTCTTCCGGCAGCGTGCTTGCCCAGAAGTTGTTGTTCGCAAACACAGAAGCGGGGGACCTCACTCCGTTCCTCAGCGCCTATTTCGACACTAACACGGGACCAAAAACTGCCGCGGAAAGCTATCGCCGTATCGCTGACGCGCTCAAGCTGCGTCCTTCCGCGATGGTCTTTGTTTCCGATGTGACCGCTGAGTTGGAAGCCGCTCGAGCGGCGGGACTCCAGACGATCTTATGCTTGCGGCCCGGAAATGTTCCTCAGACGGACGCTTCCGAGTACCCGGCAGTGCATAGTTTCAATGAGATGTCTCCGTGACGAGTGGTGTCCTGACTCGCCGCATCGCAAACTACAGATGAGTCTTCGGCCCCAAGCGACGGGGATGAGGCTAACGTCCATGGTCACGAAGCTCTGTTTTATCCGGAGAGGGTTTATCACTGAGCCAACGCCGGAGCCAAAACTCGGAGACGAAGAAGTATCCCGCTGCCAGGCACGTCATAGTCGCGAGGTAGGCGGGGTGGTTGGGAAAAAGCCTGTCCCAACCGGGGTAGACTGCAAAGGCAACGTTGACGTTGGCGCCGGGCGGGGTCACCAGTCGGCAAATCAAAATCAGGCTGATCAGTGCGACTACCCCCTTCCACCAGGTTCCCGGCGGTAGGACCAAACGCCTGGCGCCATACAACCCGATTGCCAGGCCGCCGAGATGCGTGAAGCACGAGGTCGGATAAAACTCGCCGCCTCCGGCCAGATCCAGTAGCCATAGCGGCGTCCCCATACACAGGAACAGCAACCCGATCCCACTCGTGGTTGCAGAAGAATAGAGCAGGCCGGCGCCGACCAGCGCCGCGCCGAGATGGCACGCCCAGAGCAACTCTGCGGGCCGGCCGTGAAAGAGGTGGAACGCGGCGTGTATCGCATAGCAGGCCAGCGCCGCTAACCCAAACTTAGACATTGGCCCGGATAATACATTACGGTCAGCAGATCGATAAAGCTCGAACTTAGAGAACTGACCCGTAGGATAAGCAGCTATTGCAGTGCCTACACTCCCGGCGGACTATTTGTTAGGATGGGTCTCGCGTCAACAAGTTGTTTCTGATCGGGGACACTTGAGATCCGTGCCAACTTCCATCCGAGAAATCATCGAGAGCTACGATCCGCACGCGCCCCTGGCCGAGGCGTGGACGATTCCCGCCCCGTGGTACATCGACCCGCGCGTCTCAGACCTGGAGCGGCGAACGGTTTTTAGTCGCTCCTGGCAGATAGTGGCCCGCGTCGATCAGCTTCGTGCGCCCGGCCAGTACATCACTGCCGAGGTGGCCGGGGAGCCGATTCTGCTTGTGAGGGGGACTGACCTGGTCCTGCGCGGATTCTTCAACGTCTGCCGCCACCATGCCGCCGCCGTTATGACCGAGCCCGAAGGGAGCGCGCACAGCCTTCGCTGCCCGTATCACGGATGGACGTACTCGCTGGAGGGAGCGCTTAAGGGCACGCCGGATTTTTCAGAGGTCTGCAACTTCGACCGCGGGGCGGGCGGCCTGGTGTCCGTCGAAACCGACGTGTGGAGAGATTGGGTGTTCGTTAAGCTCGATCCCGAGGGTCAAACGCTCAAGGACTTTCTTGGCGCGGACCTCATGGGACAGATGTCGCGTCTGGGGGTTGATAAGCTTCACTGGATGGAGCGCCGCCGCTACATTGTGGAGTGTAACTGGAAGGTCTTCGTCGACAACTATCTCGACGGCGGGTATCACGTGCCCCATCTTCACAAAGGGCTCGATAGCGTTCTCGACTACAACAGGTACACGGTCGAGAACGGCGAGCGATTTTGCCTTCAGTCGAGTCCCGTGGTGACACAGGGGGCCGAGGAGGGAACAGGTGCGGTGCGCAAAGGCGAGCGCGCTCTTTACTACTGGCTTTATCCGAACTTCATGATCAACTGGTACGACGGTGTGATGGACACGAACCTGGTGTGTCCGCTCGAGATTGATCGAACTGAAGTGATCTTCGATTTTTACTTTGAGGACGTATCAGAGGAGGGTCGAGAGCGTCAGCGTGCAAGCATCGCGGTGGGTCAGCGGATTCAGGATGAGGACGCGGCGATCTGCAAGTCGGTCCAGCGGGGTCTGACTTCGCGGGCATATGAGGCGGGGAGGCTCTCGGTTCGGCGCGAGGCGGCAGAGCATCTCTTCCACAAGCTTCTGTACGCCGATTTGAAAGCGGGTCTCGAGCGGGGCTAATAGGACGAATAGGAGCTGAGCATTATGTTAAACCCGATCTGCCGCCACAAAGACTCAAAGACACAGAGTCGCACCAAGCTTGGTGCTCCTTCGCGTTAGGGTCTTGGTGGCGAGGAGTTCTTTATGACAGAGATGAGTGGCGCAGACGCGATGTTCGAGTTCATGGTTCGTGAAGGCGTGCGGTACGTCTTTGGCAATCCGGGCACTACCGAGTTACCGCTGATGGACCAGTTCGCCGCACGCGACGAGATCACCTACATCCTCGCGCTTCACGAAGACTCGGCGCTCGGCATAGCGGCGGGCTACGCCGAAGCGACCGGGCAACCAGCCGTGGTCAATCTCCATACGAATCCGGGACTTGCCCATGCGCTGGGCAATCTCTACAACGCCTATCGAGCCGGCACGCCGCTTGTCGTGACGGCTGGCCAACAAGACACCCGCGCGATGCTCGACGAGCCGCTGCTATACGCAGACATGATCGAGCTTGCGCGGCAGCACACGAAGTGGGCGTGGGAAGTTCGCACGGCTGCGGAGATCCCGCGGGCGATGGCTCGCGCTTTTGCGATCGCGCGCACGCCGCCCACGGGACCGGTGTTTGTTTCGCTTCCAGTGAACCTGATGGAAGAGCGCGCCGAGATTCCGTTGGCGCCGGTGACTGAGATCGGCTCGCGAGTCCGCGGCGACGCGGGGGAGATCGAGGCGGCGGCGGCGGTGCTCGCCAACGCGCGGAATCCAGTGATCATCTCGGGCGACGGATGCGCTCGCTCGGGCGCGCTTGCGGAAGTGGTGAAGCTTGCGGAGACGCTGGGCGCTCGCGTTCACTCTGAACCCCTCAACTCGCTTCTTGTGTTTCCAATGGCGCACCCGCTCTACGCCGGAGCTCTATTTTCTAATGCCAAACAGACTCGGGGGCTGCTCGAAGGCGCGGATGTGATTTTGTTAGTAGGGACAACCAATCTCGCGCCGCTGGTTTACACGGGAACTGGACTGCTTTCGCCGGGAACTCGCTTGATCCAGATCGATGCCGACCCGCAAGAGTTCGGCAAGAACTATCCGGTCGAAGTTGCGATTCTCGCCGACCCGCGATGCGCAGTCGAGCAATTACTCCACGCGCTCGCCCGTCTCACAACCGGCGCCGTATCGGAAATGATCACGAGCCGCCGAGCGGCCACGGTTCAAGCCATCAGCGAAGCTCGTTCGAAGTTCACCGAGCAGGCTTCAGCCGCTAGCGACGACGGCCCGATGTCTCCAGGTTACGTGGCTCGTGTGATGCGCGAGGCTGCAGCAAGTGACGCCGTGCTCGTAGACGAGTCGGTCACCTCGACTGCGTTCGTGCGAACTCTATTCGAGCTAAACGAGCCGAACTCTTACTTCTACGCCAAAGGTGGATCGCTGGGGTTGGGTTTGCCTGAGGCAGTCGGCGTAAAGCTGGCGATGCCCGATCGCCAAGTGCTATGCGCGGTAGGCGACGGCTCAGCGCTTTATTCGATCCAGGCGCTTTGGACCGCGGCTCGATACAAGCTTGGGGTCGTGTTCGTAGTCTTCAACAACGCGAGCTATATGATTTTGAAGGGCGGGCTTGTGGCAATGGGCGGCGAGTCGGTCAAGCGCGGCGTGTTCACCGGCATGGACTTGACCGACCCTGAGATCGACTTCGTCAAGCTCGCCGAATCGATGGGCGTAGCCGCGCGGCGAGTCTCTGGCGGCTCGGAGCTTCGCGGCGCCCTCGATTGGGCGCTTGCGGAAAACAGGCCTGCGCTTCTTGACGTGCCGATCCACCGCGAAGTTCGAAGCGTCCTTCGCTAGTCGTCGCGGCTGGCTCACTGACTCCGCCGGATAGCCATGACCGTCAAGTCGTCGTTTCGCGGCGCGCCGGATCGGAAGGACCTCACGTCCTCAAGGCAGGCTTCTACGAGTCTCTGTGGCGCGAGGCGCTGATATGCAGCGGCCAGCTGCAACAATCGCTCGCTTCCGTACTCGCCACCCAATGGATCGCGAGCCTCAGTCAACCCGTCGGTGTACAGCAGCAGACAGTCGTGCTTGTCGAGCGTCAAGTTTGCGACTGAATACAGCTCGCGGTTGAAGAGTCCGAGCGGAAGTCCGGTCGCTTCGATCGTTGTCACCCCACCATCACGGATCAGCAGCGGCGGCAGATGGCCCGCGTTGCAAAGCTCGATTTCGCCCGAGTTCTTAGCTCTGCCGCACACAAGAGTCGCGAAGTAAGCAGGCATTGTGCTCTCGCTGAACACTTTGTTTGCCCGCTCGACTAGCTGATTCACCGGCAGATTTACCGTGATCAAGCTTCGGAAGGTCGCGCTCAGGTGCGCCATGAGCATCGAAGCGGCTATCCCTTTTCCCGCGACATCTCCAAACAGGAAGAACACGTCGCCGTTGTCGGCCCTCAACAGATCGCAGTAGTCCCCGCTTACCGGACCGAGCGCTTCGTAGTGGTAGCAGGCTTCCCAGCCGTTGAAACAGAAATCGCGCTTGGGGAGCATCTCCCCTTGAATCTCCGACACCGAATCCAGATCTTTTTGAAGCGCGCGAGTCTCGGCCGACGTAAGGCAATCGAGGCAGTAGCGCGCGAGAGGATCGACCACGACATCTTTGTTCATCGGTCCGTCGCAAATGCGGCAAATGCCGTACGTGCCCTGGTCCATTCGCTCGAGCGCCGCATTCAACTCGTGTAGCAGGTGGACCAGGTGCGGGCTTTGATCAAAGTCGGAAATCGCGCCTTCAAGCCGCTGGCGCCAATCCAGCATGTCCGCGTGAATGTCGATCCTTGCTGTAGCCATGTTTGACCCTCGCTAGTGACTGTTTTCTTTGCAGTGTGTCAATCCTAGAGCAGCTCTTAGGATCTTTCTATCCGGTTCTTGCGTCCAAAAAAGCTTCGGGATTGGAGCGGTTCTTGAGCAGAAAAACCTCCTTGTTTATCGTGCCAAAAAACTACGAAATCGCCTGATGGTTTGTTCCCTCGGATAACTACAAAAAGAGGCTGAGAAACGCCCAAAAAAGCGCTTATTTGGTTAGGCGGTCGCCTGTTTCAGAGGAGTCTGTTTTTTGCCTGAGTGAGAACAGAGGTAAAGGTAAACCCCATTCGCTCGCCACCAATACAGAAGTGTCGCAAGGAGCACGGATTACCTGGCGTGGCTTTGAGGGTTATCGCCGTCCTGGTACGAGCGGTTCCTTCCAGCAACCTTCTCAAGCAAGTTGTCTCAGCTACTCTCCTCGTCACCGGCGGAGCGCGGATCCTTCTTGTGCTTCGGGCGACGCTCGTCACGGGTTCGTTTGTCGACGAACGTTTTCGATGGCAGGATGGGCGCTCGCTCTCGAGGCCGCAGCTTCTCTTTCTTGATCGTTATTCTTGGAAGCTTCTTTTTCATTTCGAATAAGGCTGGCGGCCTCACCACGGCATCAGGAGGGCCGCTTGCAACCATATCATCTGGTTTGGTCCTTGTTGAAGCTGTTCGGTGCTCGTTGGGCTTCCCTGCCAACAAACGCTATAAGTCGGCGGCCGCTTGAACTTCAGTGTCTGGCGCTTCCGCCATCCGCTGGCGCAAGCGCTGATAGAGAAACGACACCCCAAGCAGGATCACACCAAGGACGATAAACGATATGATGCGATAGAGCTTCTCAAGCGAAGAGAGGTCGAAGAAAAAGACCTTCACTATCGTGATGCTCAGAAGGGCCAACGCCATTATCCGAAGCAACTTGTTGCGCCGCCAGAGCCCAATCGCGAGCATCAATCCGCCGTAGACCATCCACACGACCGACAGCGACAACCGCTGCGCCAAATGCAAGTCGAACATCGTGTCGGACGCCAGTCCACCCCCTCGCATTAACTGCTCGAAGTGTCCGATCGCCTCGGCGCTCAGCCCGATGATCGCGAACAGGTTCGCGACCGCCACCAGCGTATTGGCCGCTGTCGTACGTTCTGGCTCGGGTACCTTGTCGGCCCGCGCATAGAACGCAACGCCGCAAGCCAGCGCCGCGACAAGAATTGCGAACGCGGAAAAGGTCTGGTTGAAGACAAGTCTGTGCCACTCTGCGTCGTAGTATCCCAAGTCTATAACGAGAAGCTTTACTTCAGTGACGGTGAGCAGGAACAGCGCGCCCCAGCGGATCAGCTTCGCGCCGCGTTTGATGCCTATGACCAGCGCGATTGTGCCATAGATCGACCACAACACGGAGAGCGTAAGCTGCTTGGTGTTTTCAAGCTCAGCGCCGACCGGCCCGCCCACTAGGGCTCGGTCGAAGTAGCCCGCGGCTTCAGCGCTCAACGCGATCACCGCAAGAAGGTTTGCTATGAAAATCAAGGCCGTTGCTACAAATGTTCGCTCGCCCTGATCGATGTACTCACCCTTCCAGTAAAACCACGCGCCAACTGCGAGCGCGGCGACTACCAGGGCGAACGCGGCAAACGTGTTGTTGAGGATTAGAAAATGCCACGACGCGTCGTAATGCCGCGAATCCGCGACCAGGACCTTGATCGTGGTGAGGCCGAGCAGCAACAGTGCCACAACGCGAAGCGGCTTCAAGCGGCGCGCGATTCCGGCGATCAACATAGCGGCGCCGTACGTTGCCCACAGCGCCGTCAGCGTAAGCCTATGGCCGTCGACCAGCCGCCCGAGCGCTTCATTGCCGGATGCAGTGCCGGGCTGCCGCGAGCGCGCCTGCTCGAAGTAATCGTTTGCGTCGATGCTCAACAGCCCGAGCGCCAGCAAGTTCGCGCCCAGCACATAGAGTCCGGCCAGGTTTGACCGCTCCGACTCTTCAACCGTTTCGCCGTATCGCTTGTAGAAGAACGCCGCCGCCGCGAGCGCTGCAACCAGCACGCCTCCCGACAACGCCCGTCGATTGAGCAGCGGAACGAAGTCCGACATTGCACTGTAGGCAAAGTCATGAACGTCGACCATCGCCCAGTGCGACACGGCGATCACAAACACCACAAGCGCCGCGTATCGTGAAGTCTTGTCGTTAGCTTTCAGCCCGATCAACGTCAGCACTGCCCCTTCGAGCGCCCAGGCTATCGTTACCCAGTGCTGATCGAATTGAATCGGCACCGCGAGCACCCCGAATAGCACCGCCAGCCCGACGAAGGTGTAAACCAACAGCGTGTCTTCGCGATCGCGGCGGTTGGTGAAGTAGCCAAGCGCGAGATAGAAGCCAGACACAAGCACGGCAAACACACCAAGTCCTGAATGATGGGCATCATCGAGCAGTTCGTAGCTCGTTCCGAAATAGAGCAGCGCGTTGATGAACACCAGAGCAAGGTCAGGCCATGTCGCCGGCCGCTTGTTGACTACGTTGTACAGCACCGCGAGCAGCGCGAAGATCACGAAGAACAACGTCAGAAAAAAGATCGTGGTCCAAAGCTTATCCGACCCGTACCACTCATCCATCCACGCGCCAAACATCAAGATCGTCCCACCGAAAGCCAGATAGTTCAGGCTTCGCCACTGCTTCGAGTAGGCGAGGGCAAGCACTCCGGCGTCCAACACTGCAAGGTAGCCGAACAGCCCGGTCTCGTTGTCCACCCCGGTCGAAAGCAGAATCGGCGTCAGGAACCCGCCGATCAAAGAGAGCACCGCGATCGGAAGCGCGTCGTATCTCGCCGCAAGCAACGATCCGGTGACGGTTACGGCGGCCATCAGGATCGCAGCCACCGTCGGATGAATCAGTTTGTAATGCTGGATCGACGCGAACCAGATTGCGAGATAGAGCACCGCCAATCCGCCGCCGGTCAGACCATACGCATAACTCGCATAGCGCTTGCGCAATCGTTCGCCTCCCGCCAGGAATGCCAGCCCGATTGCAACGCCGATCGAGACGCGACCCGCCGGACCAATCCATTCGTTGTCGAAGGCGTACTTTAGAAAGAAAGCTACCCCAAAACAGATCGCGATGATGCCGATCCGATTGAACCAGCTTCCACCGATGCGGGCTTCAAGATCGCTGCGTCGTTTGGTTGGGGGCTTCGCGCTTTTAACGCTTGCGAGCAAAGGGGCTTGCGGCCGCGACTGCGTTGCCGAAGGTGGAGGAAGACTCTCAGGCCGGCGCGGTAATTGGGGAATATCGGTTGGCGCCGGTGGTATGGTTGAGTCGGCCGCGCCGCCGGTAACTGTCGGAGTCGGCGGCGTTTGAACCGGGAGCGGCGGCGCTGGCTGCACTGTAGGCCGCTGCGATTGGAGAGGCTGGCCGGGTCGAGCCGGCGCTCCACGATAAGGGAGACCCAGTCGGGTTTCGATAGCATATAGCCGGGCAGCAGCGTCGCGAGCTACGGTCTCGAGGTATTCCAATCGATCGGCGATTCGTTTGATCGCTTCGGGCGAAGGGTTGTCATCTTCCATGACTTCTCCGTGAACGTCTACGCCCCTGCTCTTTTCGCGCGGTTAGGTACCGTACGCAGGCGGGGGTTGCTGCAGCCATCAAATCTCGCTCGTCAGTATGTACTGGCGAATCTTCTCCATCGCGTGGATCAGAACTCTCTTTTCGGCGCCGGTCAAAACGTTCATCATTCGGTCCACTTCCTGGAAGTAAGTCTGTTCGACCCGCCGCTCGAGCATTGCGCCTTTGGGAGCGAGAACAATCTGGTTGAACCGACGGTCGGACGGATGCGAGGTCCGCCTGACGTAGCCGGCCTTCTCGAGGCGATCTACAAGACCGACCACGTTGGACTTTCCCACCACCAGATGCTCGCTCAACTCCTGCTGGCTCAGCCCGTCCTCGCCGTGGTCTTTCAGGATCATCAGTATGTTGAACTGGACGTCGGTTAGTTCGAACTCCGAGAAGAACCGATTCGATAGTTTTTGCATTAATGTGGAGGTTCGAACCAGACTGAGCAATGCCTCGTGGTTAAGGCTGGCCAGAGGTTGCTTCAGCTTCAGCTCCTTTTGAAGTTTCATTACTTGTCTCCCGGATCGGTAGTGTAGAGATAAACTATTCGTATGTCAACAAGTTTCTTTTTGGGCAAGAAGCATGTAGTTCGGCCTTTAGCGAAAAGGGCGCCTCCGTAGACGAGAAAGGCAACAAGGTTACGGCGTCTCATGTTATGGGCGGGCTTAGCTCGCAAGGTGTGATGCCTGGTTAGTGCCTGAACTCCCAGCGACTGCACTCCAGGTTCCAGCTGGGTTGCCTCTCGATGTGCGGCTGATACCTGGTTGCCGCGCTTCAGAAGGTGGGCTTATCGAGCGGCGGCTGGCTGGTGTAGAAGTCGGTGTAGAAACGGCGGCTGTATTCTTCAAGCAAGCGCTCGATTCGCTGCGGGTCCTTCGAAGCGACGACAAAGCCCGCGTGATGCTGCTTGTGCAACCGGTACACGATCTCAGCATCGTCGTAAGCCGACGTGTCAGGCCACTCCTGCCGCGCAAGCGAGATGATCACACCGGCATAGTCGTCGCGATGCGGCGGCAACTCGTACTTCTCATCTTCGCCGCAGATTTCGATCCGCGCCCACTCGGCCCATAGGTTCAGACCTGTCGAGCCCTCCACTGCCTCGGCGATGTTTGCTCCGCCGACTCGGGCTGCGATTTCCAGAAAATAGAAGCGCCCGTCTTCTCGTCCCTTGATGAACTCGGCGTGAGTCACTCCTCGTACAAGCCCAAGGTCACCGATCAGCTCGCGGTTCAGCAAATCGAGTGCCCGCGCGTCTTCGGAGTCGCGTGACATCTTGCGTGTAGTGAAGATGCCACCCAGTGAGACATCCATCGGCGGGTGCCCGTACTGATGCGGGACAGAGAATACGACGTCACGTTCTGAGACTATCGAATCGACGTGATAGATCTCGCCGGCAATATATTGCTCTAGCAAGTAAAACGACTGGCGATCGCCAAGCGCATCAAGCAGCGGCCAGATTTCCTTCGCGCTATTAATCTTCTTGATGCCCATCGATGCGGCTTCCGAGCGGGGCTTCAAGACCCACGGGGGCGTAACCCGAGCCATGAACTCGCGCATCGTGTCGTAATTCAGCACATGAACGAATTCCGGGACGGCGATTCCCTCCGTTCGTGCCTTGACCCGCATCGCAAGCTTGTCACGAAAGTAGCGCGCAGTCGTGTCTCCCATTCCCGGAATACGCAGGTGCTCGCGCAAGATCGCCGCCGTCTCCTGATCGTATTCGTCGAGCGGAACGATGCGGTCAATGACTTGAGAGCGCGCGAGATAGCTGACGCCTTTGATTATGTCGTCGCGATTGGAAATCTCCGGCATATAGAAGACCTCGTCGATCGCTTCTCGCGGCCAGTGGGCATTTGCGAGCTTATCGACGGTCACGAGTATGACGCGGCAGCCCTGGCGCTTGCACTCGCAAAGAAACGCGTCGCCTTTCAGGTAGCTGGCGAGGCAGAGAACAGTGATTAGTCGGTCGTCCGACACCCCGGGGGCTCCTTAGGATTTGTTTTCGAGAGTTGCTGAGCGGTCCGGATTATAGCGCGCGACTCCCTGCCCGCGGTAGAGCGACGCGGCGATCGCGGCGGGCGGGTTTCAAGCGGCATTCTGCTGTGCTATCGTGTCGCTGCTCAAATCGAGTGCGAATAGAGTCACGGTTGGAGTTGACGGCTGCTGCGGCCTTGACGAGGCGAGCGGGCAGCATCCTGGAGGCGACATGAGGATCTTGTTCCTGGCAAGTTGGGCGATCTTGTTAGTGGTGTCGGCGGGCATCGCATTGTTTTCGGTTCAGTCAGTATTCGTGGCATACGGCAAGTCGGATGAGAGCCTCACCCCGGAGTATTCGGCTGCGCAGATCAAGGCGCAGGGAGGCGAAGAGGCGTTCAAGGCGTTTAAGGGCCGCCGATTAACTGCCGCGACGTGGGCGTTGGGCTACGCTTTGCTGGCGATCGCCGTGACCCTGGTGCCTTACCGGCGGGGCGAGCAGTGGGCGTGGTGGGCTTTGCTTGTCGCGATGGGCCTGTCGCAGATTCTCTCGATTGCTCGCGCGGTCACGATTCCAACGACAAGCGGTGCCGGTACGTCGGGCGTGCTGCTCGCGTTCACATTGCTGGGATTGATGGCCGGCGCGCCGAGAATGTTTGGCAATCAGAAGGCCACGCCGCAAGCCGAGTAGGTGCCGGGCGCGAAGGTCGCCTACGTTGACACTCGTTCCGAGCCGTCGATATGATTCTTCACTCGGCGAGGGCCGCTCAATCAGTTTAATTAAGTGGTTGGCGAGATAACCGTCGCGTCGAGTAACCTTGACGAGTGGAGTTTCAATGCTAATCAGAAAAACCTCCTTGCTGCTGGCCGTGGCGGCTCTTGCCACGTCGGCCTTTCTTACTTCCTTTTCCGCGAGAGCGCAGTTGGCCGCTGCGCTCGACAATGCAACCAGCAGCGCCGCGACTAAGGTCTCGACGGAGCGAATCGTCCGGCACATCCAGTTTCTCGCATCCGAGAAGCTCCAGGGGCGCCGCACAGGTACGCTCTCAGCCGACAAAGCAGCCGCCTACATCGCGAAGGAGTTTCAAAGCTACGGTTTGAAACCCGCCTCTCCCGCCGGCTTCCTTGAGCCGTTCGACTTCGTTGCCGGTGTGAAGCTCGGAGAGCAGAATACCTTTCGAGTCGAGGGCTCAACCGGCGAACGCGAGTTGAGGGTTGGGGACGAATTCATGCCGCTCGGGTTTTCGTCGCCTGAGATCGCGGAGGGCGAAGTTGTCTTTGTGCATTATGGCATAAGCGCGCCCGAGCTTCAGTACGACAACTACAAGGACGTCGACGTGAAGGGTAAGGTCGTTATGATACTGCGCGGGAGCCCGGACGGCGACAACCCGCACGGCCGCTTCGCTGACTTCACTCAGCCGGGGCTCGAGATTCAGAACAAGACTCTCAAGGCTCGCGAGAAAGGCGCGCGCGGAATCATCTTCGTCAGCGAGGAGAAGAGCTTTAGCGACGATCGGCTGTCCCGGCTTCGACACGACTTGAACTTCCTGGATGCGGGGATACCGGTTGTCGCGATCAGCAGCAAAGCAGCGAACGCGATTCTCGGCGGGCACCTTCCGAGTTTGTCTACGATTGCGCTCAAGAACGTCACCGTTCGTTTCAAGACCGACGTGGTCAGAATTAGCGGTAAGAGTGCGAACGTGGCGGGTGTTCTCAAAGGAAGCGACCCGATACTCGCAAACGAGTATGTGGTGATCGGCGCTCATTACGATCATCTCGGCTTGGGGGGTCCTGAATCGCTCGCGGCTAAACCGGAAGGCGCGATCCATTATGGCGCAGATGACAACGCATCTGGGACCTCGGGGTTGTTGGAGCTGGCGCGTTCGCTTGCGGCTCAACGAGTGAAACCGAAACGGAGCATTGTTTTCATTGCGTTCAGCGGTGAAGAGATGGGTCTGCTTGGATCTGCTGCCTACGCGAAGAAGCCTGCCGCGCCGTTGGCCTCAACGGTCGCGATGCTAAATATGGACATGATCGGGCGCCTTCGGGAGGGCTCGTTATTCATCGGCGGAGTCGGAACCTCGCCGGCGTGGAAACCGCTGCTTGATAGACTAAACCAGAAGAGGAACTCGTCCGACGCGGCAGGAAATGACTCTGGGAGCCGGTTTCAACTGAGCTTTGGGCAAGACGGCTTCGGGCCGAGCGATCATCAATCGTTTTACGTGCGTGACGTACCGGTGTTGTTTTTCTTCACAGGAACTCACGACGACTATCACAAGCCGACGGATACGGCCGACAAAATCAATCCGGAAGGCGAGCGGCAAGTTGTGGAGTTCGTACGCGAAGCGGCCATCGCGGTTGCCGACGAACCAGAACGCATTGCGTTCACGAAGGTGAAGACGGAATCGAAGCCAACCGGCCGAGGGTTTAGAGTGTATCTCGGCACGGTTCCGAATTACTCGGATCAAAGCGACGGGATGAAATTGGACGGCGTGCGACCTGCCTCGCCTGCCGAGCGCGCGGGACTTCGAGCGGGCGACATCGTTGTTATGCTTGGGAAGACGCCGATAAAGAACGTCTACGATTACACATATGCGCTGGGGGAGATGCGAGGCGGAGAAGAAGTCGAGGTTGTGATTCACCGAGACGGCCGCCGGATGAGTTTGAAGATCACCCCGGAAAAAAGGCAGTAGTCTTTTGGTCTGGGTTCGTATGATCGCATTTGAAGTCCGAACGCTTCAACTCGGAACGCGGAACTGGGAAATCGATGCTCTTAGAAGGGAAGACCGGGGTCGTATTTGGCGTGGCGAACAAGCGAAGCCTTGCTTGGGCGATCGCTCGCCGAGCCGCCGAAGAGGGTGCGCGCATTGCGCTGACCTACCAGGGCGAACGACTCGAGGAGAATGCGCGCGAGCTGGCAGCGTCGCTCAAAGACCCGCTTGTGCTTCCGTGCGACGTGACCAAAGACCAAGACGTCGCTGCGGTGTTCGCACGGATTAAACTGGAGTTCGCCGGTTTGGACTTCGTTGTTCACGGTGTGGCTTACGCGTTAAGAGAGGAGCTTGAAGGCGAGTACTTGAACACCTCGCGCGAAGGTTATCGCATCGCGCAAGACATAAGTGTCTACTCGCTCACAGCGATTGCAAGGGAAGCCACGCCGCTGATGGAAGGGCGCAACGCAAGCGTGCTGACTTTGACTTACCTCGGCGGCGAACGTGTGATTCCCGGGTACAACGTCATGGGAGTGGCAAAGGCAGCCCTGGATATGAGCGCACGGTATCTGGCGGAGAACCTGGGGCCGCGCGGCATTCGAGTCAACGTGCTGTCGGCGGGTCCGGTGAAAACGCTCGCGTCGGCGGGCATCGGCGGCTTCTCAAAGATCCTCGAACACATGCGCAACCGCGCTCCCCTTCGCCGTAACATAGATCAATCTGAAGTCGCGGACGCGGCCATTTTCCTTCTCTCTGATATGTCGCGCGGAGTAACCGGCGAAATCCTACACGTCGACTGCGGCTACAACATCATGGGCATGTAGGAGCAGGAGCTTGAGGATGGAGTGTAGGGATGGATAGCAGCCGTCCAACCACCCGATGCCTAACAACCCTATCCGCAACGCCTACCGTGCGCGCGCATCCGGGGGCCAGATGTACTTGTGAAGCTGTAGTTGGAATCGCGCGTGAAGTTTATCCTCGAGCATCCATCCGACTACTCGATCCGGTTCGATCATTCCAAATGCGGTCGAAAGCAACAACCCAACGCGGCCTTCAAGCGCGTGGGTACGGATCGTGTTGTGCGCCCACTCATAGTCGCGGCGATCCGCTATCACAAACTTCACCTCGTCGTTCGCCCGCAAGCTATCGAGGTTCGACCACAGGTTTTTCTCGCACTCGCCAGACGCCGGACACTTCAAGTCCATGATTCGGATAACCCGCGTGTCGAGCTTCGAGATGTCGCGGTGACCGCCGGTCTCGATCAGGACTGAGTGTCCCGAATCTGCAAGTCGCGTCGCGAGTGGATAGATCTCCGGTTGTAGCAGAGGCTCTCCACCGGTCAGTTCGATTAGCTCGCAGTCGTAGAGTTCAACCTCCTCCACTATCTGATCGAGTGTCATCAACGTCCCCCCCGTGAACGTGAACTCCGAATCGCACCAACTACACCGAAGGTCACATCCCGTCGTGCGCACAAACACGCACGGCAGCCCCACGTAGCTCGATTCACCCTGGATGCTCTGATATATCTCGGCTATGCGCATAAGAAAGGACATTCTAGCCCGCTTCGCCCCACCATGCGAGAACCGACTGCCAGCCCGATGCCTGGAAACCCCGTTGACGGGCAAATTGCATGACAGTCCACAGTTCGAGCGATTGCCAAGATTGACCGACTAGTTCCGTCTTTCTGACCGAACCGCTTTTCTATCCTTGCGAGACCTGGCCCCGACACAAGTGTTTGAAGGTTAGTTTAGCAAATCAGTTTGGGCTCCAAACGGTTTGCCCGCTGCCCCGAAGTTATTGTCAAACGGACACTAAGCCGGACGAGGCAACATCACTTTTCGGCGATCGGATACCGACGGACGACGGAGCTACGGGTTTTGCTCCCTGCTGGCACGGTTATTGAACCTTCTGTCAGCGCGGCCACCGCTTTTCCCGCTGTTGGACGCCCACAGGAGAAATGGAACAGATGAAACGAAAAGCTCCACTCACCGATGGCTTCTTCATCTCAGAGGCCTGCCTCACGGACCGACTTCTAAGAAACGTTGATGGGAAGTCCGCAGTAGCGATCGCTCGATGTTTGATGGCCACGGTCCTGGTGCTCTCGTGCATGGGAATGCCGACGCTGACCGGACGATTCGGCAATGTTGCACAGGCTGATTCGCAGAAGCCGGTTGATCAGGACACCCCAGCAGGTGAGACCGCTTCCAAGATTTCACGGGACTTGCGAGAGCTTCTGGACAAGGACTCCCAGAGTGGAGAAGGGAATGCAGACGCCTCCACTCGCATGGTTGATGTCATCATTCAGACTTCGTCAAAGCCGGCAAGGAAGTTCTTGCGAGCGCTCAGAAGTAAAGGCGGATTTGTTCTTTCAGGCTACAACAACGTCAATGCATTGGCGGCGCACGTTCCAATCCATCAGATCGGTGAAATAGCTTCGCAGTCGGAAGTAAATTACGTGTCGCTCGATCGGCCCACGCAAGCGATGGGTCACCTCGAGACAACCAGCGGTGCGAGCTTGGCGCGGGCCTACGGCTCGGTTTCAACCGGAGTCATTGACGGATCCGGCATAGGCATAGCGATTCTCGACTCCGGAATGTATGCCAACCATGATTCTCTCAGTGGCCAGGTCGTGCACCAAAGAGACTTTACCGGTGAAGGGCGCGTCGACGATCCCTACGGTCACGGCACGTTCGTAGCCGGCGTGGCGGCCGGAAGCAACAACATGGCCTGGGGCGCTTACAACGGGATCGCTCCCGCTGCCAGCCTTCTCAATCTCAGAGTGCTGAACGGTCTGGGCCAAGGCCGCAGCTCTGATGCCATAGCGGGAATTGACTGGTGCATTTCGAACCAGAGAACCTACAACATCAGGGTCATCAACCTTAGCCTCGGCGCGACCGCAGTTGATTCATACGTGAATGATCCGCTCTGCCTGGCGGTCAGGCGAGCCGTCAATGCCGGCATCGTGGTTTGCGTAGCCGCGGGAAACTCGGGCAAGGATCCTAGTGGAAACAAGATATATGGTGGAGTTCATTCCCCAGGAATCGAGCCTTCAGCTATTACTGTCGGAGCGGCGAACACCTTTGGAACTGACGTCCGCTCGGATGATGCGGTTACTTCCTACAGTTCTCGCGGCCCGACGCGCGGATACTATACCGGCTCGAATGGTGTGAAGCATTACGACAACCTGGTGAAACCCGATCTGGTTGCGCCGGGCAATAAGATTATCAACGCGATGTGGCAGAACAGCTACCTCGTGACAATGTACCCATATCTCGATGCGAGGGTGGCCGCGAAGACAAGCAAGAAGATGATGTACTTGAGCGGAACGTCGGTGGCTTCACCAGTAGTCGCAGGGGCAGCGGCGCTGCTCATCGAGAGGAATCCGAGTCTAACGCCGAATCTTGTGAAAGCGCTTCTCGAGTACACTGCCCAGCCCTTAAGCGGGTTCAGTAACCTTGATCAAGGAGCTGGCCTGCTGAACGTGGAGGGTGCAGTCCGCCTCGCATCGAGCGTCCCGTCGAGTCTAAACGGACTTACCGTGGGAGCCCCGTTACTAACGGGCGCAGCACCTTTACATATAACGACCATTGCCCTGCAGTCCTTCGCCTGGGGCGGCGGGATAATACAGAAATGGAACTTCGTCTACGGTGTTGAACTCGTAATAAAGTACCAGGGCATCTACCGGCAGGGAGTGCTGCTGTCGGACGGCGTGCTGCTATCGGACGGCGTGCTATTGGCGGATGGGACTCTGCTAACTGCCGGAACTATGCTGTCTCGTGGAACCATCCTCTCGGACGGAACCATCCTAGCGGATGGCACGATCTTAGTGGAAGGGACTATTTTGGCAGATGGTTCGGTGCTTGCCGATGGGTCTGTGCTGGCGGACGGAGTTGTGATGTCAGATTGCGTGTTGCCTTCAACGACCGGGCAGAGTGCGCTGGCAAACGGTGACGCGGGCGCGTGTATGACGCCCTGACCATTGAATTTTAGTCGAGCAGGACTGGCGGCGGGGGAACTCCGCCGCCTTTTCGCCTTTCGTGCCGGCAACAGTAGTTACTTTGCGCCCTGTCTGCGAAAGCGTGGCTTATGCTGGAGAACAAAAGAAAACCGGACACAAAGGCGTCAAAGCTTTTCATGCTCGTCGTCTCTGCCGTCGGACTTTGCGTTCTCGCCCGCTCCTTGTACGTGGTTGCGCTCAGCGATTTCAATCTACAGTGGCTCCTGCTCAGCATGGTCACTCTGCTGGTCGTTTCGCGCACCGACATCCACATTCCCAAGATACCCAGCACCGTAACGCTGGACGATACGTTCATCTACATTTCGGTCTTGCTGTACGGCGTGCAGCCGTCAA
Organism: Blastocatellia bacterium; assembly: GCA_049273855.1. Taxonomy (GTDB): domain Bacteria; phylum Acidobacteriota; class Blastocatellia; order UBA7656; family UBA7656; genus Onstottus_B. The sequence continues at coordinate 41,089 of JBASRN010000182.1, forward strand.
TAGCGCTCGCCGGCTTAAATGCGATCGTCTGCTCGCTCAACTATCCAAACAAGCGGCGGGTAATGCCGTTCAACGCGGCGGTTATGAGCCTATCGGTTTACGCATCCAGTACGTTAGTGACGCAGTTGTTCGGAAGCCCCGCGAGCATGGATCTCGGACGATTGTTCCTAGCCGCCGCGACGCTGGCTTTGGTCCATTATGTGTTGAACTCCGGAATGGTCAGCGTAGTTGGCGCACTTCGCAACGGCCGTAACGTCTTTCAGACTTGGCAGGAGTCTTTCCTGTGGACGTCAGTTTCGTACTTCGCGGGAGCGGTAGCAGCCTGCCTGGTCGCCAAGCTCATTAGCATCATATCGTTTTACGCATTCATCATCGCAGTACCAATACTGGCCATCACTTACCTGACCTACAAGAGCTACCTCGACAAAGTCCAGGTGTCGATAACTCACGCAGAAGCGATGGCTGACCTGCACCTCAGGACAATCGAAGCGCTTGCGGTGGCTATCGACGCCAAGGACGAGGTGACTCACGATCACGTGCATCGGGTTCAGATATACACAACCGGATTGGCGCGGCTGTTCGGGTTGAGCGATCCGGAGGTCGAAGCGTTGCAGGCGGGGGCACTGCTTCATGACATCGGGAAGCTTGCAGTACCGGACTACATTCTCAATAAACCGGACAAATTGAGCGCGGCGGAGTATGAGAAGATGAAGGTGCATACGATCGTTGGAGCTGAAATTCTGAGCCGCGTTGGGTTTCCCTATCCCGTCGTGCCCGTAGTCCGGCATCACCACGAGCGATGGGACGGCACCGGCTACCCCGATGGACTGGTCGGTGAGCAGATTCCGATGACCGCACGAATATTGTCGGTTGTCGACTGCTTCGACGCAGTGCGAGAGGATCGGCAGTATCGCAAGGCGATGACTCGGCAGCAAGCCATCGATCTTGTCCAAACTGGCGCCGGAACCATGTACGACCCCGCAGTGGTAAGGGTATTTCTCGAGCACTTGCCGGAGTTCGAGGCCGAAATACGGCGCCAAAAGAAAGAGGTGCAAGAAGCGAGAGAGCAGGAGCTAAGCAGGCCATCTGTAGGCGGCCATCGACCCGATCAGGGGCAAGTGATTTTCGAGCACATTCGAAACGCGCACCGCGAAGTCATCACGCTCTACGAGATAGCTCAGACCATCGGCACAAGTCTCGACCTGCGGGATATGTTTGCGGTCTTCTCATCGCGGTTGCAAGACATAGTCAGCTATACAACCTGCGTCCTCTATCTTCAAAAGCCTAACTCGATCGAGGTCGAGGCGGTTCACGTCAGCGGACGCAACGCCGACCGCTTTAAGGGACAGAGCGTCATTCTTGGAGCAGGCATAACCGGATGGGTGGTCGCGAACCGCCAGCCTATGTACAACTGCGACCCACTGCTTGACATGGACGTGCTCAAGATCGTGGTTGAGCAACCTTATCGCACGGTGGTGGCCGTTCCTCTCTTGAAGGACAACGAGGTGTTGGGCGCGCTGAAGCTTTACTCTGCCGATCTTAGTTCCTATGATCCTGATCATCTGCGACTCGCTGAGGCGGTGGCGAAGCTTGCGTCAGACGCCATAGCTAACGCGCTGCATCATGAGAGGACCGAAGTCAAAGCGTTGACCGACCCGTTGACCGGCATCGCGAACGCGCGCGCGCTTCGCTACAGGTTTGAAGACGAGGCGGACCGCGGGCGGCGCTACGGCGACAGTTTTTCGTTATTGATGATGGACCTGGATGGCTTCAAGAGGATTAACGACACACTGGGACATCAGGCGGGCGACGCGGCGATCAAAGAGGTCGGGCGGCTGTTGGCCGCCGAGCTTCGATCGACCGATTTCCTGAGCCGCTACGCTGGCGACGAGTTCGTAGCCCTACTGCACATCGACCCGGCCGAAGTGCGCGAGCAGGTGCAGCGCCTCCAAGCGACGATAGACACTCATAGCTTTAACTTCAGCGGCTCGGATTTCTTGATCGGGATAAGCGTTGGCTGGGCCTGCTTCGGCGCGGATGGCGAGTCGCTGGATGAGTTATTGATTGCCGCCGATCGCGCGATGTATGCGGACAAGGCGCGCAGAAAAGCCTTGATGGCTGCATCCGGTGAGCCACAGAGCGCGGAGCTGATTCAGTACCCGATTATGTAAAGTCGCCGTTAAAACCCAAAGTAATCACACCTCGCAGTGCAAGTCTCGCGAATCGTAACTCGATGAAGCCCGCGAACCCTTCCTTCCAATCGCTCCCAAACCCAGCGAGCAATGTTCTCACTGGTCGCGTTCTCAAGCCCGTCAATCTCATTTAAGTAGTAGTGATCCAGCTTCAACCTGAGCGGCTCAAACGCTTCGGTAATTTCGGCATAGTCGATGAACCAGCCGGTGCGAGGATCGACTTCACCGCGCACAGCGACTTCGCAGCGGAATGAATGTCCGTGCAACCGCGCGCACTTGTGATCGGCGGGGACTTCCGGCAGCCGATGTGCAGCTTCGAAAGCGAATTCCTTAACCAGCTCTACGATCATCGCGCTCAATCTTAACTTTCGCGCACGTGGAAGGCCAGAGGAGAGTTAGAGGTCTCCGCCTCCTTCCATGTCGTTGATTCACCAACACGAAAGCTCCTAGAAGTCAGAATCGAAACTGGGTCGATCGCGGTTTCTGCCTCTGATCTTCAACTTCCGATATCTGACCTTCGACCTCTGACTTCTGCTAAACTGACATCGCTTGATGACCGGGCCTGACGAAAAGCATGCGAAGTTCGCTCGGACGGGAATGCCGTTTGTGACGGTGAAGTTTGCTCAGACACTTGACGGGCGCATCGCCACCACCACCGGCGATTCGCAATGGATCAGCGGACCTTCCTCATTGAAACTTGCTCACCAGCTTCGCCGCGAGCACGACGCGATAATGGTGGGAATCGGAACTGTGTTAAGGGATAACCCGCGACTGACTGTAAGGCTGGTGAACGGTCGCGACCCCCTGCGAGTGATCCTCGACAGCAGCCTGCGATTACCAGTGGAGGCACGTGTGCTTGCAAACGGGGCCGCCCGTCACACGCTCGTGATCACTACTGGCGCAGCCGACTCCGATCGCGCCGCGGAGATCGAGAGTCTGGGTGCCGAAGTCCTCAAGCTGCAATCGGCGGCTGACCGGGCCGGAGTCGATGTGAGGAAAGCGCTTGAAAATCTCGGAAGCCGTGGCATCTCCTCAGTGCTGGTGGAAGGCGGCGCGGCGACTGTTACTTCGCTTCTGGCTGCGCGATTGGTCGATCGCCTGGTCATCGCGATCGCACCCAAGATCATCGGGCGTGGAACTGAGGCCATTGGCGAATTGGGGATCGAACACCTCAAGGACGCACTGACGTTTTCGAGCTTCAAGACGCGCAGGCTTGGCCCCGACATAATCGTCGACGCGCGGCTCGATTGGGAACAGAAGGAGGACTGAGCGAACGGCGACCCAGCCATCAATCCTTATCCGCCGACAACCCAACCGTTACCCACCTCACTTTGCGAGGTCGATCAGCAGAACAACGAACCATACTGAAGCAGGCGGAGTTTTGATGAAAGCGTTCGCGCGTCGAACGGCCATTTATCCCATCAAGTCGACGGTTTGAGCGGCGCCGCGAGCGGCAGGCGGCCCGGGTCGGTTGATAAAACAAACTTCAGACTTCCAAGGTTGGCCGATGTGACCGAACCCGCGAGCTTTCCATATACAACACCGAGGGCGCCCAGTCGTTTTTGCGCTCGCGGGGCGGCCGCCATGGGGCTTAATTATTGCCGCCAAGCGCGGCAAAGACCCTTCGCGAGCTCAGAATTACGGCTCCTGCCAGCAGCGCACCTGCCGCAATGTCCACTACGTAATGGTAGCGGAGATAAATCGTCGAGAGGATGATGGCGATTCCCAAAGGCAGGAGGATCTGGAAGGTCTTGCGATGAAATTGCCGGGAGTAGTATAGCGCCAGCAACGTCATCTCGGTGTGCCCGCTCGGAAAGCAATCTCGAGTCAAACCCTCTGCCCGATCGAGCGCGTCCCGTACGGTCTGATAGAACAACATGCCAGTCAGCGGCCTGGTCTGAGCTTCAAGTATTTGTGGCAGGAAACGCGGACCGATCGCCGGCACCGCTATGTAGCCGAGATAAGAAAGGTAGAAGCCGAGCACCACGACGAACACCCAAAACCGAAAGCCTTCCGCGTCGCCCGAGCGCCAGATTACTGCTCCAAGAATGATAGGTAGAAAGTAATAAGTCGGATAGCAAATCTGAAGCAGCTCGGTGAGCGGCGGCCACGTGAACCGTTCGAGCCAGACGGTCGGGTGAGCCCCGAAAACTCGATGGTCGATCGCAGCAAGCGCGGCGTCGAAATCGCGCGGATGAATTCTCGGGATCAGGTAGCCCAGCTCCTTGAAAGTTATTGGTATCAACGCAGCCGGATACCAACCGTGGATGAAACGTGCGACGGGGCGAGCCTGCGATGAGGAGACGGGGGGACAAGGTGGGGCGAAGAGGGGAGAGGTCGAAGCGGCGACCCCGGGAGTAGTCCGGTCCAGCCACCAGACTAAGACGACAACCCCAACGCCAATCGCGTGTGCTGCGCACAGCCACCGCCAACATTCGATCCTGTAGCTGAAGATCAGAATCAAAGCCGTGATCACGACGAGGTAGGCGATGACGACTTTGTCGGCGGGCGCAAGTGACCTTGTGGGGGGCGATGTCTCGCGTGCGCTGCGACGAAGCGATCCGCGCGAAGGCGATGCATGGCTGTCACCGAGTCTCCCCGTCCCCCCTTCTCCGGTTCTCTCCCCGCCGCGCTCTTCGCTCACAGCCAACCCTCGCGCTTGTACCACGCGACCGTCTCGCGCAACCCGTCTTCAAGCGGAACTTGCGGGCGATAGCTGAGTTCGCTTGTAGCGCGCTCGATCGAGCAACCCCAGCACGTCTGTGACAAATCGGTGACTTTATCCCGGTTGATGACGGGAGGATTTCCGGTAAGCGCGGCTATCGCTTCTCCGGCGAGCGCGGCGACATATGCAATGGGCTTCGGGATCGTGAGCTTGCGCGGCCTTCGATCAAGTATCTTTGCGATCAGATCGGCGATTTGGGGCATCGGGTAAACCTCTGGGCTGGAGATAAAGTAGGTTTGACCCGTTGACGCTTCGCTTTCACCTGCCAGGATGATTCCGTCGGCCAGGTCGCTCGCGTGCACAAGGCTCACTCGCTTTTCGTAGTTGCCGATCATCGGGAAGATGCCGCTGTTGATCATCTTGAAGAACTCGAACACGCCGTAGTCGCGCGGTCCGTAGACGGCGGGCGGTCTGACTATGGTTGAGGGCACCAGGTCCCCAACTGCGTGAACGGCTTCTTCGCCCATGAGTTTGCTGCGGCCATAAGGCGTTATGGGCGCGGGTTGTGTCTGTTCGTCTACCGGCTTGCCATCGCGCGCGGGTCCTACTGCCGCGAGTGAGCTAACCAGGACGAACTTCTTGAGGTGGCTGCGGTGCTTGATGGCTCCGGCGAGAATAGCTTCGGTTCCTTTTTGATTGACGTCGAAATAGCCCTGGGGGCGGCGAGCAAACGTTACTCCCGCGACGTGATAAACGGTGCCGACTTCATCGAACGCTTCGTCCCAGTCGGTCTGTTCATCAAGCCCGCCGTACATCAATTCGATTTGCGGATGCGTGAGGTATTTCAGTTTGCTTGTTCGGCGCACCAGGCATCGTACGCGGCGACCTCGTTCGATGAGGTGATCAACGAGATGGCTCCCGACAAAGCCCGTCGCGCCGGTGACAAAGACTGTTCCGAAGTCGTTCGACTTGGTCATTGCTTCTTAAGCGACTGCTGCTGGAGGTGAGATCAGTCTGCCACGAAGACACCAAGCCACGAAGTTCCACAAAAAGGTTTCTTCGTGCACTATGTGTCGTGGTGTCTTAGGTGCGAGAGATGCTTCATTTCTTCGCCTATCTCCCGTCCGCATGCCGCTCGAGGTAATCCAGCAACACGTTGGACATGACCTTCACGCCGACGACGAGTGACTCTTCATCAACATCAAAATCCGCGGTGTGCCACTGCGGCATGAGCCCTTTCGCTTTGTTGCCCACACCCAGAAAGTAAAAGAACCCGGGAATAACTTTCTGGTAATAGGAGAAATCTTCGGCTGGCATGAGAGGCTTGGGCGCGACGACGTTGGCCTCTCCGACGATACGGCGAATCGTCGGCAGCGTCTCTTCTACAAGCCGAGGGTCGTTGTATGTGACCGGATTCGGGTTGTCAAACTGGAGGTCAAAAGTGGCGCCGTACGCGGACGTGACGCCGGTAAGAGTTTCACGCATCAACTTCTGAGCGCGCGAGCGAACTTCTTCATTCAAAGTCCGCATCGTGCCTTCCATTCTCACTTCGTCTGCGATGATGTTGCTGCGGTCACCGCCCTTGATCGTCCCGACAGTGATAACAAGGGGCTCAAGCGGATGAATGCGCCGGCTGCGGATAGTCTGCAAGGCGGTTACGCACTCGGCCGCTACTACCACGGCGTCGATGCCACCCTGTGGCTGCGCGCCGTGAGACTTCTTGCCGCGTATCGTTATTGCGAATCGGTCCGCGGAAGCCATGGCCGGGCCGGAGTGGTATTCGATCTGACCAACATCGGAGCCGGCCGTATGCAGTCCGAAGATCGCCTGCGGGCGCGGGTTCTCAAGCGCGCCTTCCTTGATCATCAATTCCGCGCCGCCCTCTTCACCAGCGGGCGCGCCTTCTTCTGCCGGCTGAAAAATGAACTTGATCGTGCCCGGAATCTGGTCGCGCATCTTGCTCAAGACTTCGGCGACGCCAAGCGCAACGGTTGTGTGGACGTCGTGGCCGCACGCATGTTTCACACCGGGGTTCTGGGACTTGTACGGAACATCGTTGGTCTCTTGAATCGGCAGAGCGTCCATATCCGCGCGCATTGCGACGACCGGGCCAGGTTTTCCTCCTTTGAGCAAAGCGACCACGCCGTGCTTCCCGACACCTGTCTTCACCTCATCGAGTCCAAGCGCGCGCAAACGCTCGGCAACGATTCGGGAGGTTCGCACTTCGCGATTCGAGAGTTCGGGGTGCATATGAAAGTCACGGCGCTGTTCCACGAGCTTTGCGCGAAGCGCTTCAGCGGCCTTAGCTATTTGCTGGTCGTGTGATCCAGCGCTGGCAGCAATGGTCCTTGTTGCCTGAGCCGCCAACCCAATGCTCACAATCACAACGCTCGTTGCCAATAGTCTTCTTTGCATCGTTGTCTCCAATGAGAATGAGAAAAGATCATTTCCAAGCCTTGGCAGAATATGGCGTTTATTAGCGCTGGTCAAGCCGGGCCTCTATTCGCAGCCGGAATGTTCGACGACGCAGAGAAAACCAACCCCGCGGCGACTAGGGCGCATCCGCCGGCTGGCTTTTGACCCGAGTTTGACCACACCGGTTCGAAGTGGTCTAATCGTGTCTCGAAGGTCTGCCTGCACTAGTGTTGGTGGCTGACTTACTTTCGAACTCTCGCCCAGGAGGAGACGATGAAACGGCTATTCGCTCTCTTCGCAGTTTCGCTATCGCTTTCCCCGGTCAGCGTGCTCGCGCAACAGAAGCGCCCGATGACCTTCGAGGACATTCTTGCGCTAAAGAACGTCTCCGACGCCCAGGTGTCCCCCGATGGACGCTGGGTCGCTTACGTCGTCACAACCGCCGACATGAAAGAGAACGCCAACGACGCCGACGTTTGGCTCGTATCGACGGCGGGCGGCGACGCGGTGCGGCTCACGACCAACAAGAAGAGCGATAATCAGCCTCGGTGGTCGCCGGACGGCAAACGGATCGCTTTCATCTCGGCGCGCGAAGAGAAGCCGCAGATCTTTCTTATTTCGCCGTTCGGCGGCGAAGCGGAAAACCTCACCGACTCAAAGTCCGGCGTTACGGCGCTTCAGTGGTCGCCGGACGGTTCGCGCATCGCTTACGTTGCAACGCAGGAGTTGACGCCCGAGGAAGAGAAGAGACAAAAGGACAAAGACGACGCCCAGGTGATCGACAAGAATTTCAAGCTCGCGCGCATCTGGGTCATCGACGTTCAGACGAAAAAGGCAACCGAGGTTGTGAAGGCCGACTTAAGTGCTAGCGATCCGCAGTGGTCGCCTGATGGAAAAGTTATAGCTTTCACGGCCACGCCGACGCCGAAGGCAGACGATGGCACTCTCAGCGATATCTGGCTTGTGGAACCGAGCGGTCTCCGAAAGCTGACTGACAACGACGGCCCTGACACTTCGCCGCGCTGGTCGCGCGACGGTCGTCAGATTGCCTATCTCAGCCGTGACCTGAAAAGCGCCGAGGTCGGCCAGCTTCGCTTGACGGTGATCGGGATTGAGGGCGGAACTCCTCGGGCGATCGCATCGAGCTTCGAGTACCAGCCCGGAGCCCCGAAATGGTCGGCTGACGGACGGACTATTTATTTCAACGCACCGGTTCGCACTACGTCGCAGTTGTTCTCGGTTCCAGCGAGCGGCGGCGACCCGAAACAGCTTTCCGATGTCGCCGGGGTGATGGGTCAGGCTAGCTTCTCGCGGGATGGCTCAGTCGTTGCGTTCACCAAGTCGGACACTCAGCATCCCGATGACGTCCACATTGCTAAGACTCTTCCAATCTCTGAGCCGGTCAAGCTAACGGATCACAACCCCCAGGTACGTGAGCTGACGCTGGGCTCGAGCGAGATCATTCGATGGAAAAGCAAAGACGGCTTGGAAATCGAAGGCGTGGTGATCTACCCGCCAGGCTTTCAGACGGGCAAGCGATATCCCACGGCGGTCTTGATTCACGGCGGGCCCGCCGGAGTCTGGACGCAGGGCTTCCCGAATTCTCACGGTAACTTCGGGCACGTATGGGCAGGCAAGGGATGGGTTGTGTTCTACCCGAACGTTCGCGGCTCTTCTTCATACGGCGGGAAGTTTCTGGCCTCGAACGTGCGCGACTGGGGCGGAGGCGATTACCAGGACATTCAGACTGGCATCGACCATCTGATCGCGAAGGGCGTGGCCGACCAAGACAAGCTAGCGCAGTCCGGGTGGAGCTACGGCGGGTACATGACTGCGTGGACGCTCACACAAACGACTCGCTTCAAAGCCGTGATGGTCGGGGCGGGTCTGACAAACATGTACTCGATGTATTCGACAAACGATCTGCAGCGGACGCTTGAGGCCTACTTCGGCGGCCAGCCGTGGGATGACGCAGAGTCCTATTGGAAAAGATCCGCAATGGCTTTTATCAAGCAAGCCAGGACGCCCACGTTGATCTTGCACGGGGGGAGCGACACGCGTGTGCCGCCGAGCCAGGCGCAGGAGCTGTATATGGGTCTTCGCAAGAACGGCATCGCCGTGGAGTTGGTCCTCTTTCCGCGTGAACCGCACGGCTTGCAGGAGCCGCGGCATCGTTTGGACAAGATGCGCCGCGAATACGCGTGGTTCTCGAAGTACGTGTTGGGGGTCGAAGTTCCCGACGCGCGACCGATAAAGGACGAGAGGAAGCCGCAGGAGAAACCAGCGGCTAACGAGTGAGCGGCGAACCGATCCGCCAACAGTTCGATGACGAGACAGCTTCGGGCGTCGTCCGGGCGGTGCGAAGCATCCATGGAATGGAGTCCCGTTGGATTATCGACTCATGAAAGATCCGGTCAAAGACCTGCCCGATTTCTTGAAGGGTTCGAATGACAGCGCTCCGGTGCCGACCTGGGAGCAGCTTACACGAACAGGCTCAAGCTCAAGCCCGGAGATGCTTGAACACGTCACTCGTGTTCTCGGAGCGGAGGACGACACAGAGGCCGCACGAGAGGTTTGGGACCTGCTACCAGGCGAATGTCAGCGGTCGGTAGCGCTGTTGATCGATAAGATCTATAACGAAGGCTGGCTTGATGCAGTGGGTCGAATAAGCGGATGGCCCTGGGACGGCGGGTTCTTCTTCGAGCCGCGAGAGACGAGTCGGGGCGCGCTCGCGGTAGCCCTCGACTCGAAATCTGGCTCGCGCGGTTCCTATACCGCTTGCAACGCAAGGAACGGGCTGTTCGCGTACCTGAGCGCGCGGAACCACCGAGGCTGGAGGCAAAGCTGGATGGAAAACGACGCCGCAACGGCGGCGTTGCACGTTGGAATCTTCGAAAGCGGCATAGCGGAAGTTCACTTCGATGCGTTCAATCCGCTCTTTACAAACGGCGCGGCGCCGGCCGACCTGATTAGCATCCCGCTGGTTGGTTCGTACAACCATCGCTTGTTTGAACTTCATCGGCGATGGGAGCAGGGAAAGCATGCCTCGACCGTGCGGAGTTCTGCGTGCTTTTATCGTCTGCTGCATCGTGAGACAGTTCCACTGTCATTTTAGAGGCCGGGAAAGTCCGCAACCGGCCTTTAGGAATTTAATCGCGGCTGCCCCGGGAACCGAGCAGCCTGCCTAACACAAGGAGACGTGACCAATGAGACAGAGAACAGTTCGGCTCACAGCAACAGCGATCGTCGCAGCGTTTGTAGCGCTCGGATTCGGCAGTCCGTCACACGCGCAACAATGGGACCAGAGATATTGGAACAGGATGAGCAAGAGGGATGTTGAGAGGGTGATCGCAAACACTGAGCGTATCGCCAACGACTTTCGCAGGGACCTCGACCGCTGGCTCGACAACAGCCGGCTGGACGGGACCGAGAGGGAAGACCAATACAACTCCAAGGTCAAGGACTTCGAGCAAGCCACCAACCGTTTGCGAGCGGAGTTCGACCGTCGTGATAAATGGTGGGAGACAAGGAATCAAGTAAGAGATGTGTTGAATACTGCCAAACCCATTGCGAATTTTATGCGCAGGCCGGGGCGGCGAAGATACAGTAGCGTCCTCGCCGATCAATGGTGGCACCTCCGTAAGCAATTGAACAAGCTGGCCATCACATACCGGTTGCCCCAGATTAACTAGTAAGACTGGCGCCCGTCCGCTGCGACTCTTGCCCGTTCGAAGCCCGCGCGGGACGCTAGAATCGTTGCTTTTACTTTCGGCTTTACCGCCCGCCGGCCGGCTCTTATGATGCTGAACCTACCTAATCAGAAAGGGAGTTGCGGCGGGCTCGCGGGCGGCCGCGCTGGACCAGCTCAGGAGGCCTAATGTTAGTTCCACGAGTTGAGCTAATACCAACAAGCGACCAGGTGCGTAGCCTGCTGCGCGACACGGGCGCGCTCCGCTACGGTCATTTCGAGTTCCCGACAGGACAGCATGCGGTTAACTACTTTCAGATGCCACTGGCGATGCGTTATCACGGAAATGCGCGAGTGTTGAACGTCGCGCTTTCGCGGCTGATGCGGAGAGAGCCCGAGGTGTTGTCGGCGTTGCCCGACTGCGCGATCGTGGCGCCGGCAGCCGGCGGGATCCCGGTCGCGTTTGGCATACGCGAAGCCCTGGGTGCCGACCAGATTTTTTGGGCCGAGAAGGACGGAGGCCGCTATTTCTTCCGCCAATACCTCGACGCGCGCGGACTAAAGTGCATTCTGGTTGACGACGTCGTGCGCTCGGGTAAGGTCATCACCGCCATGCTCGACCTGATTCGCGAGGCGGGCGCCGAGACGATAGCGATCGGCTCATTGGTACACTACGGGGACGCGCATTTCGAGACGGACATCCCATACTTCTCGTTGCTGGATGCCGAGTCGGGGTTTTTCTCAGTCGGGGAATGCCCGCTTTGCGAGAGGGGCGAGCCGGTGGAGAAGGTCTGGGCTTGAGCGAGCTCAAGTCCCAAAGCCAGCTAAAGGAAAACTCATGAAAATCAATCAATCAAGATTCTTTGCCGCGTTGTTGCTGACCATGGCGTTGGCTGTGTCAGCCGCGGCGCAAACCGCAGGTCCGGCCGCCGCCGTTCAGGACAAGTATGCTACGGTCTTCGGCGCGAAGATTCACTACCTCGAGGCGGGCACCGGTCCGGCGGTGATATTGCTGCACGGGCTTGGCGGCGACGCTTCGAACTGGGCGCCGACCATTGGCCCGCTCGCGCAGAAATACCGGGTCATAGTTCCGGACCAAATCGGGTTCGGGAAGTCCGACAAGCCGCTGATTAACTATCGCGTGGGGACGCTGGTCGACTTCCTCGCCGGTCTTTACAAAGAACTCAAGATCGAACGCGCTTCGCTGGTGGGCAACTCGCTTGGCGGATGGACGGTCACGGCGTTCGCACTGGCGCATCCCGAAAAAGTCGATCGGCTTGTGCTGGTAGACGCGGCGGGCTTCGCCATTACCGCGGATCTCGATCCGAAGGTCCTCGACGGGCTGAACCCGTCCACACGCGACGCAGTCAAACAGATGATGCCGCTGATCTTTTACAATGCGCAGATGTTTACGAGCGATGCGGTGGTGGACACCTTCTTCACGCGGCGGGTGAGCACGGGCGACGGCTACACGATTCAACGGTTTATCGATTCGATCGGCCGGGGCCAGGACGTGCTGGACAAGAAGCTGGCCGCGGTTAAGCAGCCCACTCTGATTATCTGGGGAAGAGAAGACGGACTGACCCCGCTGGCGATGGGGGAACGCTTCAAGAAAGAGATCGGCGGCTCGCAGCTCTTCATAATCGATAAGTGCGGGCACGTGCCTCAGTTGGAGAAGCCCCTGGAATTCAACGCCGCGCTGATCAAGTTCCTCAGCGGGTCCGACGTCGCCGGCAAGTAACAAACGCCGCTCGCGGCAACTAAAAGGTTGGGCGGCAACTCGGTGATTTGCCGCCCGCTTTCCTCCTGCCTACGTAACTTCCGCTTTGGGCTTGCCAGCTACCGACGATTCAGTAATCATAGGTCCCGCCAAGTTTCGTTTCAGCCGTTTTTCCTTCCATCTCAGAGGGTATTGTTTGGCCCGGGTTGATGAAATTGGAGTCGTGGTTAACCGAACAGCGACGTTTAAAAAGTGAACTTCGGCGCTCGCGACGCAGTCTCTACCGATCCCGATCTGTACGCTTAGGCTCCGACCGAGTCTTATGTTACCCGAGATGAAAGTGGTTTAGTGGAAGGCGCAGCTTGTTAAGCGGAGCGTGGATGGTAAAGAGGGAAGTCCGCGGGTAAAGGCGGAATCCGCGCCTGAGTTTTTCCTGGCTGTTTCGACCGAAGCAGCAAGAGCGAGGTAAACAAACTTCAGTGAAGACAGAGTGGGTGTTAAGCCAGGAGGCTTTTGACAGTTGTCTCGCGTGGTTGGACCCGGATCGCGACCGCGCCGGTGAAAAATACGAAGAGATTCGCCGCAAGCTGATAAAGATTTTCGCTCACCGCGGCTGCCCCATTGCTGAGGAGCTGACGGACGAAGCGATAAACCGGGTCAGTCGCAGGGTTCCGGACATCGCGAGCACTTATGTTGGGGACCCGGCGCTCTACTTCTACGGCGTAGCGCAGAAGGTCTACCTCGAACATGTGAAAAAGCGTCCCGACCCTAAGCCGCTCCCTCCGCCTGAACCAACCGAAGAGGTAGAGCGGAACTACGAATGCCTTGAGCGATGCATGGAGGGGCTTGATGCTGAAAGCCGGGAGTTGGTCTTGAAGTACTATCAGCAAGAAAAGCGCGCAAAGATAGATCACCGGAAGGAGTTGGCGGACCGGCTGGGAATCGCATTGAACACTCTGAGAATGCGGGTACATCGGATCAAAGCGATCCTGCAACAATGCGTCGGTGAGTGCCTGAATCAAAGCGAAGCGACGTAAAAGCAGGTCATGTTTTGATCGGGTTGGACATAAGAGTATAGAAGCCGAGGAGCTAGGCAGCAGCAAATGGCGAACGAGAACGACGAAGGTGGCCTGATAAGGCGATATCTGCTTGGGCAAATCTCGGGCGACGAGCGGGAGCAGCTCGAAGAGATGATGATGTCGGACGACGAACTCTACAACCGGGTGCTCTTGGCAGAGGACGAGTTGGTTGAGGAGTACGTGCAAGGCGAGTTGTCAGAGAGTGAACGCGCGGGATTCGAAGCTTCATTCTTGTCGACCCCCGACGGGCGAAAACAAGCAAGTTTCGCCAAGGCGCTCGACAAATATGTTTCATCGGCTTCAGCCTCCGAAGGGGAGACGGAAAACAAGTCAGTACCTGCCGGCGAGCGCGGAATAGACGAGCGCGCGGGGCCCAGCAAGGTTAGCAGGCCTGTTTGGTGGAGCAGGCCAGCAATTGTTTCCTATTTCAGATTCGCTGCTGCTGCGGTCATCGTTGTCGGCCTGGGATTCGGAATCTGGAGGGTGTTCTTTTTTCAATCCGAGGTACGCAAAGGCCTGGCGGCGCTCAACAGCGCTTACCGCCTGCAGCGCCCAATCGAACCGCGTATCTCGGGGTTTGATTACGCGCCGACCTCAGTGACCCGGGGTGGGGCTCAGAGGGTCGATACGGTTTGGCTAAATCGCGCCGAGCGAATTCTGCTTGATGAGGCTGCCGAGCGTCCGAACGCCGAGTCGCATCATGCGCTAGGTCGGCTATACCTTGCGGAGCAGAAATTCGACGACGCTGTAAGGGAGTTCGAGGAATCGTTGAAGGCGGAATCCGACAACGCCCAGCTTCACAGCGATTACGGCGCGCTCTTGCTCGAAATAGGAAAGACGGAAAGATCCAAGCATGAATCCGGCAAAAGCCTGGAAACGTTCGCGCGCAGCCTTGAGCACTTGACAAGAGCGATTGAGTTGGATGGGATGTTGCTGGAGGCACTCTACAATCGCGCACTGCTGTACCAAGAGATGATGTTGCCGCGGCAGGCTGAAGACGACTGGCGGCACTATCTTAGGAAGGACCCGAACTCCAAATGGTCCGAAGAAGCAACGCGCCATCTCAAGACGATTGAAGAGCAGCGATCGAGAAGCTCTCAAAACAGAGACAGTCTCTTTGATGAGTTTCTAAATGCTTACCGGGCAAGAAATGATGACCGAGCCTGGGAAATCTTTACCAGATGCCACGTTCGTGCGGGAAATTTCATAACGGAGAGGCTCATTGACAGCTATCTTGAACGGCTAACAAAGCCGGAGTTCAATGAGGCCGATCAGGCGGGTGATGTTTTGAAGGTGCTATCTTATGCAGGGGCGCTGCAGTCTCGGAGAGCGGCAGATCAATTCACCTTTGACCTGGCGCGTTTTTATGAGGCATCGGCTTCCAAGCACTCCAGATCGCTAATTAGCGCCCGAGCCTCGGTACGTCTGGCACAGAAACAAATTGCGCAATCTCACATGCC
>JBASRN010000186.1:0-15234 GCA_049273855.1 Blastocatellia bacterium
CAAGGATGAGAATGCGGCGCCGATGTCCGACAAACTCCAGTTTGTGACGTCGGGCCGAGTGCGGCGCTTCAACGGGTAAGCGACAAACTGCCGTTTGTCCAACTTTCCAAATAGGAGCGCGGAATGCCGGCTTGATGAAGATATGTGCCGATTGTGCTTGCCCTCTAATCGGCAACTCGTGGGAAAGGAGCTTAGAGATGGCACTAAGGATTTCGCGACTATGGTCAGTTGTGTTTGTGGCCGCGGTGTTGGCCGGCGCGGTTGGATGCGCCAAGCCCAAGGTCCAACTCCAGGTCTCGCGCGACAAGATCCAACAGGGAGAAGACGTGCGGGTCACCTGGACCTCGAAGGATGCGAAGAAGGTCACGATCAATGGCCAATCGGTCGAGAAGACTGGCGCGCAAGTGTTCACACCGGACACCAACACCACCTACACCGCCGAGGCGACCAGGGGCAGCAAGATAGCTCGCGACAGCAAAGCCGTCGCAGTCTCGCCAAGACCGCCGAAGCCTTCGATTCGCATATCGGCCGATCAGGAAGGCATCCAGCGCGGGCAGAGCACGACCTTGCGCTGGAGTTCTTCGAACGCGGACCGCGTGACGATCACCGATCTCGGCACCGTGCCCAGTTCTGGCTCTCGGACCGTCAGCCCTTCCCAATCGACAACCTATACAGCAAATGCGCTGGGACCCGGCGGCAGCGAGACCGCGTCTACACGGGTGACCGTGACGGAGGAGACGCTCCCCGAGCCGGTTACCCGTCCGAGAACCAGCGCCCCGAACCCGACTATCGCGGCGCTGTTCGCACAGTGGGTTCAGCCGATCTATTTCGAGCTGGATCGATCTGAGCTGAGTCCGGAATCAAGGGACGCGCTGCGGCGGGCGGCGGGATGGCTAACGCAGTCGCCAAACCGGTCCATAGTGTTTCGCATAGAAGGCAACTGCGACCCGCGAGGCACAGAAGAGTACAACATCGGGCTTGGCGAGCGGCGCGCGCAAGCGGCTCGTGAGTTCCTGGTTTCTACCGGCGTCGAGCAATCGCGAATTCAGACGGTGAGCTACGGCAAGGAGCGAGCGGCCGGGTCGAGCGAGGGAGCCCCCGGGGTGCGCCCTTCGTGGGCACATGATCGCCGCGACGACTTCATCTACGTGAGCGGTGGAACGCCTCCGGGGCAATAGCAGCTTCCAACACTCGGCTTCCTTCCTTGGAAACCACTCGTGGTTTCTTCAGGTTATCGGCTCGTTACGATGAGCAGGGGAGCTCCGTGGCCGCCGCATCACCCAGGTGGACGGCCCTTGCAGGCTGTCGGTTGGTTGCTGAAGTTCTCCGGGCTATCACCTTTACCGGCGTGATGATCGCGTTGCCGCGAAGCGATTCATAGGTTCTTCAAAGCGAGATCAAGTGGAGGTTGTATGTCAAAGAAGTTCGGAACAGTCCTTGCCCTTGCCCTGATATTGCTGCCAATGGTGGACGCTCGATCCGCTTCCAATCAGAGAGACAAGGAAGTTCAGATGAAGCTGGCCCTCGATGAGTTGAAGGCCGAAGTCATCGTGCTCGAACGCCAGGTGCGAACGATGCAGGAGAGCCTTGACCGTAACAGTGGGCAGGTCACCGCGCTCATCACCCAAATCGTGGACAACGTCAGCGCAATCCGTCAGGCGCAGAGCCGGGTCGCCGAAGGAAGCACCAGCGCTCTGGCTTCGGTGACCGGGTTGGGCGAACGGCTGAGCGCTACGAACGAGCGAATCGACCGGCTATCAGGCCAGCTTGCCGAGCTGAAGAAGCTTGTAGAGAACCTCCCGAAGCTTCCAACCTTCACTACGATCACTCCGGGGAATCCGGATCAGCTCTTCGCGGCAGCTTATGGCGACTATAGCCGGGGCAACTACGATCTGGCCGTTAGCGAGTTTCGCCAGTACGTAGAGACTTATCCTTCAAGCGAGATGGCCGATAACGCTCAGTACTGGATCGGTGAGTGCTTGCTGTCAAAGAAGCAATACAACGAAGCCATCGCCGAGTTTGACAGGCTATTGATGTTGTTTCCAAAAGGCGACAAGGTCCCTGGGTCTCGATTCAAGAAGGGCGTAGCGTTGATGGAGCTTGGTCAGTCGGACGCTGCAAGGGCGGAGTTCACAGCTTTGATAAAGCTCTATCCAAAGAGCAACGAAGCTACGCTCGCGCGGCAACAGCTGGGCGAACGTTGAAGCGTGCGGCTCAGGGTGTCACGGGATCGAGATAGGTTCCGCTGGAGGTTGAGCAGCAGCGCGGGCCAAAAAAGAGGAGCGGCACAACAGTGGGCCACAGGCTGTCGCACGAAAGGTCCAGGCGCGATCGATAATGAAAAACTAGCTTCCCGTTAGCTGCGGCAATGTTGCTGCGAGGATGAAAACTGTAGGGGGTCGATCAGCGAGTTCCTGGTCGGCCTATGGCTGGTTATCAGGGCAAGCAGGTCGATGGCAAGGGCCTCTTTCAGCTTCATCACTGCGTCTGGATTAAGGTCCCCACACCCTAACACCTCAATCGCGTTTTCAAGATCGGCGAATGACAGCTTGAGAAGTTCCCTCGCCTGTTCGAAGCTGACCGCGGTTTTAGCTCGTTGCTCGACCTCAATCGTCGATCGGATGTTCTCCAGTGCGTTGATTACGCGCAGGAACGCCGCAACCGCCTCGACCTCAGTGGCCGCCAACTTAATCCCTCCGATGAGCGACCCGAACCTCGGCGCAATGTTAAACGCATCGCTGAAGCACTTGCCCGCACCTGCGTTCGACGCATTAGGGTCAAGAACGGATCCTGGGTTATTGAAGATCGCCTGTCCTAGAATCGCCCTCTCGTTCTGGAACCTAGAACCTCGGATGTACCCAGAACTTTCGGCGCGGATTCTGACAGGATGTCACTTCTGAGTCAGCTAGCACGCGATATGTCCGCCGCAGGCTGGCGGATTTTGGTGAAACCGACAACGGAGGCGGTGCCACCCTTGCCCTTACCAATCCCGGCGCGAATGAGATCAGCGCGCGCACTCAAAGACGTGACACGGGGAGGAGGGGAGACATTATTGTTGACACTTCCGTCAAAATGACTTAAAGTGCCGCAATCCCTTGATTCACCTGGTTCCTCTGCCCCCAAGGTTGGACGCCGGCCCCGAATCCAGAGCAGGACCTTGGTATGCCTAACCCGACCGGGTTGCCTGATCGCATCCTCATCCTCGGAGACGAAGCTAAATCCGCGCGCGCGATTGAACGGATACTGGTGACCGCCGGCTATGTTGCTAGCGACGTCTGCTCATTCGAGCTGGCTCGCACCCACCTGCGCAATCACGAGGTTTCCCTCATCATAATCGAGCCGGCGGCTTCGCGAGTATTGACTTCAATCTCTCAACTCGCTGAAGGCGAACAAGGGACAAGTGAGCGAAGGGTTGATTGGGCACGCGCGGCGCTGAGATTCTGTGAAGAAACAAGATCCAATCGAAGCTGTGCCGAGATACCCATTCTCGTGATCTCAAAAAGCCAGCGGCCTCACGACAAAGTGATCTGGCTCAATCAAGGCGCGACGGACTACATCTCGAAGCCTTACCAGCGGGGTGAATTGCTTTCTCGTGTGAAAGTGCACTTGCGGTCGTCCCGCTACGAGCGCGAGAGGAGTGAGCGGTTCGAGCAGCTAAACGTCTTGCACGAAGTCTCGTCGGCGCTTGCAAGTTCGCTTGAACCGGAGGTGCTTGTGCGCGGCACGCTCTCGGCACTCTTGAGCCACACTCGGGCCAGCGCCGGGGTCGTATACCTCAGAGATGAAGACCCGAATGCTGTTTCGGTTGTAGCGGCCCAGGGCTTTGACAGTGGCGAGGAGACGACAGCAGCACTGCTTGATCTTCATCGCGGCATTGCGCCGCTGTTGAACGGCGTACCTCTGGTTCTCGAACCTATGCCTGAATCGCTCCGAAGGGGGCGGCCCGCGGACGTGCTGGCTCAAGTCCACGGGATGGTGTGCGTGCCGGTCGAGTTTAAGAACGACAAACACGGTGCGGTGTGCCTGTTCTCGAATCGAGGGACTCCCTTCCCCAGGCAGCGAACCGAAATCCTGGCGACGATCTGCAATCAGCTTAGTGTTGCGCTCGATAACGCGAGGCTCTATGTCGAAGCCAAAAAGAGCGCGGCGCAGCTCTCCTTTGTTTACAACCTCGGCAATAACCTGATGACCTCGCTCGAGATGGACGAGTTGTTGGGTTATGCAGTGTTCACGGTTGGAAAGAGTCTCGAGCGCGACGTGTGCGCGGTGGTGGTACGGCCGTCAACGGAAGGCGCTGGGTTGGCCTCCGCGATCTACAGACGGTCGCACGGCGAGCGGTCTACAAATACGGACTGGTATAACAGAGAGAGAGTAGCCCGCTACCTTGACAACTCGGACTGTGCGATCCAGCCAGCCATCGAAATAAGATCCGCCGATCTGTTTCTGCTCGACTCGAACATCACGATCGAAACCGCCGTGCCGTTGATGTTCGATGACAAGCTCCTGGGCTTGCTGATCTGCGGTAGCTACGCGCCGCGAGCCATCAGCATGGACGATCAGAAACTGCTGGGCGCGGTGGCCCAGCAACTCAGCCTGGCCATCAGAAATACCGAGCTGTACCGACGGACAAAGGACACCTCGATAAACCTGGCAGTCGAAGTTTCTAAACGCACACGCGAAGCGGAGGAGCAAAAACGTTTCACGGAAAAGATCATCGATTCCCTTCCCGTTTCGCTCTATGTTGTAGACCGCGATATGCGTATCGTGGCCTGGAACCGCAATAGCGAGTTGGGCGGGCTTGGAATCAATCGCGAGCAGGTGCTGGGCCGCAATGTCTTCAATGTGCTGGCTCGTCAGCCGCGAAGGGTGCTCGAGGACGAATTCACCGGAGTCTTCCGCAACGGTGACATGGTCCGTGTCGAGCAGGAATCCTGGTTCGACGGCCAACGAAAGATTTGGAAGATCAGCAAGATCCCAATGCGAGTCGATAACGCCGAAGTCACTCACGTAATCACGGTCGGCGAGGACATCACTGAACAGAAGAAGATGAACGAGGCCGTGATTCACGCCGAGAAACTCGCATCTATCGGCAGGCTCGCCGCAGGAGTGGTGCACGAGATCAACAATCCACTCGCAACAATAGCTGCCTGTTCCGAAGCGTTGACCGCACGGGTTGAAGACATCGACAACCCCAGCCTGAGTGAAGACTTTGGCGAGTACTTGCAGATCATCCGCGACGAAGCGTTCCGGTGCAAGACGATCACAAACAGCCTCCTGGAGTTCTCGCACCAGCGCCAGGCCGAGAAGCTCACCACGGACGTGAACCAGATCATCGACCAGACACTTCAGCTAATCAAACATCATCCCAAGCTGGGCAAGTTGGACCTCTCGAAGGAACTCGACTACTCGCTTACGCCGGTTTATGTCAACGGCGGACAGATGAAGCAGATCTTTATCGCGCTGATCTCGAACGCGTTCGACGCGATGGAAGGCGAGGGACGCCTCACGATTCGAACCGGCTGGCACGACACCGAAACCGAGCGCGCGGTCTGCGTCCAGTTCAGCGACACCGGGTCCGGCATACCGGCTGAACACCTGCCAAAGATTTTCGACCCCTTCTTTACAACCAAACCCCTGGGCCGAGGCACCGGCCTCGGGCTGTCTGTTTGCTACGGAATCGTCTCCGAACACGGCGGAAGGATCGAGGTCGATTCCATCGAAGGCGAAGGCACGACGTTCCGGGTCCTGCTTCCCATTGACCACGAGATGGTGGGGCAACCCCAATCCGGAGCATTTGAGGAAACACTCGAAATGGAGGGCGCATTGTGAGTTCACATGCCAGCATAAGACTTCTGATCGCCGAGGACGAGAAGAACCTCGGACTTGTTCTTCAACGCGAGCTAACGCGACTGGGCCATGAGGTGACTCTGGTTCACGAAGCCGAAGCCGCAATAGCCGCCGGCCGCGACGCCGAGTTTGACGTCGCGTTACTCGACATAATGATGCCGGGCCGAAGCGGGCTGGAGGTTCTCCGCGAACTCCGCCAGCAAGAACAGCCGCCTGAAGTGCTCATGATGACCGGTCACGCGACCGTCGAGACTGCGCTTCAAGCGATGAAACTCGGCGCATACGATTATCTGACCAAACCTTGTCACATCCGCGAACTTGAAGCGATCATCAACAAGGCCTACGAGAAGCGCCAGCTTCGACGCGAGAACCTGATTCTTCAGTCGCGTCTGACGTACAAGGAAAAAGCCCCGGACATAGTCGTCAGCAGCCAGAAAATGCAGGAGGTCATGTCACTGGTGCGCAAGGTCGCGACGTCGAACGCGATGGTGCTGGTGACTGGAGACTCGGGCACGGGCAAAGAGCTTGTCGCGAACACGATTCACTGCTTCTCGCAGCGACAGAACGGGCCGTTCATCGACATAAGCTGTGCCGCAATTCAAGAGACATTGCTCGAATCGGAGCTGTTCGGCTACGAAGCTGGCGCCTTCACCGGTGCGCGCAAGCGCAAGCTCGGGCTTCTAGAGATTGCACATGGCGGCACCTTGTTCCTGGATGAGATCGGGGAGATGAGCCTGACGCTTCAAGCGAAGCTCCTTCGCGTTCTCGAAAACCAGTCGTTCTATCGCGTCGGCGGCACCAAGAAGGTCGATGTCGACGTGCGGTTTATCGCGGCCACCAACCGCGATTTGAATCAATACGTGGCCGAAGGCAAGTTCCGAAGTGATCTGATGTTTCGAATAAACAACTTCACGATCAAGTTGCCGTCTCTTAAGGAACGGCCCGAGGACATCCCTGCAATCGCCGAACACTTTCTGGCGGGCGTCAGCAAGAGCGGCGCGCCGCGAGTGAGCGACGAAGCGATGGACGTGCTGATGAACTACGACTGGCCGGGAAACGTTCGCGAGCTTCGCAACGTGATTGAACGCGCGGTCATTCTCACGTCCAACGATGAGATACAGGCAGAAGACCTGCCGCTGGAGCTTCGCACGCATCGGTTGATGGCGGCGACTTCCAAAGGCGACGCCGAATCGAACACTGGCAGCCTTGATGAGTTGAGACGCAAGCAGATTCTCGCGGTGCTCGAACAAACCGGATGGCACCAAGGCAAGGCGTCCGATATACTCGGCATCTCGCCGAGCACGCTCTATCGGCAACTCAAGGCCTATGGGTTGACGCGATCGCGCCGAATGGGCGAGCAGCTGAATGCCGGCTCTCTGTTTTCGGACCAGTCCTAGCTTCGTTTCAAAGCGCCTTCCGCAACAGGGTCAGCCGAGTGGCTGACCCTTAACGATTTGCCCATCCCTTTCGACACCCTCGTCGAGTTGCGCCAACTGCGGCCCTTCGTTAATCTTCATCCATACGAAAGCTGAAAGGATACAAGAAGTAATGGACGAGATTCAGAACGAAAAGCGCTTTGAAGAGCAAGTTAGCGGGCCCGAGTCGCTCAAGCAACGCGGTGGAGCGCGCGGACTGTGGATCGCCCTCACGGTTTTTGTTGTTGCCGCACTGGTGATTGCAGTCGCGGTCATCCAGGGCGCTTATCATAAGAACCGAGCCAACGTCCCAGTGCTTCCGGAGGCGCGGGCTGCTTCTACAAACGGCGCGCCCTCTCCCGCCGAGCTTTCAAACTCGTTTCGCGAAGTCGCCAAATCCGTGAAGCCGGCAGTCGTTTACGTCGATGTAGTCGAGCGAGCCGAGGTTGATCCATCGCAGCCAGATCCCTTCGGGTTTTTAGACCCGAGGGGACAGCGTCGTGAAGGCGCCGGCTCAGGATTCATCGTGACTGAGGATGGCTACATCTTCACCAACAATCACGTCGTTGGCAGCGCAAGCACGATAAACGTGACCCTCGCTGACGGACGGAAATTCAAGGCAACGGTGATCGGCAAAGACGTTGGCACCGATCTCGCTGTTATCAAGATCGAGGCGTCGGGGCTTCCGGTTGTTGCGCTCGGCAACTCCAGCGACGTCGAACAGGGAGATTGGGTTCTCGCGTTGGGTAGCCCCTTCGGACTACAGCAAACCCTTACCGCCGGTATAGTGAGCGCAACTGGCCGCGAGCTTCGCGATCAGCGAAACAACCAGATGTTCAGTGACTTTATTCAGACTGACGCGTCGATCAACCCGGGTAACTCAGGCGGCCCACTCGTCAACATGAACGGCGAAGTTATCGGGATCAATACGATGATCCTGACCGGCGGCCCGTTCAGCCAGGGCAACATCGGGATCGGCTTCGCCATCGCGTCGAATGCAGCACGCAAGATTTTTCCCAAGCTCGTTGAGAACGGACGGGTCAGCCGCGGTTACCTCGGAGTGTCTGTAAGCGACCTCGACCAGGCGCACGCACGCGCGGTCGGACTCGAGCCGAACTCGGGCGTCTTCGTCGGCGGCGTCCCTGACCAAAACAGCCCGGCGGGGAAAGCGGGATTGCAAGCCAAAGATGTGATCACGGCTTTCAATGGGAAGCCGGTCAAGGCCGCGCGAGAGCTGACTGACGCCGTTGCAAACACTGCGGTGGGTCAGCAAGCGCGTGTTGACTTTATCCGAAAGGGCCAGTCGCGGTCAGTCACCGTCGAACTGGTTGAGCGGCCCGCCGACATCAGCGCTCGCGTGATACCAAGAGACGAAGGTGATGAGAATGGCGGTGGAATCGTCCAACAGAGCCGGCTCGGCATCCAGGCACGGACAATCACGCCTGAGATGGCGGAGCAGATCAAGCCAAAGCTCAAGACGCCGAGCGGCGCGCTGGTCGTCGCGGTCCAGCCCAACAGCGCGGCCGCCGATGCCGGCCTGCGGCACGGCGACGTAATCCACGGATTTGATCAAACTGAGGTCAAGACTGTTGAGGATCTCGTGAGCGCGACGAGGTCGCTGGAACCCGGCGAGTATCTGATTGAGGTCGAGCGAAAGGGTCAAACTCTTTTCTTGAAAATAACGGTCGAGTAGCACGCACAACATGCGAAGTCGAAATCAGACAAGGGCGGGTTACCGGGCCCGCCTTCGACTTTGCGCACCGCTGACCTCGCGATCACCGGCTCACATAACGGGCTCAGATCGCCAGCCCACCATCCGCCTGGATCACCTGGCCAGTTACGTAACGCGCGTCATCCGACAACAGAAACACGGCAATACGCGCGACTTCTTCCACCGTCCCATATCGGCCGAGCGGTATCTGCTCGATCATCTTTTGTTTGTACTCGTCAGCAAGTGTGCTGGTCATGTCGGTTTCAATCAAGCCCAGCGCAAGAGCGTTCACGGTGATGCTGCGCCGCGCGACTTCCTTCGCCAACGCCTTTGTAAAACCGATCAGCCCGGCCTTCGACGCCGAGTAGTTGGTCTGACCCGCCATTCCGACGATTCCACTTATCGACGCAATGTTGAGGATTGCACCGCGCCTCTGACGCACCATTACCGCGACCGCCGGCTTGGTCACGTTGAACACGCCCTTTAGATTTGTATCCAGAACCGCATCCCAGTCGTCTTCGCCCATCATCATTATGAGTTTGTCGCGGGTAATGCCGGCGTTGTTGACGAGGTAATCGACCGAGCCCAACTCGCTTTTCACAGCTCGAACCATCTTCTCCGCGGCGTCGAAATCCGTGACGTCAGCCTGAAACGCAACCGCGCGACGACCGCCGCTCTCGATTTCAGTCACCAACTGATCGGCAAGTTCTTTGTTTCGGGTGAAGCTGAAGGCAACCTTCGCGCCGCGCGCTGCAAGCTCTCTGACAATCGCGCGGCCGATGCCCCGTGAGCCCCCGGTCACTATCGCCACTCTTCCCTCAAACTCTGACATGAAATCCTCTTGTTTCCTCAGCACCGATCGCATTCCGGCGCCGCACAAGCCCCGGTGCCTGCTCTAGAACGCCAGCGATTCGCTTCTTTTCGTCAGCGATATAATTCGGCGTTCATTCACGTCATAGCCGATGCCCGCACCAACCGGCGCGTTAATGGTTCCTTGCGGGCTGACGGTTACCGGCGGATCGATGATGTCTTCTTCCCAGTAGCGGGCCGACGCCGACACATCTCCCGGCAGCGTGAACCCCGCAAGCGTCGACATCGCGATGTTGTGTGCGCGTCCGATTCCTGATTCGAGCATACCCCCGCACCAGACGGGCACTCCACGATTGCGGCAGTATTCCTGGATCGACCGGGCTTCGGTGTGTCCGCCGACCCGGCCAAGTTTGACATTGATGATCTTGCACGAGCCAAGCTCGCTTGCTTGACGCGCGTCTGCGACAGTCAAGATTGATTCATCCAAACAGAGGGGTGTCTTAAGCTCGCGCTGAAGCTTCGCGTGGTCGACAAGGTCGCCGGGCGCGAGGGGCTGCTCCATCATCATCAGGTTGTAGTCGTCAAGTTGCTTCAACAGATCTGTGTCCGCCAGTGTGTAAGCGGAGTTCGCGTCGACGGTCAATCGGATCTCCGGATACTTTGAGCGAACTGCTCTGACCAGTTCGACGTCTCGCCCGGGCGCGATCTTGATCTTGATTCGTTGATAGCCGCTTTCCAACTCGACCGCGACTTTCTCAAGCAACGCCTCCGTTGTTCGTTGTAAACCAATAGAGACGCCGCAAGCGATCTCAGCGCGCTGGCCGCCGATATGTTGCCAAAGCGGTCTGCCTTCGAGCCTCCCCTCCAAATCCCAGATCGCCGCTTCGATTCCTCCCTTTGCCATCCGGTTTCCACGAATACGCGAAAGCGCCTCGTTCACCTCTTCCGCTCGTTCAACTCGAGCTCCCGAAAGCAAAGGCGCAACGAAGCGCGTCACAATTAGCCACGCGGTCTCGATGGTCTCGTGGTTGTAGAAAGGCTCTTCGGGTGCCGTGCATTCGCCATAGCCGCAAGCGCCCGACTTGTCGAACACGCGCACGATCATGATGCGCCGCTTTGTTGTGCGTCCGAAGCTCGTCTCGAACGCCCACTTGAGCGGCAACTCGATTTCACTCAACTCTAGTCTCTCAAGTTGTAGTTTCATAAGTCGCGTTTGATCGGGCAGCAAGAGGGACGGACTCGGCGTTGTGACCTAGCACGACCTGAACATCAAGCGCTGGTTGTGATTCCGCCATACGCGCTAAAGTGAAACTGCTCTTCGTCCGGCCCGAAGAGATAACGGCTCTCTCCGCTCTGTCGGTTACGCTCGAAGCCTCGGACGATTGACCCTCGCCCGAGACACGCGGTGAACTCCTCGCGAACTCGCAGCCGCCATTTCAAATGCTTGTCCATCGAACCGGCGCTTACCGTATCGATGTCGTCGGGGATCCCCACCGATTCGGCTTTGGCGGAAACGTCTGACCGCTTGCCCGCAAGCGCCGCTTCGACTCGGGACGACAACACCCACCACTCGGCGAAAACGCGATCTGATGGGATGCCTCTGCCAAACACCGATGACAGGCCTTCGCCGTAGTAGTTCACTTCATAACGTCGAATGATGACTCCAAGCTTGTTGAGGTTCAGATGAGCGTTGCGGGATTGCAGTGGATCGAAGGTCCAGATGATGAGGGGAATTCCCGCTTCGATAGCACGCTCTCGCTGCGCGAGCTTCATGCCGCGACCGATCTTTTGGTGCCTGCGAGCTTCGACGACCGCGGCGAGGTGCGAATGATAGACAACGTTTTTGCCCATCAAAGCAAGCGACGTGTGCACGAAGCCAACCAGCTTGCCCGTCTCGTCAAACGCGCCAATGGTCGGCGCCTTGCAAGCTTTGGAAATCATGTAGAGCCTGATCGGCATGATGCCGATGTCATCATCCTTCCAGACTGCGCGCTCCAGTTCGATGCACTGGTGGAAGTCTTCAACCGAGACACACTCTCTTATCGTCACATCAGACTCGGCCATAGTGGGGCAGTATAGTTAGCGCGAGAAGGACATTCAAGGAAGCGCATTCAGGGTGAAAGCGCGAGTCCGATTATGTAGCGACCTAACAGCCGGCGCAAAGAGGGGAGTGCGCCTCCAAGACACGAGGACACGAAGCTGCGCGATTCTCCAGGAGTCTGCCTCAGTGTCCACTCCAGATTGCCGGATCAATATCCACGAGCGTCACGCAGCCTCCGCAGGTGTGTCGCGGCTAATGCTCCCTGCTATACTCTCGACCGAATGGCGGACAAGAATAAAAACACCCTTGATAAGGCGGAAGGCGCCGCGAGACGAATCCTCGAACGCCTTGGCTCAAGGCTCGACAGCAAGCTCGAATCCTCGGGCCGGCCGGCGCTGGGTGCTCGTCAGATCAGCGACCTCACAAGCCGCGTCGAATCCGCGATCGAATCCAACCTTCGAGACGCCGAGACGAGCGGGGTCAGACTGGCTCCAAATCGGTTCCGGGTGCTTCTTACCTACGAGGAAACTTCCAATCTCACGGCGGAGTACATGGAAGCAGTGGGTAAGGAACTGACCAGCACCGTTCGCGAATACATCAACAACCGACGTTACGGAACGTCCGGGCCCATTGAAGTAGAGGTAACCCGCGATGTGTTTGCTAAGGGGGTCTTAGTGAAGGTGGAGTTCACGGGTGGCGGCGACGAGTCGGGCAAAGATGTGACGCAAGATCTCGCAGGCGGTACCGCGCGGGCATCGCCGAAACCAGTCGCGACGATAACCCTGGAAGATGCTGAAGGCCGTAAGCATCGAATCGCGCTGGTTTCCGGACAGCCCGCGTGTATAGGCCGCGCTGCCGGCAACGCCGTGCGAATAGATGACGTTAGCATATCGCGCATTCACTGTTCGCTTGCGGCGAGAGCCTCGGGAGAGGTCGTGATTGCGGACCTGGAAAGCGCAAATCGAACCTTTGTCAACGAAACGCCTTTGACGCCGAACGAGGCCCGCAAGCTGACGCAAGGCGATGTCATTCGACTCGGCGATGTCGCGCTCAGCGTCTCCAGCATCGCTTGATGCCGAGCGGCCTTCATAGACCGAGCGTCGGTTGAGAGAGACGCAACGTTGCTGGATTAACTCGCATCTGTACGGGCGCGAAAGTACCGTATGCTGATCCCCTTCATCCTCACAATCTTCTTTGTAGCTATCGGGATTGCGTTGATGCTGGTGCTGACCTGGGCGGCGTGGCGGCATCGCAATCCGACGCCGGCGATTAACGAAAATTCCGACGTCGAGCGTGGGTTCGGGCCCTCGGAAACCAATCGCTGGCTGCGAGGCTTCAGAGTCCTTTTTGTCTGCCTGCTTGTTTCGGTGTTTGGCTTCCATTCCTACTGGGTGTTTTGGGCCGATTCGGAAGACGACTCTCCCTTCAATAGAGCGAAGCGGCTTGACGCTCGCAACCTCCGGTTGGCGGAGAGCGGGCTCAAGGGATGGGTGCTCGACAGAAGCGGGAAGCTCGAGAATGCGCTGATCAGGTATCGCTCGGATGCGGGAGTCATCACCCGCGAGTACCCTCTCGGCTCGGCGGCTGTGCATGTAACCGGCTACTCGGATTTCATCTACGGCGCGGGCGGCATCGAGGCGGCCTATCGCGATTGGCTCACAAAACCCGCAAGCACATTGAATCAGATTCAATCGCCCACGCCTGTCGGTGAAGATCTGCGTGTTTCTATCGACGCGGCTCTTCAACGAGAGGCCTTCGCTCTAATTGAAGACACTGGGAGGCCGTCGGCAGCCGTCGTCCTGATGTTACCCGGCAACGAAGTGCTGGCGATGGCGTCGGCTCCAAGCTTTGACCCGCGCGCGATCACTGATGAAGACACCTGGGTAAAGATGAGCGCGCAAGCCGAGGACTTCAGGACTCAGCCGCTCAGCCCGCTGGTGAATCGAGCGCTCGGCACGCTTGTGACCGGAGGCGCGGCCTTCTACTACCGTCCCGGCTCAACCTTCAAGGTCTTCGTCGCGGCTACGGCAATAGACACCGGGATCATTGGCGAACGGTTCACGTGCCGCAGTGAAGGATTCACACCGCCAGGTTCGAGCCGGCCGATCAGAGACTTTGGTGGCGAGGTGCACGGGACCGTTGGTCTTGCGGACGCATTCAGAGTCTCGTGCAACCAGTACTTCGCGCAGCTTGGATTGAAATTAGGAAGGGAGCGTCTGGCAAGCTACGCAGCGAGGCTTCGGTTTGCAGCTTCGCCGAGCGACAAGACCTCCCGCTCGTTTGATCTATGGCAGACGTTGCACGGCGATAAGGAGCAGTTCGACTATGTCTTCGCTCCGCCGGTTACAAGGATGAACCTGTCGTCACAGGCGACCAGCTACGATGTGGCTCTTCAGAGTTTGGGTCAGGGCTATGACGACCTTACGGTGATGGCGATGGCGTTGCTCGCGGCAGTTGCCGCCAGTCCCGACGGGACTTTCGCGGGGCCGACCTTCGAGGTTGGGGCTTCCAAAAAAGTGATCGGGCCGTTTATCTCAGCTCAATCGGCTGCCC
Organism: Blastocatellia bacterium; assembly: GCA_049273855.1. Taxonomy (GTDB): domain Bacteria; phylum Acidobacteriota; class Blastocatellia; order UBA7656; family UBA7656; genus Onstottus_B. The sequence goes on from JBASRN010000186.1 coordinate 14,378, forward strand.
AGCTTCGGGTGCTGATGAGATCGGTGGTGGAGCGAGGCACAGCCGCCAGCGCCTTCGCGTCGCTTGGCGAACGAATCACCGCGGGCGGCAAGACCGGCACCGCGGATCGCGAGATGTTTCTTTACGACCGTCAGGGCAACCTCCTGGTCGATCGTGTATCCGAAGACGGCAAGGTGCGCTACAAGATGGAAGGCTGGACGGATTCGTGGTTCATCGGTTTCGCTCCCGCGGACCATCCGAAGTTAGCCTTCGCGGTGCTTGTCGAGAACGGGGGACAGGGCGCGAGGGCTGCAGCTCCTATAGCGGCCAGGCTCGTGGCAAAGGCCAATTCGCTTGGGTACCTAAAGAGCGAAGCCTCGACGCGTTAGCCAACCGAATCTCCCGATAGCCTGAGAAACATGAAACTACGTCGAACGAGTCCGTCGCTTCACCTGCTGCTGATAATCATTATGTTTGGGGCAGCATTGCTGGGCTACGTAGCAGTAATCTGGTCGGGCGGGCTCCGCGGCTACAGCCCCAGCCGGACGGTCGCGGCCAGAGATCTCGCCTTTTTAGTCCCGATAGCCGCGGCCTTCTTTTGGTTTACTCGCAGACAGCGCTTTCGGGGCGAGATGATGCTGCTCACGGCCGCTGTTTTTCTGTTTGTGTTCGGACAGTTGATGCAGTACCGGCTCTTTTCTGACCCCGAATACGGAGCGCGCGGGGCGGCGCGCGCGAAGGCTCGAGAGGCAAAGGCTCAGACGGTCAGGCTGTTAAATATCGAAACCGGTTATGACGACGAGAAAAAAACTTTCATGTTTGGCTCTCCGGCTGCAGTTCCGCGTAAGCCGGCGGTCCAGACGCAGCCTGTCTACGAA
>JBASRN010000192.1:0-12071 GCA_049273855.1 Blastocatellia bacterium
GCAAATCGATAGGCTTAAACATCGCCTTGCCGTTCGAGCAAGCCGTCAACAATTACGTGTCGCGAGAGTTGATCTTCAACTTCCATTATTTTTTCATGCGCAAGTTCTGGTTCGTCTATCCGGCGAAGGCGTTGGTGGTATTTCCCGGCGGCTTTGGAACTATGGACGAGTTGTTTGAAGTGTTGACGTTGATACAGACCAAGATGCCTCGCAAGACTATGCCGGTGATTTTGTTTGGCAGGGAGTTCTGGGACGAGGTGCTGAATTTCGACGCGCTTGTTCGGTGGGGGGTAGTCAACGAGCAGGACTTGAAGATATTTCACAAGACAGATTCGGTGGACGACGCCTTCGAGCACCTGACGACTAAACTCGGGCAGCTCTACTTGATGCCAAAGGGATTGGAGGAGGTGAAGCTGACCTGAGGGCTGTCACGCAAAACTACACGTCAATTCTGGTCTTCCACTCCGTCGATCACCCGCTCGATCTGACTTAGATAAGCTCCGAATGTTTCATCGGTCTCGGCCTGAAGCCAAACTTGCTCTTCAGCCTCGCATTGAAAGATCCGTTCAAACACGCGTTTGTCCAGATCGAGCGTGTCGGCCAGCTTCATCACGCACTCACGCTTGTCGAATGGCGCTTCGATTCCACGGAGCGTCAGGACATGGCGGAACAGCATAGTAAAGCTGTCCAGCGACTCAGCCATCAAGCGAGTCAGCCGATTGGGATCGTGTGAGGCCGGGATGTACAACCTTCGCAGCTTGATCAGCCTGGCCCGCAGTTCGTATTCGAGTTGATGACGCAAATTGGTTGTGGGAATGTCGAGGCCGTCGAACGGGTCTTTGCCGTAAAGCACGTGCCGGAGCTTGCTCATATCGATAAACTCGATGGGGAAGACGTCGGTGGCGTCAGTCATTTCTTCGGTGGTGAAATAGACCGGGAGCGGGTTGCCTTCCAGCCGCCACCATTCAGCCACTTCGTGCGAGGCCTTAAGTTCGGCCGGCGTGATCCGGTCGAGAACGACGAGCACCTTCTTTGGCGCATCTTCATCGAGTTGGCCCCCCGCGACGGCAGAGCCGTACAGCACAATCGACTTCAGGTTAGTGCCGTGAGCTTCCCCAAGCTTGTCGATCAACTCTTTGAGTTCTATTGCCAAGTGTCCTCCGCTGACCGTGATTCGTGATGCGTGATTCGTGATGCGTGATTCGTGATGCGTGATTCGTGATGCGTGATTCGTGATGCGTCCGAGGTCACGGATCACGCATCACAGCTCACCAACTATCGCTCGCGCCACCCCCGCCGAAGTCGCCTCCGCCACCAAACCCGCCGAAGTCACTTCCACTACCTCCGCCTCCGCTGCTCCAGCCACCGCTGCTTCCGAGCCCACCGAAGTAACCGCCGCCGCCGCCCTCTGAGCTTGAGTCTGGGCGGCCGCTGAAGCTACTGCCTTCGCCCGTTGTTAACAATCTTATTGCTCTTGCCTCATTCCACTCTCGAACGACGGTACTCAAGTCGGCGCCTCCGCCCGTTGCCAAATTCAGGCTGACCTCCGGATCTTCAACAAGCGAACGGCCTCGCGGGTACGCGAGATCAGCCGACTCAAACAGCCGCCCAGCCCCCAGCAGTCCACGGTAGATCGCATAAATGACCAGGCCCACTATGGACCAAAAGACCAGGAAAATAATGATCTCGTAGAACGAGGTTCCTGTCTGGCTAGGGGTCGGCGCGAGTGCCGGCTCGCCGACGGGTTGGCGAACGGGTTGCCGCGCGGCTTGACCCAGATCGATTCCCTCCATCGAAACTGCGAGCCTCTGAGCGAGAGTCGCCAAGATCGTTTGCGTGCCGGTCGTGAGGGCTTGATCGAAACGCCCCGCCTCGAAACCGTCTCGCATCTTGCGAATGAGCTCGCCCGCAAGGATGTCCGGGACGTCGCCTTCAAGTTGCCGGCTAACTTCCAGGCGCGTGCCTCCGCTATAAACGCCTTTGGAGTTGGGCGGTTTGATTGCAACCAGAAGCAGCAGCGCTCGCTTTTCCGAATCGCGTCCGACGCCCCACTGCCGCCCGAGTTGAAGCGCGTACTCTTCGATCGGATACCCCTGCAAATCAGCAAAAGAAATCGTCACGACGGCAACCTCGATGCCCGTACGATTCCGGAAGTTCAGCAGCAACGTCTCGATTTGCCGCTTTGTCGCGGGGCTTAGCTTGCGCGCGAAGTCGCTCACAAGGCCTCGCGATAGCGGGAGCCGTTGCTCGGTGATCGCCGCATGCATTGTGGAGCACAAACCAGACGTAGAGAGAAGAAGCAATACCACTGCTCCTTGCAAAACTCGTCGTGCTCCTGTCGTTACCGACATCTTTCCCATCGAAACAGAGCTTACCAACTATCGCTGGCGCCGCCGCCGCCGAAGTCGCCTCCGCCACCAAACCCGCCAAAGTCGCCTCCGCCCGAATCGCCTCCCCCGCCAAAGCCACCCCACCCCGAGTCTCCGTGGTCGCGATTGCCCCCCAACCCTCCAAAGAGGATCGGCCAGATGATCCAGTCTGCTCCTACCCCTGGCCGTCGATGACCGCCCTTGCCACCTCCGCCGCTGCTCGCCCGTACTATCGCAAGGAAGATGAATATCGCGACGACGATCAGAAACGGAGAGATGCCTCTGCTGCTCGAACGGGGCCTTCGAGCAACCGCGCGCGCAGCCTGACTCCGGTCGATGCCTTCCATCGAGATTCCGAGCTTCTCAGCGAGAGTAGCGAGTATGGTCTGAGTTCCGTTTGTCAGCGCCTGATCGAACCGGCCAGCCTTAAAGTCGTCTCGCATCTTTCGGATTAGTTCTCCGGCGAGGATATCGGGAACATCGCCTTCGAGATGCCGGCTTACCTCGAGCCTCGTGTTTCCGCTATAGAGGCCGTCGCTCCCCCGCGGTTGTATAGCAACCAGCAATACCAACGCGCGCCCGGTCGAGCCGCGGCCAACACCCCATTGTCTTCCGAGTTGAAGCGCGTAGTCTTCGATGGGATAGCCCTTCATATCAGCGAAGTTGACCGTGACAATGCTGATCTCGATGCCGCTCCGGTCGCGAAAGTTCATCAGGAGAGTTTCGAGTTGCTGTTTTGTGCCGGGGCTGAGCTTGCCAGCGAAGTCGCTTACCATTCCCTGCGGCTGCGGCAACTGCGGTTGAGCGTTGGAAACAGTGGCAAGCAAGGCTACTGCGCCCGCCGTAACAAAGAATCTCTTTAGCGCGTTGATCATAAAACTCGACTATTGCCCAAAGTGCTCAAACCTGGTCTATATGTTCGAAGTGTTTGACGCCCGGCTGCCGTTCTTTCTGACTCGTCAGCAATTTCAATACTAGATGATGACAGGCTCAGCGCAAAGAAGAAGGAGAAAGGAGGTTGATCTCGAGCCTGCCAGGGGAATATCTTGTGGGCCGCAGTTTCGGCGTGAAACGGATAGTGGTGTTCACCTTTGGCGGGTGTGACTCAAGCGAACGGACGACCCGCCTGGCTGAATGCGAACACCAACCTCTTAGCCTGCTGGAGCGCCCCCCGGGATCAGTGCGAGAGACCTGCGGCCTGGAGTATCAGCTCGGTAGCGTACATCAACGCCACACCAGCGAAGACCATGAAGGAAGTCCGCGCGCCGCGTTCGTGGGCGTTGACCTCCGGGATCAAGTCCGATGCGGCCACGTACATTGTGACCCCCGCCGAAAGTGGCAGCACGTAAGCGGCAAGGGGGCGAGAATAGATTTCGATATTCCGGAACGCGATCACCAGCGCCACTCCCGCCAGGGTGGCCAGCCCGACCCCAAGCGCAGCCAGGTTTGCCGACCGCCGGCTTCGCCCGGCCGCCAGCATCATCGAAGCTACCGTAAAACCCTCCGGCAGCTTATGAAGCAAGATCGCGATGAAGATCAACACGCCGAGCTGCGGACTAACCAGCGAAGCTACCGCAATCGAGACCCCGTCGAAAAAGGTGTGAACCATCAGCGCGGTCAGACCGGCGACCGCCGCGTGCTGCGCAAGCATCGCCGCGTGATGGGTTTCCTCTCCAAAGTGAAAATGCGGAGCAAGCGTGTGCTCGACGAACTGGATCAGCAGATATCCGGCCAGCAACCACATCATCGGGATCAGCGCCCCGTCAGACCATTGTTCGATTGTCTCAGGAACTATCTTTAGAAACACGGCCGCGAGCATGAAGCCGGCGCCGAGGGCTATCAGATAGCGAAGGGCCGTGTTGCCCAGCCGGCGCGACGAGACCAGCATTCCGCCCAGGAAGTTGGCGGCCGCTGCGGCAAGACCGTAGGCGACTGTGATGGCGATGGTCGTGTCCATGCAAGCGGCCCAACTATAGGGTCGAGCAATATACCACAATTGACCAACCGCGGCGATTATTGCACCCTCGGGAAAGCTCCGAGCCGCGCCCGTGGAACACGGCCAATAATACCTCCAAGCTCTTATCACTAAAGAATTTCTCGCTTGACAGCCCTCACTATCTGACGTACGATACGGCCGCAAGTGGTGGAGCAAAGTGGATAGGTGTGACCCAAAGTGGAACGTCGGTAGTGCCGGGTTGAGATCGGCCGCGGGCGCGCGCGAGTCAAATGCTGCGAGGCAATTATCGAGCAAGAATGGACGAGAAGGGGCGGATCAAGTTGCCCGCCGCCTATCGGCGTTACATGGATGAGCACTACGGTTCGGAGTTCTATGTCACCAGTATCACTGGCGAATACGCGCGTCTTTACCCGATGCAGGAATGGATGAGCATCGAAGAGAAGCTTCAGTCGCGCGGTACGATGGACAAGCCGGTGCGAAAGTTCCTCGATCGAACAAACTACTATGGCCAACTAGCCGAGATGGATTCGCAGGGCCGCCTGCTGATTCATCCGCTGCTGCGCTCGAGCGCAGAGCTGGTCGGCGATGTAGCGGTGCTTGGATACTTGCAATACCTGGAGGTGTGGGAAATGGACAAGTTCAAGGCTCGCATCGAAGGCGATCCCTACACCGACGACGACGCGGCGAGTCTTGCTGCGCTGGGAATCTAACGGACGGACGCAAGCCAGCGGCGTGCGCTGCATTTGAAGACCTGAATGCCGATGGCCGATCGATGGCTCAACAGACCGAACAGCCCCGCCAGGCGCACCAGCCTGTTTTGCTTGCAGAGGTCCTCGATTGGCTTCAACCGCAACAAGGCGGAGTGTTCGTGGATTGCACGCTGGGACTGGGCGGCCACGCCGCGGCGCTTCTGAATGCGTCGCCCGATGTGGTTCTCATCGGAATGGACCGCGACGAGGCAGCTCTCGCGGTCGCGCGAGAACGATTAAAGGTCTTTGAGACCCGGTTTCAAGCGGTGCACGCAAACTTCGAGGATGTGGCCCCCGTGTTGGACCGGCTCGGAGTCGATCAAGCACGCGGGATCCTGGCCGACCTCGGGGTTTCATCGCTTCAGCTCGATCAGAGCGATCGCGGTTTCAGCTTCGCGTCGAAGGCCCCGCTTGACATGCGGATGGATCAAAGCGCCGGCGAAACGGCAGCTGATTTGGTGAACAGCCTGCCGGAAGCGGAGCTTGCCGACTTGCTCTTTGAGTATGGCCAGGAGCGAGGCGCGCGGAAGATCGCGCGCTTCGTGGCGCGTGAGCGTCAGCGCGAGCCGATTACGACAACCGATCGGTTGGCCGCCATAGTAGTGCGCGCGTTGCGAGTCCCGGGCAGGTGGCGAATCCATCCGGCGACCCGGACTTTTCAGGCGTTGAGAATTGCGGTTAACGGCGAGTTGGATGCGCTGACGCGCTTGATGCCCGATGCGATCTCGATCCTCGGGCCCGGCGGGCGGCTCGCGGTCATTTCGTTTCACTCGCTGGAAGATCGGCTGGTAAAACGGAGCTTTCTGCGAGAATCGGGCCGCTGCACCTGCACAGCGGAGACTGCGATGCGCGGTATCACTGGGCCGCGCAAAAAGCGGTCGCCAGACGCGGGCGAGACAGCGGCCAGAGGTATTGATGACATTGTCTGTGTTAGTTGCGGCGCCCGCCAGCGAGTTCGAGTTCTGACTCGCAAGCCCGTCCGGCCGAGCGAGCAAGAGGTAAAGCGAAATCCTCGCTCGCGCAGCGCGATGCTTAGAGTCTGCGAAAGACTCTAGCGGCGCGCGACAGTCGGCTGGCACGTGGCTGGCCGCGAAGCACGTGGGAGAGTGCCCTCCGTCGCCCCCTCGACGCTGGCCCTTTTTCGAATGCAGTTATTCAACTCGCCGCTGAGCCGGCCAGGGCCGCCGGTGCAGGACTTGAGAAGGCCCCGATCAAACTTTGAGGTTGAGGTTCTATGGCGGATCGTTTTTTCCCCGACAAACACATCGAGAACGCGCCGGTCGCCAGGCCGGTGAGCCGACGTGTGCTTGCGTGGCTGGGCATCGTGGTGGTCGCCGGGGTGCTGTTGTCCGGCGGTTTCGTCATAAGCGCCCGCCAGCACTTCGCGGCGATATCGCTCGGCTACCAGAGCGAGGAACTGCGCCGCCAGTCATCGCAGCTCGAGGAGAAGCTTCGGCAACTGGAGCTCGAGTATTCGCGCGCGGCTTCGCCGGTGGAAATAGAAAAGCGAGCACAGAAGATTGGGTTGGAGCGGCCGGACAAGAAGACGGTTGAGACCCCGCCCGTTAAAAAACCGAACGCAAAGAAGCCGAACCGCTAGTCATTGGTACCTTGCGCCGAGATGAGCTAATAGCAGTTCAGCTTGGACGCACAAAGAGATGATCGACCTTGCGCCTCGCGCAGTCCCCGGCTGTGCGAGGCAGCGGCGCATAATAGAATAAGGAAAGCACGAGAGCCGTCAATACAACGCAATGGCTATTCTTCAGAAAGCATCGGGGAAACGTCTCGCGGTCATACAAGTTTTCCTCATCATCTGGATGGCAGTGATCGGCGGGAAGCTTGTCTGGCTTCAGGTGAAGCAACACGACTGGCTTCTCTCTCGCGCGGGCCGCCAACAGCAAGCCGCGATAGAACTGAGTCCGACGCGGGGAGTGATCTACGATCGAAACGGCAACGAGCTTGCCCGATCGGTCGAGGCAAAATCCCTGTACGCATCTCCGGCTGAACTAAAGGATCCTGACGGCGCGGCCCGCGAATTGTCCGAGCTTCTGGATGTTGATCGCGACGCACTCTACAAGCGCCTCACTTCGGCTCAAGTGCTCGTAGCGGTCAAGCGCAAGCTCTCCGACCGCGAAGTCGCGAAGGTCGAGAAGCTGGGTTGGCAAGGGCTTACATTCGTCAACGAGATGAAGCGCCACTACATCACCGGTCAGTCTGCCGCTCATGTGCTTGGGTTTGTTGACACCGACGAACGCGCGGGAGGCGGGATCGAGCTGGCTTATGACAAGCTTGTGCGTGGGCGGGCCGGCAACTTGTTGCTGGACGTGGACGCGTTCAACAAATCATACAACCATTCGGTCGAAGAGTCGGTGCCCGGCGCGAACGTCATGCTTACGATCGACCTGGTTATCCAGCATTACGTCGAGAAGGCACTGGCTGAAGCGGTTCGCGCGAGCGGCGCGCGCGGAGGGACGGTGGTGATCGTGCGGCCGGCTACCGGCGAGATTCTCGCCCTCGCCAGCTATCCTACGTTCGACCCCAACAAGGTTGGCGATTCGACCGAGATTCAGCGCCGCAACCGGGCTGTTGAGACAGCCTTCGAGCCGGGCTCGATCTTCAAACTGGTCACCTATTCGGCTGCAATCGAAGAGCATTTGATACGTCCCGACACTCGCATCGATTGCGGGGGCGGACAGATTCGGATCGCCGGCCGGATCATTCACGACCACCCTTACGGCGTGCTGACCGCGGCTCAAGCCCTTGCGAAATCATCGAACGTCGCTGCGATCAAGGTCGGGATTATGCTTGGCAATGAACGATTCGCCCGCTACATCGAGCAGTTCGGTTTTGGGCGGCGTACGGGAATCGAGTTGCCGGCTGAATCACGCGGGCTGTTCCGCCCGGCGAGCGAGTGGACGCCTGTCACGATCGGCTCGATACCAATGGGTCACGAAATCGGAGTGACCGCGGTTCAGGCGGCGGCGGCTTATGCTTGCATTGCGAACGGCGGCGAGTGGCTCAAGCCGCACATGGTCAGCAAGGTAACGACTGCCTACGGCGACGTGATCGACGAGCACCGTCCCGAAAAGCGCCAGGTCGTCAGTCAGGCCACCGCAGCCACTTTGAAGGCGATGCTCGAAGGCGTAGTCATGCAGGGAACCGGCAAGGCCGCGAAACTGGGCGCCTACCGGGCAGCGGGTAAGACGGGAACGGCGCAAAAGGTTGACGAGAAAACGGGCCGGTACTCGAACACTCGTTATGTGGCATCGTTCGCGGGCTTTGCGCCGGTTGAGAATCCCGAAATTGCCTGCGTGGTCTCGATCGATGAACCGGTCGGGGCGCATCACGGAGGCACCGTAGCAGCGCCTGTCTTCGCGCGAGTCGTTGCTGACGCGCTTCGAGTGCTGGGCGTCGCACCCGAGGGCGATCCTCATTCGATGCTTGCCGACGACGTGCAAATCTACGATCTGCCGGACGTAGTGACGGATGCCGTGGCTCCGGCTCCTGACGGAGATAAGGACCCTCGCCCCTCGATCGACATTGCGGCCGGCCCAGCGTCAGACGATCCTGCATCTAAGCGCTCGGGCAGCATAGTTGTCCCGGATCTCGTCGGGCTGGGTATCCGCGAGGCGGTCGCGATGTGCGCCTCTCGCGGTTTGAAGATGAAAGCCAGCGGCGATGGAGTCGTCGCGATGCAAAACCCTTCGCCCGGCTCGCTCGTCGCCCGGGACGCGACCTGCCGGGTAAAACTATCGCGAGATTATTCGAGGAAGGAACCGGCGGACGCTGCTGCCAGCAGTCAGTCAAGGTGAAGGAGATTTCCTGTACGGGTCCCTCCGAGGACGCCCTTTAGTTGAGTGACGTACAGGCAAAGGAAGGAGGGGCGCCCACTGAGGGACGCCCATACAGGCAAAGGAAGGCGGGCGTCTCACGGAGGAAAGCCCGTACAGGTCATCCGAGTACGCGAGGGAATTGAAGCTCACTGATCTTACAAAGGAAGTAGAGGCGATTGCCGCAACCGGGCGGCTTGAAGCCGTCGCGCGGGACGTAACGCACGATTCTCGCGCGTGCGAGCCCGGCTCGGTCTTTGTCGCTATTAGCGGCGCGAAGTTTGATGCTCATCAACACATCGCGCAAGCTGTCGAGCGCGGCGCATTGTGCGTCATATCGGAGCGCGAGCCGCAGCTTGCCAAAGCGCCGGCGTGGATTCAAGTTCGCGACTCGCGGGCGGCGCTTGCCCGGGCGTCGGCTGCGGTATACGGTCATCCGTCCCGGCACTTGAGACTTGTTGGGATAACCGGCACCAACGGTAAGACGACGACCGGGCACTTGATCGACTCGATCATTCGAGTAAACGAAGGCACTTCCGCTATGTTAGGAACGATCAGTCATCGAATCGCCGGCGAAGAATTCGACGCGCGGCATACGACGCCCGAAGCTTCCGATATTCAGCGAATGCTCGGGCGGGCCGTTTCCGCCGGTTGCCGCTCCGCGGTGATGGAAGTGTCTTCTCACGCAATCGAGCTTCACCGGGCGGACGCGCTGAACTTCACGGTGGCAGTGTTCACGAATCTGACGCGCGATCATCTGGATTATCACTCGACTATGGAGAGCTACTTCGCCGCAAAGGAAAAGCTGTTCAACGGCAGCCTCGGCTCGGAACCGCTGATTTCGGTGATCAACGCGGATGACGAGTACGGCGTTAAGCTGTTGGGGACCGCGAAGGGCCGAAAGATAACCTACGGCCTGGTCAACGGCGCCGACGTGCGCACCGACGAGTTCAATCTCTCGCCAGGCGGTCTCGCGTTCGTTGCCAAGACCCCCTCCGGCAAAATAGAAATCAAATCATCACTGGTGGGTCGCCCTCACGTCTACAACATTCTCGGAGCCGTAGCCGCAGGATTGGCTCTGGGATTTGAATTGGACGAGATCGCGCGCGGGGTTTCGGAGTGCCGAACCGTGGCGGGACGATTCGAGCAAGTGCGGCTGGAGCATTCGCATCAGCCCCCGTTCACCGTGATCGTGGACTACGCGCACACCGACGACGCATTAAAGAACGTCTTGCACACCGCTCGCGAAGTCGCCGGGCGCGCGGGGCGGGTGATTGCGGTATTTGGCTGCGGAGGAGACCGTGACCGGACCAAACGAGCGCCGATGGGCGAGATCGCAGCGACCCTGAGCGATGTCGCAATAGTAACGTCTGACAACCCGCGCAGCGAAGATCCCGCCGCAATCATCGCGGACATCGAGGTTGGTCTTAACCGACCGGGCCGTCCATACCTGAGATTGCCCGATCGCCGCGAAGCTATCTTTCGAGCAATCGCAGAGGCTCGAGAAGGTGACGTCGTTCTGATAGCCGGAAAGGGCCACGAAACGTATCAGGTTTTTCGGGACGGGACCGTCCATTTCGACGATCGCGAAGTCGCTCGCGAAGCCATGATGAAGCGCCGCGGCTCTTACGCTTAACCAGGACTGAATGGCATATCATCAAAAAGATACAAAGGCGGTTTGCGGTGAGAAGAGCTCGACTATGGCCGGAGGCAAACCTGTCCGCGGAACGGATGCGCAGATTGAATGAAGCTGGGAGAGATACGAAACATCCTGGGGACTCAGGAGCGCTCGACTCGCGTCTCAGAGGATCTGAGCGAACGTGAGCCGATTGGCTACTCGATAGACTCGCGGGCGACGCGCGCGGGCGACTTGTTCTTTGCAATCAAAGGTGAGAACTACGACGGGCATCGCTTCGTCGAAGACGCGCTTAGGCGAGGCGCGTTGGGCGCGGTGGTGACAAGCGAGTTTCTGGCTTCAACAAGCATCGACTACATTGGCGCAGGGGCCTGGCTCTTGCCGGTCGCGGACACGTTGGAGGCGCTTCAGGCGATTGCGGCGTCGATCAGAAGGTCGTGGAGAGGCCGCGAAGTCGCGATCACCGGCAGCGCGGGCAAGACCTCGACGAAAGAGCTGACAGCCTCGGCGCTTGCTCGGATCGGGCGAGTCAACAAGACCACCGGAAACTTGAATAACGAATATGGGCTGCCGCTGTCGATCTTGAAGATGGAAAGCGACGGCTCACACGCGACTGACTTTGATTACGCCGTGCTCGAGATGGGGATGAACCACAAGGGCGAAATCGCGCGGCTTGCCAGGATCGCGCCGCCTGACGTCGGCGTGGTCATCAACGTTGCACCGGTTCATCTCGAGTTCTTTTCTTCGATCGAAGAGATCGCAGACGCGAAAGCTGAGCTGGTCCTCGGTATCAAATCGAGCGGCGTGGTTGTGTTAAACGCCGATGACGACCTCGTTGCGAGGATGAAGGGCTTGCGCACTGATATTCGCGTGATCACGTTCGGCATCGACCGCGAAGCAGATGTGCGAGCGCGACGACTTGAAGACCAGGGTCTCGGCGGAACGCGGTTCGCGCTCGAGACGCCGCGTGGGCAAGTTAACGTAACGTTGCCGCTCGCCGGCCGGCATCAGGTGTACAACGCGCTTGCCGCGGCGGCGGTGGCTGATCTCTACGAAACGCCTTTCGAAGCGATAGCGGCCGCCTTCGGTGAAGCCTCGAGTCCGAAGATGCGCGGCGAGGTGTTGCGATTCGCCTCCGGCGTCACGCTGGTCGACGACTCGTACAACTCGAACCCGCGTGCGTTTGTTGAGATGGTTGGCACAATCGCCACGGCCAGGGGCTTCAAACGAAGGATCGTCGTCGCCGGGGAGATGCTGGAGCTGGGAGAGACGGGCGCCGAGCTTCATCGCGCGACGGGCAGGCGAGTTGCCGAGCTTGGGATTGACTTGTTGATCGGAATTCGCGGTCTTGCAAGCGAACTGATCGACGGCGCCCGCGAAGCCGGAATGAGCGCTGAGTCCGCGGTCTTCTGTGAGACGCCTCAAGAAGCGGCGGAGATCGTCGCGCGGGAAGCTCGACCAGGCGACTTGATGCTGGTGAAAGGCTCGCGCGGTGTGATGACGGAAGGCGTTGTTGAACGAATGAAGCAA
>JBASRN010000201.1:0-4238 GCA_049273855.1 Blastocatellia bacterium
GACTAGTTGATTTATGGACAGCAAGCTCGCACCGCAGCCTGAAGCGGAGCCCGAAGTCCCGGCTTCCAATCCTAAGCCCGACCAGGAAGGCAAGCCGGCATCGTACTCAATGATGGAGCCCAAGATGCGCCGCATCTACGGTGAGTTCTATCGCGAGATCTACTACTCCGAGAAAAAACACCTCGACACCAAGACTCAGGAGTTGATCTCAATTGCCGCGTCGCTGGTCGCGAAGTGCCAGGGGTGCGTCGAGGGCCACCTGAAGAAGGCTCTGGAATCCGGCGCAACCGAAGAGGAGATCAGCGAGACCATCTCCATAGCCGCAGCCATCAATGCAGCAGCGATCATCGACCTGACCGATGTTGCGGCCGCCAATCTGAACATCAACCACTTTCCAAGCGACGGACCCCGCTTCCGAGGTTAACCGATGGACATCCTAAGCCATCTTGCTATCGGCGTTCTCTCGCTTCTGATTGCGCTGGTTTCCAACTTCGCTGCTCACCTGCTGCCGCGCCAGTCCGGTGCGCCTTCTGCGCCGGCACAAAGCTCCCAGGGGCCGGCTCTGCCGGCTGATCCAAGCGTACAATACGCGTCGCTGCAATCTGGGGCGCTCGGCAAAGAGCTGAAGTTCGCTATTCAGTTTCCACCGTCTTACGAACGCGACACCAGGCGACGCTATCCCGTGCTCTACTTTCTCCACGGGATGTTCGGGAACGAGGGCGAGTTCCAGAGGCGGGGCGTGGCGGCGGCCGTCGCCAAGCTCCGCGATGAGGGGACGATTGGCGAGTTCATCATTGTAGCGCCGGCAGGCGAGAACAGCTTCTACTTGAACGGGAAGAACGGCGTCCGGTACGAAGACGCGATTATCAAAGACTTGATCCCGCATGTCGAGAAGACCTACCGCGCCATCGGCACTCGCGATGGGCGAGCGATTCAGGGAATCTCGATGGGCGGCTGGGGCGCGCTTATGCTCGCGTTCAAACACCCGGAGATGTTTTCGACCGTAACCACTCACAGCGCCGCGCTCTTCACCGACCTTCCGCAGCCGTCAGGCACGGACCGGCGGTCTGTGTTCATGCTGCGATTGATCGGCAATATCTTCGGCACTCCGCCCGACGAGGGATTCTTCAAGTCGGTTAACCCGGTGTACATCGCCGAAGCAAACGCGGCATCGATCAAGAAGTCGGGGATCAAAGTGTACTTCGATTGCGGGGCGCAGGACCGCTACGGCTTTCAGGAGAGCAACACGCAGTTCGACGAACGACTGACCAGGCTTGGGATCGGTCACGAATTCCATCTGTATCCCGGAAATCATGGCTGGGAGTACATGATATCGGTGGCGGATCACTCATACACGTTTTTGTGGAAGAACTTCAAGACCGATGCGAAGGCGGGCCTGGTCCGCTCGCGCGCCAGCCGCTGAGTAGCAGTAACCTCTTCCGTGATATAGTCGAGGGCTGATGGCGGCCGCCATCGGCCCTTTTTCATTCGGGAGCCTTTGCTGTGTCACGACCTTCATCACAGATCATTCGCCTTCGATTCGCCGAGGCGGTGTCTCGGCCCGATGAACAGATCAACCTTGCGGAGGCGGCTTTGCTGATCGCTGCGGAAGAGTATCCGAAACTCGATGTCGATCTCTATCTTGAAAAGCTCGACCGGTTCGGGGACCTCGCTCGCGAGCAGAGCGGGAGCGAAACCGGTGCGCTGGATCTGATCGCGGCCGTTAGCGCTGCGTTGTTTGACAGGCTTGGATTTCAGGGCAACCGTGCAAGCTACTACGACCCTCGGAACAGTTTTCTGAACGAAGTCATAGATCGTCGCACGGGCATCCCGATCACGCTGACGGTGGTCTACATCGAGGTAGCCCGGCGAATCGGGTTGTCGATCAAGGGAGTCGGGATGCCGGGGCACTTCATCGCAAAGCACGAGGCTGAGAGCGGCGAAATCTTTATCGATCCGTTCAACGAGGGCCGGCTGATTGGGATGCCGGAGTGCTCGGAACTGCTCTCGGACACAACGGGCGGGACGCTCGACCTGAAGTCCGATCACCTTCTAGCGGTTAGCAACAAGAAGATACTGACTCGCATGCTATCGAACTTGCTGGGGATTTACGGAGCTACGGATCAGCGGCGGGCGCTTGCGGCGATCGACCGGATACTGTTGTTGAACCCGGACTCGGCGAAGCACGTGCGAGATCGTGGGCTCTTGCTTGCGGAGATTCGAGAGACACGCGGTGCAATCGAGGAGCTTGAGCGCTATCTCGAACTGGCTCCGCAGGCACCCGACGAGGAAGCGATCCGCGAGCAGATCGGGTCGATCATGAAGAGCCAGGCCCAATTGAACTGAGCAACGATGAAAAATTATCATACGATTGTCACGGCGCGTTTCTATGAGATCTAAGGCAACTCTAACTCTCTTGGATTTCCATGCAGTGCCGCAGTAGGATTGGAAGTCTCGGGCCAGGAAGGCCGCGTGGAACATACGGATAGCGATTACCATGCAACGAAAGCAGGTTCACATTGAGCAATGAGGCCAACAATTTGTACACCGCCGTTGTCAAGCAGGATGGTGACTGGTGGATCGGCTGGATAGAGGAAGTCCCCGGAGTCAACTGCCAGGAATCATCGCGCGAAGGCTTGTTAGAGAGCCTGAAGCTAACTTTGCAAGAGGCTCTGGAACTAAACAAGCTGGATGCTATAGCTGCGGCAGGAGCAAACTACGAGGAAGAGCCGATCGCGGTATGAAGAGGCGCGAGCTCATCCAGCACCTGTGCTCCAACGGCTGCGAGTTGATCAGGGAAGGCGCGCGCCATTCGTGGTGGCGCAATCGTTCGTCAAACAGAAGGTCCGCGGTTCCGCGTCATACTGAGATCAGTGACGTACTAGCCAGAAAGATTTGCAAAGACCTTGGCGTACCGCCGACGAAGTAATTCCTTAGCGGCTGTTCCGCTGCCGACGAGGCTAACTGTTTGAATCTTGGTGGAGCTGAGGGGATTCGAACCCCTGGCCTCGTGAATGCGAGATTGACGCAGCCGTCACGCGTGGACGCCTGTGGACAGATTGAATAGACTTACACGTTACGACCGTCCAGGGGTTTCCACGCTCGTGCGTAGGCTTGGCTGTCAAGATGGCTGTCAGAAAGCCTTCAGGCCAAGTCGTGCGATGTAATGTTCCAGCCCAGCGATCTTGAAGTCCATAGTGCCGGTGTCGGTATCCGCAATCTGAATCCTCAGCCGTGAGCCCGCCAACATCGCTTTTAATAGAGCGCGGTTGTTATTTGTGCGGATAAGCCTACCGGAGACCTCCCAGGTATCTTGAACTGCGGGATGGTCGTCAATTCTATATGTGACCCCTATCTCTCGCACGTTTAGGCGGGGGCGATAGTAAAGTACCCAGATGGAATCCGTTTCACCATTGCGTCCTACGTAAAGGACTCCATCATGATCGCGCATTCCAAGTACGGCTACGGTAACCGGCTTATCGGTCATCGGGTCTTTACTCGGCTCACCCATACGCCACAGCCCGCCACTCTGAGCACCCACCACAAGGAGTAACATCAATACACAAGGATTAAGCATCTCAAATCTCCTTTGGTTACTGCAGGACCTTTCAATGCGTCGGTTTGCAAACACCGCAAGTCTTGCCGTCTTTCGCGCACCGCGCACAGTAATGGCAGTTCTTGCACGCCCGGCACGGGTCCGCACCGACACAGGTAGCAGCCGAGCCCACAATGCGGTTCTCCGGTACCCAGCGAATAGCCTTTGCTTCAAACCTGCGAACCAGGGATGTTTGGGCCGTGATGATACTTGGATACTTCACCACTTTGACGCCAGGCGGTAGCTTTTTGGCGGGCCGCGGCTTAGATCGTTTCACCGGGGGTTTAGCCTTAGTCGGCGACGGCTTAGCAAGCTGACCCTGGCTGGATGCTTCGGCGATCACCGCGTCAGCTTCGCGGAGTTGTTTTCGTGTGCCGGCCAGCTTAGCTTTGGCAGCGTTCAACGCGCGCTCGCTCTCTGCCAAGTCACGCTGATTAGCAAGCCCTTCGGCAAGCAACTGCTTGCGAGTCTTGACGTCTTGCGCAGCTCTCCTGCACTCGTCTTCTTCAAACAGCGATAGTTTCTCTAGGCTCGCCTTGTATGCCTGCCCGGCGGTCCCAAGGTCGGCTCGCGTTCCTGCAAGACGTTCGCTCAGAGTTGAACGCGGGGCTTTACTAGGTGCGGGCTTCTGACTGGCAAACAC
>JBASRN010000203.1:0-9324 GCA_049273855.1 Blastocatellia bacterium
TCCGTGGCCGCCCCTTGTTGCGACGAGGTGTTTCGCGTTTCCTCGAGGGGCGGCCACGGAGGGCCGCCCTTACATGAACGCGAAGCCGGCAACGGTTTCCCCTTGACACTCTACAGGAGCGGGAATATCCTCTCTCCTGTAGATAATCTAGGAGAGAGGCGAATGAGCAAACAGAAGTCAGATCTCTTGCAAGGAACGCTTGACCTTTTGATCCTCAAGACCCTGGCGCTCGAGGCAATGCACGGCTGGGGGATCTCGCAACGCATTCAGCAAATGTCCGATGGCGTGCTCAGCATCAACCAGGGTTCGCTCTACCCGGCGCTGTACCGGTTGGAGCAAAAGGGCTGGATTATCGCCGAATGGGACAGCTCGGACAACAACCGCAAAGCCAAGTACTACGAGCTGACCAAAGCCGGGCGCAAGCAACTGACCGAAGAGACAGAACACTGGGAGCGGCTGGCTGCGGCTGTCACCCAAGTGCTGGAAGCGACGTAGCGGCTCGTTGCGTCGGTGCCCGACGCGTAACGTTCGAATTCCAAGTTTTGTGGCATGCGAGCGAACTGAAGCTCAAGCTCCGAGGCGGACTGCAAGCGGAGGTTTCGAGATGTTGAAGAATTTGTTCAGCGGCGCGAGAAACATCTTTCACAAGGACAGGGTCGAGCGCGAGATGGATCAAGAAGTCCGGTTTCACCTCGAGATGGAAATCCAGCAGAACATTCGTCGAGGCATGGGCCCAACCGAAGCCCGGTTAACAGCTCTGCGCAGTTTCGGCGGGGTCGAGCAAGTCAAGGAACAATGCCGCGACGAAAAGGGCGGCCGATTGCTCGAGGCGCTGCTCCAGGACTTGCGCTATGGCGCGCGAGTCCTAACCAAGAACCCGGCGTTTACGCTGGTCGCTTTGATCACGCTTGCCCTGGGTATCGGCGCGAACACGGCAATCTTCAGCGTCATCTACGGCGTGCTCATGCGCCCGCTTCCGTACCAGGACGGAAACCGGCTGGTGGTGCTTCATCAACTCGCGCCGCGCGCCGCCGCGGGAAATCAGAACCTGGGATTCTCGGTCAAAGAAATCGCCGATTACCGAGAGCAAAACCAGACATTGGATGGCGTCGCCGAACATCACACTATGTCGTTTATCCTTCTCGGTCGCGAGGAACCCCAGCGGGTTCAGACCGCAGTCGTCTCCGCAAACTTCTTTGACCTGCTCGGCGTGAAGCCCCTTCTTGGAAGAACTTTTCTTCCAGAGGATGATCAGAAGGGCGCTGATGCAGTGTTGGTGCTCAGCCACAAGTACTGGCTGAGTAGTCACGGGGGCGATTCGAACATCATCGGCAGGGTTTTCACGATGAACGACAGGCCTCACACGGTTATAGGTGTCCTGCCTCCGATTCCTCAGTACCCTGTCGAGAGCGATGTGTACATGCCGACGGTCGCTTGCCCTACTCGCTCGTCGGATCGATTCATCGCGAATCGAAACTTCCGGATGATGAGCGTGTTCGGACGGCTCAAGCCTGAAGCGTCGGTCGAGCAAGCGAAAGCCGACCTCTCCTTGATCGCAAGCAACCTGCAGAAGGAATACCCTGATTCTTATCCCGAGAGCCGCGGCTACGACGCAACGGCCGCTCTCCTTAAAGAAGAGCTGATCCGCGATGGCAAGCCCACTTTCTTGATACTGCTTGCGACGGCCGGGCTGGTTTTGCTGATCGCGTGCGCCAACGTTGCCAATCTGACCCTTGCGCGCTTGATGCGCCGCGAGCGTGAGATGGCGATTCGCGCGGCGCTGGGAGCGGGGAAAGGCCGCCTCATCCGGCAGCTACTAACCGAAAGCACGCTGCTTGCGCTTGCCGGCGGCGCGCTTGGGCTGTTGCTTGCGGCGGGCGGGCTCCGATTGCTCGTCACTTTTGCCGCGAGATTCACGACTCGCGCAAGCGAGATAGAGATCGACGGCTCGGTGCTGCTGTTCACGCTTCTGATCTCAGTCGCGACCGGGCTGGTGTTCGGGTCGATGCCCGCGTTCTCGTCCGAGAATAATTTGACCGGGGCGCTCAAAGAAGGAGGCGGCCGAACGTCTTCGAGCACAAGACGGCAACGCGCTCGCGGCGTTCTGATCGTTGCGCAAGTCGCGATCTCATTTATGCTGCTTATCGGAGCGGGGCTTATGCTGCGAAGCTTGATCAAGCTTCAGCAAGTGAATCCGGGCTTCAATCCCGAGAGCGTGCTGCTGATGAGGATAAGCCCGAACTGGTCGAAGCATACCACCGCCGAGCAGAATCGACTTCTCCTTCGCCGGTTCCTGGACAAGGCTCAAGCACAGCCAGGGGCGCTCTCTGTTGCGATCGCCTCGACTTTCCCGCTCAACCCGCTCGGCATAACCTTCGGACCGTTCAATCGGCGGTTTCAGATTGAGGGTCAGCCGAATGCCGCCGGGGACCCAGGGCCGGAAGCCGACATTCGCATCGTGAGCCCGGATTACTTCGAGACGATTCGCCTCCCGCTGATCACGGGCCGTACTTTCACTGATCAGGACAAGGACAAAGCGCCTCTGGTTACGGTGATGAATCAATCGATGGCGCGTCATCGCTGGGGAAACGAAGATCCGATCGGCAGACGACTCACCTTCGATAACGGCGCTAACTGGCTAACGATCGTTGGCATCGTCGGAGATGTAAAGCAGTATGGTCTGGGACGCGAGGCTACGGACGAACTCTACACGCCCTTGGAGCAGAACCCGGGCGGCGGCAACCTGCTTGTGCGAACCTCGAGCGATCCGATGTCGATGGCGGCGTTGATGCGCGACGTGATCTACGAAGTCGATCCCGAAACCGCCATCGACAACGTTCAAACGCTCGAGCGCGTCCGTAGCGAGTCGCTCGCGTCGCCGCGTCTCACGACAGTCCTGCTTGGTCTGTTCGCGGCGCTTGCGCTTGTTATCACTGCGGCGGGGATTGCGGGAGTAATGGCGTTATCAGTAAGTCAGCGAACTCACGAGCTGGGCGTGAGGATGGCTCTGGGAGCCACTTCCGCAAGAGTAATGACGATGGTTATGCGCCAGGGGATGACGCTGGTGATCGGCGGACTGGTGCTGGGGGTAATCGGGGCGCTCGCCCTGACTCAACTCATGTCCGCGTTGCTGTTTTCGGTTGGGCCGACTGACCCGCTCACTTTCCTGGCAGTCGCGCTTGTCCTGATGGCGGTCGCCGCAGTGTCGTGTTTCCTGCCCGCAAGACGGGTGACGACCATCGACCCGATGATCGCGCTCAGAAGTGAGTGAAAATACTAGTGGTTAGTGGTTAGTGGTCAGTGGATGGTGGATGGTGGATAGTGGTCAGTTGGTCAGCGGTTAGCGCCCGTAGCTTGTGTTTTGAGGCTCTGAATCAGTTTGGACTTTGATTGCAACTGACCACTGACCACTTTCTCATCGCGCCTTAACGTCGTAGCAAGTAAGCGTGCCCTGATTGCGTATGTAGAACTTGCCGGCGGAAACAACCGGATGCGCCCAACTAGGCCAGCCCTGGTCGGCAATCTGAAACCGGCCCTTCTCGCGGTAGCCCGCCGGAGTTGCCTCGGCCAGCCCGACGATGTTGTTCTCGCTCAGCAAGAATAGCTGGCCGTCAGCATAGGTGAGCGTTCCCTTCCCTACGCTGCGGTCGCGCCACACCAGCTTGCCCGTCGCGAATTCCATGCAGCTCAGAATGGCGTTGTTGAATCCATACAAGTAGCCGTTGATCAAGACAACACCGCCGTGATGGTTCATCATTTCCCGGTTGAAGTAGATCTCTTTTGCTTTTATCTCGCCGCCTTCAGCCTTCAAGTCAAGCAGCGCGCAACCCGTCCCGTACGCAGACGTGTAGAAAACTTTGTTGTCAAAGACGACGGGAGTCGTGATGTTTGCGGTTCGGTTCGAGACCGGCTCGTATCGCCACATGAGCTTGCCGTCCGCCGCTCGAACCCCCACGCCTGCTCGGTCCGTGAACCCAACAACTGTGCGCACGCCGTGAATGTCAGCCACCACGCACGAGGAATATCCCGCCCCGTCGCTCAGCTCCTTAGTCGTCCAAATGGTCTTTCCGGTCATCTTATCCAGCGCGACGATGCTTGCCCCTTCGCCGCCCGGGGTCACTATGAGCCGAGTACCGTCCACCAATGGTGACTCGCTTATGAGCCAGCGTGGATTTCTTCCGCCAAAGTCCTTCAAGATGTTTCGCGACCAAACGACGGAACCATCGCTTAGCTTCATGCAGCCCAGGTCGCCGTTTTCGGTTAGCGCGTAAAGCCGGTCGCTGTCTATTGTCGGTGTGCCGCGCGGTCCGGGTCCGCGGTCCTGCCCCAACGACTTGCCGACTGCCTTGACCCATACCGTCTTTCCATCGGCGCGATTCAAACAGAAGACCGCGCTTTGGCCCTCCTTCACTCCTTGCACGTACATGCGGTCGCTCTTGATTGCGACTGAACCATAGCCCTCACCAAGACCCGATATTGACCACAGGACCGGAGGCCCCGCGGCGGGCCACGTCTTCGACAGGCCTGTTTCGGTCGCTACGCCTGTTCGATCCGGACCTCGCCACTGCGGCCAGTCGGCGTCGGCCATCGGCGCCCTCGCCTTTGTCTGAGTCAAAACTAGGAATAGGAGAAGGAAAGCTCTCGTTGCGTGTTTCACTGCGATGCTCCTTTGGATGATTGTTGGGCAGACACATCAATTCTCTTTCACTCTAAAGCACAATTCAAGACGAAACGAGTTGCCGGATGCGCGTCATATTTTTCCGGACCCCTCGCGCTGATGCCACGGGCTTGTCCCGTGGAGGTTCACGATTGCCGCTATGAGGACGCGCCGCCCATTTGGAGATGCCACGGGCTTGCCCCGTGGAGGTTCCCGATTGCCGCTATAAAGACGTGCCGCCCGTTTTGAGATGCCACGGGCTTGCGGCGCGCAGGTTCACCCTGGTCTCTAGGTTCTTCTTACACAGTAGCGGCTTACGTGAGCCTCCACGGGACAAGCCCGTGGCATCCATAAGCGTTTGGCCGGCGTCGCCGTAGCAGTCAACATGAACCTCCACGGGGCAAGCCCGTGGCATCGATCGAGAAGAATTGAGCTGCCACGGGGGAACACCCCAAAAGGTTGACGCGCACCCGGAGTTGCCGCGCTTGCAGAGGCGTTGGGGCGGCGTGTAAGGTTGGCGCGACTGGAGATAACGACGATGAAACTAAGACTGTTAGGCCTGATCATGATTCTCTCGACGGCAGCGGCAGCACAAAAGCCGCGGGCGACCGCCAACTGGCCTTCGTTTCGCGGAGACCACGCGGCGGGAGTCGCGGATGGACAGAATCTTCCTGACCGGTGGGACGGTGAAAAGGGCACAAGCATCAAGTGGAAGACGCCAATCCCCGGCCTCGCCCACTCAAGCCCGGTTGTGTGGGGCGGCCATTTGTTTGTGACTACGGCAATCAGCAGCCGCGCAAACGCCAGCTTTAGGAAGGGGCTTTACGGGGATGGCGATGCGTCCGAGGATCGGTCTTCGCATCAGTGGAAGGTCTACTGCCTCGACAAGCGAACGGGCAAGGTACTTTGGGATCGAATCGCCTATGAGGGGGCGCCGCTAGAGAAACGTCACATCAAGTCGACTTACGCCAGCTCGACGCCGGCGACCGACGGCCGCTATGTAGTCGCGTTCTTCGGTTCGCAAGGGCTCTACGCGTATGACATGAAGGGCCGCTTGATCTGGAAGCAGAGCCTTGGCCGATTGAACGCCGGCGCCTACGATGTGCCCGACTACGAGTGGGGCACTGCCAGCTCGCCGATCATTTATCAGGATCTCGTCATCGTTCAGTGCGATCAGCAACAAGGATCGTTCTTGATCGCGCTGGACATAAAGACCGGCAAAACAGTTTGGAAAACATCGCGTGAGGAGCTGCCGTCGTGGGGCACGCCCACGATCTGTTCGGGCAAGGCTCGCACGGAGCTGGTGACCAACGCGCCGAACTTCATACGCGGCTACGACCCGAAAACGGGCAAGGAACTGTGGCGGCTCGGCGGCAGCTCAAAGATTACCGCGCCCACTCCGGTCTTCACCGAAGACTTGATAGTCGTGGCGAGCGGGAGGCGTCCCGAGATGCCGCTATTCGTTATTCGAGCGGGCGCCAGCGGCGATATCACGTTGAAGGAAGGTCAAACTTCAAACACCTCCGTCGTGTGGAGCCGTCAAAAAGTCGGATCGTATATGCCCACTCCGCTCGTGTATCGCGGGCTTCTCTACGTTCTGAAGAACCAGGGCATCCTCTCCTGCTACGACCTGGTGAGCGGTGAAGAAAAGTACACCGAGCGCGTTCCGCATCAGGGGAGCGGGTTCAGCGCTTCGCCTGTGGCGTCGGACGGAAAGATCTATTTGCCAAGCGAGGACGGCGACATGTTTGTCGTAAAAGCGGGTCCGAAGTTCGAGCTGGTGACAACGAATCGAGTAGGCCAGGCGCTGATGGCGACTCCGGCAATTTCGGGTGGGATGATGTACGTTCGCGCCGAGCGCGATCTGTTTGCGATTGGTTTGTGAACTCCCGGGGTTGGAGCGGCTAATTGAGCTATGTGCAGTGAAGAGCTAAGGAAGGAGGCAAATTAGTTTGGCGCTTCTTAACAAGTCACAATTGATACGCCTTGCATCTGCGTATAGCCGCAATACAACCGCTCACGCGATTCTAAAGACCAAAGCTCACTCAGTTGTATACTGCACATAGAGCGAGGGCAGACGAGAAGGGATGGGAGACAATGGGCGAAGGTGCTCATATGCCTTGTGTCATTTGTGGCGAAGACGGCTGCATTGTCGCTATATCTGACCCTTTTTACCACGGTGGTGCAGAAACTTATTGTGCAGTTGCACTAGATTGTCCGAGTTGTGGTCTTTTACATAGATGAGAGTTACAAAGAACTTGCACGACTTCACTACGGGCGGATCACAAAGGAGCGTTTAGGGGCCGCTGCATGGGAAACTGAAGTGCCTAACAGGCTGCTGAAAAACCAATCCATCGCCACCAAGCCACGAGGGCACCAAGGAGCACGAAGGACATTGGTGGCGCACTCCTATTTCAGCGGCTGACGGCCCGTTTACCTCGCTGTTCACCTCTTGCGTTCCGCGGCCTCGTGCTCATGCACAAACTCCTCAAGCGCCTCCCGCCAATGACGCAGCGGCGCAAGCCCGAGCTTCTCGGAAAGCAAACACTTCATCGCGGAGTTCACAGGGCGAGGCGCTAACTGGTTCAACTGCGCGCGCGTGACGGGTTCGATCTCTATCTCGTTCATTCCTGCAAGCTCCAGTGCCAGCTTTGCGAATTCGTACCAGGTTGCAACCCCGGTGTTTGTTCCGTGATAGAGCCCGTGCGCTCGCAGTCCCATTATCTCTTCGATTCTTTGCGCGAGATCCGGCGCGTAAGTTGGAATCGAAGTCTGGTCTGTAACGCCCTTGAGCCGGGGATTCGCTCGCGCATACTCAAACACTCGGCTGCCGAAGTTCTTGCCGCCGACCCCGAACAGCCACGAAGTTCGAATGATGTAGAAGCGAGCGGCTTCCTGGCCCACCGCAATCTCGCCGGCCAGCTTCGACTTGCCGTAGACGCTTTCCGGCCTGGGTTCGTCTTCCTGAGTGTAGTATCCCTGCTTCGTGCCGTCGAATACGTAATCGGTGCTGGTGTGAAACATCTCCGCTCCGCTTCCGGTGCAAGCGCGTGCGAGCAATCGCGGCCCGAGCTCATTCACAGAAAACGCCCATTCCGGCTCGCGCTCGCATCGATCCACATCGCCGGTCGAGGCGCAGTTGATCACGAGGCTCGGTTTGAATTGAGCGACAGCCCGCAGCACGTCTTGCTCGTTTGTGATGTCCAGCTCGGTGTGCGACGGCGCCAGTACCTGCCAGCCCGACGCCGAAAGCCGCGCTCGCATTGCCCGGGCAAGCAGACCCTGGCCGCCGGTGATCAACGCGCGTCTTAGACTGTCCTTGGATTCTACTGACATTGCTCGAAGTTCGAATGAAAGAAAGCCGGCTACTTCTATCGCTGGCTGTACATCCGCTCGTAGTATTCCAGATAGGCGCCCGATCGCGTGTTCGCCACCCACTCCGCGTTCTCTCGATAGAATCGCACCGTCTTCTCGATTCCGCTCTCAAAGGTTTCCATCGGGCGCCATCCAAGTTCGTTTTCGAGCTTCGCTGGATCAGTCGCGTATCGTCGGTCGTGGCCCAATCGATCGGTTACGAACTTGACCAGCGAACGCGGCTTGCCGAGCAAGTCGAGAAGCGTGTGAACGACTTCGAGGTTGGTCTTTTCAGCACGTGAGCCGATGTTGTACACGTCCCCGCTTCGCCCCCGATGCATCACTGCGTCGATAGCGCGGCAGCAGTCTTCCACATAAAGCCAGTCCCTCACGTTCAATCCGTCGCCGTAGACCGGCAGCGGTTTGTCGTCGAGCGCGTTGGTGATCATCAAAGGGATCAGCTTCTCGGGGAACTGGTACGGACCGTAGTTGTTCGACGCGCGCGTTGTCACAACGTCCAGACCGAACGTAACGCGAGCGGCGCGCACCAGATGTTCCGCGGCGGCTTTGGAAGCGGCGTAAGGGCTGTTGGGTTCGAGCGCCGAAGCTTCGGTGAAGTAGCCGCCTTCCTGGCACGAGCCCATCACTTCGTCGGTCGAGATCTGAACAAAGCGCGAGACTCCCGCCGCCCGGACCGCGTCGAGCAGCGTCTGCGTGCCGAGCACGTTTGTTTGAATGAAGTCCGCGGCATGCTCGATCGAGCGATCGACGTGAGACTCGGCGGCGAAGTTGATCACTATGTCAGCTCCACCTATCGCCTCGTCGATGGCGTGCCGGTCGCAGATGTCGCCTCGCACGAACGAGTAGTTGGCCCGCATCTCGACGTCTCGAAGATTGTCGAGGTTGCCGGCGTAGGTGAGCTTGTCGAAATTGACGACATGGTAATCAGGGTGGGTTGTGAGGACCTGGCGAATGAAGTTCGAGCCTATGAAACCAGCTCCGCCGGTTATGAACAGCCGCATTCTTACCTCGCATTCCTGTGTTGATAGCGAACCGAGATTGTAAGCGTCCGGTCGGACTTTATCAACTGCTGCATCTTTTGAACGCCGCGCAAGAAGAGTGTGTGAAAACTTAATTCTTAGAAATACCCCCAGCGCAGAGACTGTATGAAAAAGCGATGTACGCTCCGACGACCACTCGAAGCGATAACAGGTCAGGAAGGGTGGCTTGCCCCCGCTGCCCGGATCCTCGGGGCACCAGGCTCCGCTCGACCTGCCCCAATTGTCGACAGAGTGAGGCAGCGGGGGCAAGCC
>JBASRN010000210.1:0-2032 GCA_049273855.1 Blastocatellia bacterium
TCGCGTGTATGCGCTCCGGAGATCTGCGCGCGGAGGCGGGCCTCGCCTTTCGGCACGACCGGATACCAGAGGCCTTTGACGTACACGCCTTCCTTCAGAAGCTCCTGGCTCATGTCCTGAGCGATCGCCGCCTCGCCCAGCATCACCGGCACGATCGGGTGACGGCCCTCGATTATTGTGAAACCCAGCTCGACTATCCGGCGCCTGAAGTACCCCGTATTCTCGCGAAGCTGGTTTACGATCGCCGGGTCCTCTTCGATGATCCGTATTGCCTCGATAGACGCTGCGACCACCGAAGGCGGCATCGTGTTGGAGAAGGTGTAGGGCCGCGACTTCTGGCGCAGGAACTCGATCAGCGGCGTCCTTCCCGCGATAAACCCGCCCGAAGCTCCTCCCAGCGCTTTGCCAAAGGTGCCGGTGATCACGTCGACCTGTCCGTAGACGCCAAGCTCCTCTATCGTTCCCCTTCCGGTTTTTCCCAGGGCGCCGGTTGCGTGTGACTCGTCAACAAACAGCAAGGCATCGTGCTCGCGCGCAAGCTTCACCAGATCGGGTAGCGGCGCCAGCAACCCTTCCATCGAAAACACGCCGTCGGTCGCGATGATCTTGATGCGATAGCTCTTTCCGCGGTCCTCTTCAAGCATCTCGCGCAGATGACCGACGTCTCCGTTTCGATAAAGACGCGAGACGGTTTGTTTTGCGACGGCCCGGCACAGTCGCACGCCGTCGATGATGCTCGCGTGATTGAGCTGGTCGCTATAGATCACGTCCTGAAAGTCAGCTTGCCCGAAGTCGTTAGCCAGCAGTGCGGTAAAGAAGGCTTCGTTGGCCGCAAAACAGGAAGAGTGAAGTATTGCGGCTTCGCATCCGACAAACTTTGCGATTCGCTGTTCGAGCTCGAAATGAATCGGCTCGGTCCCGCAGAGAAAGCGAACGCTGGCCATCCCGTAGCCCCACTCGTCCAATCCCCGGTGCGCCGCCGCCTTGATCCTCGCGTGATTCGACAGACCGAGGTAGTTGTTCGAAGCGAGCATCACAACCCTCCTGCCCCCGACGGTGACCAGCCCCCCCTGCTCGCTTTCGAGCGGAACTTCGTATTTGAAGGTCTTTGCTTCTTTGAAGTTTTCCAGCTCGCGAGTCAGCGTTGAGTAGAGTTTGTTCGGGTTCATTGACTTCTCCTTGACTGCTGCAAACATGCTCATTAGCTTACTCTCGACTTGGTTTTGGATTCAAACTGGAAGTGAGGAGAGAACATCGCGATGAGGCTTCTTTCGGTGAACGTGGGCTTGCCTCGGGAGGTGATCTGGAACGGAGACACAGTCACCACTGCAATCTTCAAAGATCCGATCGCTGGCCCTGTTAGCCTAACCAAGACCAACCTCGACGGCGACCGGCAAGGTGACCCCAGGGTTCACGGCGCGCCAAACAAGACCGTGTGCGTGTATCCCTCGGAGCACTACCCGTACTGGGGAGAGGCTCTCCCGGGAACCAGGCTCCCGTGGGGGGCGTTCGGTGAGAACTTTACAACCGCCGGCATGATGGAAACGGAGACCAACATCGGAGACCAGTTTCGAATCGGTTCGGCGCTTGTCGTCGTTACCCAGCCGCGAATGCCCTGTCACAAGCTCGGAGTGAGGTTCGGGCGGGACGATGTGATCGAGCTCTACTTGAAGAGCGGACGAGTTGGCTTTTACCTCTCAGTGCTCGAAGAGGGAGTTGTTGCTGCCGGCGACACGATTGAACCAGTCAGCCATGATCCTGCTGCGGTTACGGTTGCGGATATAACAAGCTTGTACGCGAGCGATCGTCCCGATCTCGAGCTGATGAAACGAGCTGTCGGTGTGGAAGCGCTTCCGTCGGGTTGGCGGGACAAGTTCTTGAAGCAGCTCGGCCGTGTCCCGTAGGCCGAAGTGAAAGTACCCCAACCTTCCGGTTGGGGGATTGCCGGGAGCCGCTGCTGCCGTGTCCCGTAGGCCGAAGTGAAAGTACCCCAACCTTCCGGTTGGGGGATTGCCGAGAGCCGCTGCTGCCG
>JBASRN010000229.1:0-40422 GCA_049273855.1 Blastocatellia bacterium
GTCGGTGTCCAGCACTTCGGTGACTATGCCGAGGCCGAACCGAGCGCGGGCTTCGGCGAGGATTTTCAAGCCGTCTTCGCCAAGCCCCTGAAAGGCGTAGGGAGAAGTCCGAGGCTTGAACGCTCCGCCGCGAAAGAGCTTCACGCCGGTTGACGCCACGACTTCGGCTATTTCCATTGTCTGTTCAAGCGACTCGACCGCGCATGGCCCCGCGATTATTGCGGGCTGGGCGCCGCCGATTTCGACTTCGCCTATCCGCACGACTGTATCGTCGCTCTTGAGGTCGCGCCCTACCAGCTTGTAAGGCTTCGAAACGCGGATCGCCTCGGCGACGCCCGGCAAGTTCTCGAAGTGAGCCGGATCAATAGCGCCTTGATTTCCTGTTATCCCGATGGCGGTCCGAGTCGCGCCAGGCATCGGATGCGGCTTGAACCCAAGCTCGCGGATGACCTCCAGGACAGATTCCACTTGAGCCTCGGTGGCTTCGGCTTTCATAACGATTAACATCGATTAGCTCCAAAGTCCCTGTCGGGTTTCTCAGCGGGGTCTCCGCGGCTCTGTGTCTCCGCGGTTAGATAGTTTCGCGCGTTTCGCCAACCGTAAGGCGCTGGGGACGCTGAGGCCGCGCAGTGTCTCACATTCTCTCCGGAGCTTCAATCCCCAGCACGTCGAGCGCCGCAATCAACTGCCGTCTTGCGATCGAAGTGATCGCAACCAACAACGCGCGTCGAGCAGGATCAGGCTCAGACAAGATGTGATAGTTGTGATAGAACAGGTTGAACCGCTGCGCGATCTGAAAAGCCCACTTCGCGATTATGGCCGGCTCGAGCGCCGCGACCGCGGATCGCAGCGCGTCCGGCAACCTCGCCGCCAAATAGACAAGCGACCACAGATCGTCTCCCCCTTCGCCGGCGAACAACTCGGTGAGGCGCTCGCGCGAGACCCCTGCCGGATCGATTGCGCCGGTATCGATGCCCGCGTCTTCAAGCTTGCGAAAGATCGAGTTAGCTCGCACGACCGAGTACTGAATGTACGGGCCGGTCTCGCCGTCAAACGCGAGCGCTTCCTTGAAGTCGAACGAGATAATCGAATTGCGCGTGAACTTCAGCAGGAAGTATCTGAGCGCGCCGGCGGCAATCTTATGAGCCGTTTCGTTCTGCTCGGCGTCCGTTAGTTCCGGATGTCGGTTTGCGACTTCGATCAGCGCGTTGGCCTCAAGCACGTCGATCAAGTCATCGATCTTTACGCCGAGCCCTTTGCGTCCGGACATCCCGATCGCGCCACGCTGGCGGTCCTCGTCTGAAAGCCGTTGCCCGAGCTGCTCTACCGTAGCCGGCGTTAGCGCGACTTTCTCATAGGCCAGATGCGCGCTGCGCTCGACTCGCTGGTCGTGATCGACGGCCATCACGCCGAGCTTGACGTAGTGTTGGGGGTACGACTGCCCGATGTCGATCACATTGAAGTAGGCCGCGCCGCTTCCAAAATGCGGGTGAGCCGGGTGGTTCTCGCTCGGGTCCGTTGTCGTAACCCAGACGACGTGACCATCTGCGTATGTGTGGAAAGGCTTGTAGTAGAAGTCTATATCGAGCTGCCCGAGCTTCCACAGATGAAAAGCGATGTCTTTGCCGGTGTAGGTAACAATGCCGTTCGAACGCACGATGACCTTGTCAGCTTCGTGCTCGTTCTCATCATCGCCTTTGTCTTCTTCCTCCGCGGCGCGCATCACCCAGCACCCGGCGAGCCGTCCCGAGGTTGTGAGCTCGATTGCCCCGCGGTCTTTGAGCAGACTGAAAGCCTTTTGCCAGATATTCAGGTGAAGCACATCCGACTCACGCGGCAGGACGTCGTACTGGATGCTGACCCGCAGCATCGTCTCGAGATGACAGCCGAGCACCCGGCGGGAGATGTAATCGGCCATCTCGTAGGTCTCGCCTTCGCCGGCTTCGAGCTCGTGCAGCGTGTCGATTCGTAGTTGGAGCCGCGTCTTATCTTCTTCGTAGAACTGTCCGACTTGCGCGTACAGGTCCCAGCAGTGGTAATCGAACCGTTCGGCGATGGCTTTGATCTGATCGAGTGTTTTATGCTCGATATGCTTGAAGCCGACCACAACGTCGGCGACTTGCACGCCGGTGTTGTCGATATAGTTCTGCACTTCTACGGTTTCGCCGGCCGCGCGCAGCATTCTGACTGTTGTGTCTCCGAGCACGGCGTTGCGCAGGTGACCGATGTGGGCGGCTTTATTTGGATTAACCGAGGTATGTTCGACGATGATCTTGCCGCCGAGTTGTGGCATTATCGGCTCGGGCGGGCGCGCGGCATTCATCAAATACGCGGCGCGATCGAGATAGACATTCACGTAGCCCGCGCCGGCGACGTCAACTCGAGCGATGCCTTCCTGAGAGCGAATCTCTTCGGCGAGTCGAGAGGCAATCTCTCGCGGGTTTTGCTTCTGGCCCGTGGTGGTTTTGAGTCGCTTGGCGAGCTCAAATGCAACGGGAAAGGCCAGCTCGCCTAGCTCGGTCCTGGGCGGCACTTCGACGGCGATCTCGTGAAGATCGAGATCGAAAAGCTTATTGATTGCTGCGCGAACCTTCTCGCGCATTGCATCTTGAATTGTCATGGGTTCAATTTGTTCCTTGCGCACCCGCGACTGATAACCGCGAAACGAAACCCACGAATCAAACGATCGCGCACCCTCAATTCACAATGCGCTCGTGGTCAGTCTTTTCGCCGGCAGCGTTCACTATTTTCTCCGGCAGATTGTATTGGTTTGCGCGTCTGCATGCCACCCAGGAAGGCGCTACCCTTGACTCACTCACGTGGCGCTCTATAGCATCTCCAATTTACCGAGGACGCGTTCTTGTCAACAGTACTCACTCAAGTCACCGACGAACTGATCAACCTCTTCGATAGCGCGCGGCGGGTTGCAGTGCTAACCGGAGCGGGCATTTCCGCCGAGAGCGGGGTGCCGACATTTCGCGGAGGTGGCGATACCGATGTCTGGACCTGGAGAGGCAGACCAGTCACCGAATTGTCTTCGGCGGAACTCATCGCGACTGACCCTAAGCTAGTTTGGGAGTGGTTCGACTATCGCCGAGGGATGCTCACAGAAGTGGAGCCCAACCCGGGTCATTACGCCCTTGCTCAGTGGGAGCGAAGGTTCGAGGCGTTCACGCTCGTGACTCAGAACATCGACGACCTGCACCGAGCTGCCGGCAGCTTGAACGTGCTCGAAGTCCACGGCAACATCTGGCGCGCGCGGTGTCTGCGTTGCGCGAGCGTGTTCGAAGCGCGCGAATGCCCCGTCGAAGGGAACCCGCCGCGCTGTCTGGTCTGCGGTGGAGCTGCCCGGCCCGATGTAGTCTTGTTCGGCGAGCTGCTTCCAGAAGCGATCTTCGAACGCGCCGAAGAAGCCGCGGCGCGCTGCGGTCTGTTCTTTGTGATCGGAACAAGCGCGGTCGTCTATCCCGCGGCAGGGCTGCCGATCACCGCCAAACAAGCCGGCGCGAAGATCGTCGAGGTTAATCCCGAACGCACAGATATCTCGTTCTTCGCGGACGTGACGCTGTTGGGCAAGGCAGGCGAGATACTACCTCAGTTCTTGAAGGAGCGCGGGTGATGCGGGTTTTGTACTTCGACTGCTTTGCTGGAGTCAGCGGCGATATGATTATCGGCGCGCTGCTCGATCTCGGCGTCGAGTTCGACGCGCTCAGGCGCCAGATCGACTCGCTTTCGCTCGAGGGCTACGAGATTAGAACTGATCGAGTGATGCGAAGCGGAATCGCAGCGACGAAGTTCACCGTTGACGTGAACGAATCCGCGCAGCCTGAGCGCCGGCTCGCAGATGTTTGCGCGATCATCGACCGAGCCGCTCTTACCGGGCAGACCAGGCGGCGGGCGACTCGCGCTTTCGAGCTTCTTGCCGAAGCCGAAGCGCGCGTACACGGCACGACGGCTGACCGCGTTCACTTTCACGAAGTCGGAGCTGTCGATTCGATCATCGACACGGTTGGCGCGATGATCGGTTTTGAGCAGCTCGGCGTCGATAAGTTTGTCGCCTCGGCGTTGCGAGTCGGTCATGGTTTTATAAAGAGTCAACACGGCCGGATTCCGATTCCGGCTCCGGCTACCGCAGAGCTTCTTCGAGGCGTGCCGGTCTACGCGGGGGACATCGAAGGCGAGTTCGTCACGCCGACCGGCGCGGCTATTTTGAAAACGTTGTGCGAAAGCTTCGGAGCGATGCCTGAGATAAGGATCGACCGGATGGGCTACGGCGCGGGCTCGCGTGACCCCGGAGGCTTTCCTAACACGCTGAGGTTGGTGTGGGGCGAAACAACTGACCGGTCCGAAACGCTAACTTCGGTTGCTGAACCATCGAGGCTATTGCCGGTGAACAAAGAGAGAGTCGTGGTGATCGAGACCAACATCGACGACATGAACCCCCAGGCATATAGCTTGGTGATGGATCGAGCCTTCTCGCTTGGCGCGCTCGATGTGTTCCTCACTCCGGTTCAAATGAAGAAGGACAGACCCGCCGTTTTGCTTACTGTTCTGGCCAAACCGGATGATGCCGAAGGGTTGATCGATCTGCTGCTGCAGG
Organism: Blastocatellia bacterium; assembly: GCA_049273855.1. Lineage (GTDB taxonomy): Bacteria > Acidobacteriota > Blastocatellia > UBA7656 > UBA7656 > Onstottus_B. The sequence continues at coordinate 4,601 of JBASRN010000229.1, forward strand.
AAACAACGACACTCGGCGTTCGTCACTATGAAGCAAATCGACGAACGCTGGATCGAGTGATTGAAGCAGTAGCGACCGAATACGGGGTGGTTCGCATCAAGGTGGCGCGTGACGGCGCACGCACGCTACACTTTCAGCCCGAGTATGAAGACTGCGCGCGGCTTGCGGGACAAGCTCGGGTCCCGTTTCTCGAAGTACAGGACGCGGCGCGCGCGGCTTATCGCGAAAGACTGGCATCGAAGCAAGGCAAGGCCGAAACGAATGGCGAACTCGAAACGAAATAACAAGAGCGGACGCGACAGTGCAGTCGATCTTGAGAAGATCGAAGCCGGCGTTAAGCTGATCCTCGAAGGCATCGGCGAAGACGCGGCGCGTCCCGGTCTGGTCGGAACGCCGCGTCGCGTTGCGCTGATGTATGAAGAGATTTGCGCCGGCTTGCACAACGATGCGCGCCAGTTTATTCACGTTATTCCGGCTGAAACGCACGACGAGATGGTTATCGTCAAAGACATTCCTCTTTACGGATTGTGCGAACATCACTTGCTGCCGTTCGTGGGAGTCGCTCACATTGCCTATATTCCGAAGGATGGTCGAATAGTCGGCTTGTCGAAACTCGCGCGCGTGGCGGATATGATGGCGAGGAAGCCTCAGATTCAAGAACGACTGGCGACGGAGATAGCCGATCTGCTTGATAAGGAATTGCGGCCGACCGGCGTAATGGTAGTCATCGAAGCCGAGCATTTATGCATCGAGATGCGGGGAATAAAGAAACCCGGCGCGAAAGCCGTCACGAGCGCGCTGCGAGGCGGCTTCTTGAAGGACCAACGCACGCGCGCCGAAGCGATGGCGCTCATACGAGATCATCACGGGTAAAAGCATTGAGTTCAAAAGCATGGAGTACAAGCTTTAGCTTGGTAGTTCGTGAACCGGTTATATTAGGTTTCGCAGGACCGGGAACTAACGCTTTGGCGGACTACTAACTACCAAGCTAAGCTTGTACTCCATGCTCTTGTACTCCAATGCTCTTGAGCTCCGGCACCCGCGCCAAACGGATGAAAAAAACCTTCTACGTAACAACACCGATCTACTACGCCAATGCGCGGCCACACATAGGGCACGCGTATCCCACGATCGTCGCCGACGTATTGACCCGGTTTCACAGGCAGCGCGGCATCGATTCGTTTTTCCTCACCGGAACCGACGAACACGGAGTCAACATCGAGCGCGCGGCCGAGGCTCGAGGCGTCACGATCAGAGACCACGTCGATCACGTAGTCGATCAGTTCAAAACGGCGTTTGAGAAGCTCGGCGTCAACTATGATCGCTGGATTCGCACGACAGACCCTCTTCACGAGGCGGCGGTGCAGATGCTGTGGAGCGCGCTGGAAGAACGCGGCCACATCTACAAGGGGAGCTACGAGGGTTGGTTTTGCGGGTACTGCAACGAGTTCAAAGACGTCGATTCGAAGGACAACGATCCTCAGTGTCCAGTTCACGAGCGCCCGCTTGATCGAATCGCGGAGGAGAGCTACTTCTTCAAGCTCTCGGAGTTTCAGAGGCCGTTGCTCGAACACTATGAGAAGCATCCCGAGTTTGTGCAGCCCGATGTGCGCCGCAACGAAGTTGTGTCGTTTGTGTCGGGTGGTCTGAAGGATCTGTCAGTCAGTCGCGTCTCGGTCAAGTGGGGCATACCGGTCCCAGGCAATCCGAACCACACGATCTACGTTTGGCTTGACGCGCTTTCGAATTACATCACCGCGCTCGGATGGGGAACCGCCGAGCATCAGGAATTTGATCGCTACTGGCCGGCGCTTCATCTGGTCGGAAAGGACATCCTGAGGTTTCATGCGGTGTACTGGCCGGCGTTCCTGATGGCCGCCGGCGTCGAGTTGCCGCAAACTGTCTATGCACACGGCATGCTGCTGCGCGGCGGGCAGAAGATGGGGAAGACCCTGGGTAACGCGATTCAGCTCGAGGTGCTGCATCGACACTTCACGCCGGATATGATCCGGTACTTTCTGCTTCGCGAAGTTGCGTTCGGCCAGGACGGCGAGGTGACTTATGAAGCGCTGATAGATCGGGTGAATTCTGATCTGGCCGACGGGTTAGGGAATCTCGCCAGCCGTACGCTGACGATGATCAGGAACTACTGCGACGGGCGCCCGCCGCGGATTTCGGATGATAACGGAGGGGTTCGCACCGGACTGGAAGAGGCGAAGACAAAGTTCGACGAAGAGTTTGACTCGCTAAATCTCTCTCGCGCGCTTGAAGCAGCGTGGAGTGGGCTCGCGCGTATTGACAAGTTCATCACGGACAATCAGCCGTGGAAGCTCGCCAAGGACCAGTCGGCGCGCCCGAAGCTTGAAAGCGTGCTTGCGACGGCGTATGAAGGACTTCGCCACCTGGCGTTGTTGGTTTCTCCCGTGTTGCCCAAGAGCGGGCGCGCAATCTGGCAGCAGATGGGCCTTGCCGGAGACCCACTTCAGATCAACCCGAATGACACGCTGTGGGGCGAGGCGGTCGAGATCGGTAAGATCGATCGAATCAGCCCCGCGTTTCCGAAACTGGACAAGGAAAAGATAATGACTGAAATCGACAACGAGGCTTCACAGCCGTCAGCGTCAGAGAGCGTGCAGACGAACGCGCCGCAAGCGGAACAGAAGAAAGAAGACCCGGTAAGCGTGGGTGCCGCCGCGCAATCCGAACAGTCCGAGTCCAACATCATCACGATCGACGACTTCGTGAAGGTGGAGTTGCGCGCGGCCACGGTGCTTGAAGCCGAGCGCGTTCCGAAGGCCGACAGGCTTCTTCGCCTGCAGGTCGATCTGGGGGAAGAGAAGCCGCGGCAGCTTCTGGCGGGAATCGCTCAGCATTACGCGCCGGAGGACGTGGTCGGGCGAAAAATCATTGTGGTATCGAACCTCGCGCCTCGTAAGCTTCGCGGGTTGGAGTCCAACGGTATGCTGCTGGCGGCCTCGATTGGAGAGGACGGGCGGCCTGTGCTTGCGACGTTCGCCGAAGAGGTTCCGAACGGCGCGCGCCTGAAGTGATCTCTATCAGGATCCTGAAAACGTACTCTGGAGTTTGGACACTTCTCTCTCGAATCCCACCAACGCAATTGGTGGATCGTTCATACTCGGCCTACATTCGGATGCGGCACGCCCGTCCCGAATCCCACCAACGCGGAGACTGTGTTAAAACCGTGAACGATCCAGACGTCGTTTTTCCATTAGCCCAGGCGTTCACGCCTGGGTGACGCGTGCCGACGGATCAGGAAGCCCGGTTCACCGGGCTTTGGTTTGGCCTTTAGAAAATTCATCGTGTCAGGGTTCGACATTAATAAGCTAAAGCGGCGTGGGAAGCCCCGTGAACGGGGCTAACCTGATCCATCCCCACGCGCAACCCAGGCGTGAACGCCTGGGCTAATGGAAATACTGCGGTCGGTGTCGTTCAGGTTTTCACACAGTCTCTGCGTTGGTGGGATTCCGCAGACGAGACAGTCTACGGTACCGTGCTGAGATCGAAGGTGAGAAGCGGCAGCACGCGCTTCTTGCCTTCGATCTCGGAAACAACTTCTCCAACTCGCCTGGATCCCATTCGCTTGTAGAAACCTTCCGCGTTCGGGTCGGACTCAATCTCAATTACAGCCGCACCTGTCGCCGCGGCGACGCCAGCGGCGTGAGTGAACAGCATTTTGCCCAGCCCTGTGCCGATGTGCTCGGGCAAGACCCACAGGTGCTCGAGCCACACCCTCCCTTCCGTCGCACCCACCGCTGAGAAACCGGCGATCTCGCCCTCAACACATGCGACGTAGACTTCGTGGGTCGAGATAAAGTCAGGCGTGATCGTGAGATTCTCCTTCCAGATCTCGATCCATCGCTCGGGGTAACCCCAGTGTCGCTTTGCTGCGTGAGCAATCTCTGTCAACGCAATTGCGTCGGCCGACGTGGCTCTGCGGATTCGCGCATCTTTAATGGTCAAGCCCATCTTCTGCACGCTTCGACGTAGTTCATGACTTCCCACCCGGTGCCCGGCGCCAAACGTTCCCGCATAAGCTCCACGGTCCTTTTGTCCGTAGAGTGAATTGATATGGACTGCGTGTGATGTTTGGCGAACTGCACGTCGGCCAGTTCGAGCCAGCCGCCTTCGAACTCGAACTGAGATCGCTTCTTCTTCACGTGCGCGCTCTTTACCGAAGGCGAGGCTTTCTCGAGTTCGCGTGTGAACTCATCGGGGCTGAGATCTGAAGCGGGCTCCCTCCCCAACTTCACTCGAAGCAAGGCCGCCGCGGACGTCAACTGATCCGGCCCAACTGGAAAAGAGTAGCTGAAAGCAGCGCTCTCGTTATAAAGCTCCGCGTCACCCGGCGCGCCTCTGAGCCGCAACTTGAACTTCAGGATCCAGCGATCATCATACTTGCGGAGCTTGACGTTGTGATCGCTGTTGGGAGAGATGAGGTAGAGGTCTTCACCTCCTATGTTGATAAGCGCCAATCGTATCGGGTAGGAGTGAAACCTGTCCGCCAGCGCTTTGCTAAGCCGCCCGAACGCGCGCCACTCCCATATTTCACCTTCTTCGGGTTGCTTGATCATTGGTTTTCTTTAAGTCGCGGGGAAAATTATAGGCGCGGGGCGCATAACTTGGTAATGCTTTTCCGGCGCGCGAGGGCTTGTGCTAGACTCTCGCCAACAAATTTGTGTTTCGCGACCGGGGTTCTTGATGAGCGAAGAGAGGGTCATATCGGCGGACACGGAGGGCGACGACGAGCAACAGATCGAGCTGAGCCTGCGGCCGAAATGGCTGCGCGAGTACATAGGCCAGCAGAAGGCGAAGGAGAACCTGTCGATCTTCATTCAAGCGGCGCGCAAACGCAGCCAGGCGCTTGATCACGTATTGCTCTATGGTCCTCCGGGTTTGGGTAAGACCACGCTTGCTCACATCATAGCTAACGAGATGGGCACTGAGATCAAGTCGACAGCCGGACCGGTCATTGAAAGAGCCGGCGACCTTGCGGCGCTGCTGACCAATTTAGCTGAAGGCGATGTTCTGTTTATCGACGAGATTCATCGCTTGAATCCCGCAATAGAAGAAGTGCTCTATCCGGCGATGGAGGATTATCAACTCGACATCATCATCGGGCAAGGCCCGTCGGCGCGATCGATCAAGCTCGAATTGCCAAAGTTCACGCTTGTCGGCGCGACTACGCGGGCGGGCCTGATCAGCGCGCCGTTGCGTGGGCGGTTTGGGATTCCGCTTCATCTGGACTTCTATCCGGTCGAGGATTTGGAAGTGATCGTGAACCGGTCGGCGGATATTCTTGGGGTAACGGTGGAAGCCAGCGGCGCTCGCGAGATCGCAAAGCGATCGCGCGGGACGCCGCGAATTTCGAACCGTCTTCTGCGCCGCGTTCGCGACATCGCCGAAGTGCTTCACGACGGACGCATAACCGATCAAGTGGCCGCCGACGCGTTGAACCGGATGGAAGTGGATGCCTACGGGTTGGACGAGATCGATCGGAAGCTGCTCAATACTATCATTGAGAAGTTTGACGGCGGTCCGGTTGGGCTCGGCACGCTGTCGGCTTCGATAAGCGAAGAGAAGGACGCGATCGAAGAAATCTACGAACCCTACCTGATCCAGATAGGCTTTCTTAACCGGACACCCAGAGGGCGGACGGCCACACGGCTGGCCTGCGAACACCTTGGGCTGACCTTTCGGATGGCTGGCCGCGTCGATCAGGGCAGCTTGTTTAGCTAAAGCCCCGGCGGGCCGGGCCCAAACCCGCGGTCTCCGACTTTTCCGTGCAACCTTTTCTCGGGCCTCGACACTTACCCCGTGACAGTGGAAAAAACGAGCGAAATCGTTGAAAAAAGTCGAACCGCAACCGCGGTCGCTCGTTAGAACGCGTGAGGCGGCATCTTTAGCAGGTTGTTGGTGTGCATCCCGGAGATCAAGATGTATAGAACGGACAGATCAAGTGCACCTCTCGGTTTGGCGTTATTCTTCTTGAGCCTTGCCATCGTGCCAGTTTCGCTGCGAGTTGCCGGCTACGATGTAAGCGTATCACCCAGCCTGTCTGCCGCCGTCGAGGCGTGGAGGGGTATAGCGGGCGTGCTTGGGAACACCTCGCAGCCTGTAAGCGAGAGTGAGCTGGCGCTGGTCAAGAAATACAGCTTCGCCGAAGAAACGACCCCTTATACCGAACAACCCGTTGTGACCGAAGCTTGCAGTAAGAGCTTTGAAGCGGGTTTTGACGCCGACCTTGAGTCGTCGTGGGTGTCCAGCGAGCCTGGGACCGCGTCCGCCGTCGTGCCTGTGGTCCAGCGTAAGGCTCGAGCGAGGGCAAGGCGCTCGCCGGCAATCTCGCAGCGAGTTGTTCTGGCTCGATTGCAGCGAACGATTGCTGCCGGCCTACCCGCCCTGGCGCGTACGGCTCTCGCCGTGGAAGCTAAGCCGGCGAAGTGTCCTGAACGCGAGGCGGCCCGTATAAGGATACGTGAACTAGTGCGCCGATCGCTCACGCTCAGGGAAGGGTTCAAGACCGTACAGTTGCAGAAGGACCTACAGGTCTTTGTCAGGATGAGACCGATCGCGCTTTATGCCTATCCGCGGACGGCGGGGTGCGACGGGGAGCAGCTCACGCTTGGCGAACCGGCGACTGAGGTGTTTCCGAGTGCAGGTCCACGCTTCGGGGTCGGCGCGTCGGAAGAGCCGGAACTTTTCGAGTTTTGACCGAAGGGTCCGCCAAGGAACATTTTGACCTCCGTCCACCAGCGCGCCGGGCGGTCGGCGTAGCTCAAGAAATCTCTCGCCTTCCCAACTTCAAAATTGACTCGCGTCATCACGCAACCTAGAATACGTGCGAAACATCTTCCTTGGTTGAGGAGAGCCGAATGTCGGAGCGAAAAGAGAAGCGGGCAAAGATGCGCGAGTTGTTGCTGTTCATCCCAAACCTTCTTGGGTTGCTGCTTGGATTGTTGAAAGACGCGCGCGTATCGAAGTCTGACAAGGCCATTCTGGCCGGCATAATCATGTACGTCATCGTGCCGTTGGACATAATCCCCGACTTCGTTCCTTTCATCGGGCAAGTTGATGACGCGTACCTGCTGGCCATTTCGATACTAAGGCTGTTGAACCGCGCCGACCGACGCGTGGTTATGGATCACTGGCGTGGAGGCACCGACATAAAAGAACTGGTGGACAGCGTTTCCAAGATCGCTGAGTTCTTCTTGCCCGCACGGGTGAAGAACGTGCTCCGAGGGAAGATTGAACCGAAGAGCAGATTCAGTGTAATGGTTGACGAGCCGGCCGGGATCAGCAGCCGGTGAAGTGCACGGCGCGGGTCTAGTCCGCGAGCGCCTTCATTAGCTTGTCGTGAATCCCGCCAAACGAACCGTTCGACATAATCACAACCACGTCGTTGTTTTTGAGCCGAGGCGCAAGGTGCGAAACGATCTCGTCCACTGAGGGGATGAACTCGGCTTCGCGACCGAGGCGCCGGAGATTGCCGGCCATTTCCACTGGAGAGATCGCGGAATCCGCAGTGTATCGCTCGGGGTGAAACAGCCCGGCAACGACGATCGAATCTGCTTCGCTCAGGGCAAGCTCGAACTGTTCCTGGAAGGCACGAATCTGAGCCGTGTAGGAGCGCGGCTCGAAGAGCGCAACCAGGCGGCAGCCCGGGTACTTCGCGCGCGCGGCTGCAAGCGTCTCTCGTACCGCGGTGGGATGGTGCGCAAAGTCGTCGATGACCGTCACGCCGCGAACTGCGCCTCGCACTTCCATCCGCCTTTTCACGCTTTTGAATTCGGCGAGCGCATCGGCGACGGCGTTTCGGTCCAATCCCAGCGATTCGCAGGTTGCAATCACAGCAAGGCAGTTGCGCACGTTGAATGAACCGGCAAGCGGTGTGCGATAGCTGGCGAAGCGCCGTCCCGCGACCTCGACGGTGAAAGTCGTCATGTTCCCGGCGAACTCGATCTCTCTCGCCCGCCAGTTGGCGCCTTCATCGATCCCAAAGCTGTCGAGGCGGCAGAACGCGCGCTTCGACAGCTCCTTCACAACCTCCGAGTCCCAGCCGGCGATAAGCGCGCCGCGCGCGGGTACCAGGTTGATCAACCGGCTGAACGCGAACTTCACAGCTTCAAGATCGCGGTAGATGTCCGCGTGGTCGAACTCGATGTTGTTTAGGATGACCGTGTCGGGAAGATAGTGCATGAATTTCGGTCCCTTGTCGAAATACGCCGTGTCGTACTCATCGCCCTCTATGACGAAATAGTCGCCGCTGGTCACGCGAAACGACGACTGGAAGTTCTCGGCTACCCCACCCACCAGAAACGAAGGGTTCGCTCCGGCTCGCTCCATCGCCCACGCCATCAGCGACGTTGTCGTGGTCTTGCCGTGGGTCCCGGCGATCACTATCGAATGATGTCCCCGGATGAAGTTATCCTGAACCACTGCTGCCATCGAGGTATAGTACAGTTTTTGATTGAGCGCGAACTCCAGCTCGGGGTTCCCGCGGGTGATGGCGTTGCCGACGACGATGAAGTCGGGATGTCCGGCGATGTTCTCAGGCCGATAACCTTCGCTTGCCTCGATGCCCAAGCGTTCGAGCTCGAGCGACATCGGCGGATAGACATTCTCGTCCGAACCCGTAACCCTGTGCCCTTGCTGTATCAGCATTCCCGCCAACGAGGCCATGGCAGTGCCGCAGATTCCAATCAGATGGTAGTGCTTCTTTTCCAATGAGGTTTCCCGGACAAGAATGAGGCTTGAGTATAACGGCGAGAAAAATCTTTGGAAAGTTACGCGCAACGCGAACCTTGCGTGTGCTTGGACGTGTGTGAAAGAATCTGACGCCTTGGAGTCAACGATTGACTGCACCGGAAGCTGCAAATGAAGAAGGGAACGGGGAATATGTTGAGGATGGGTTTAGCGGCGACACTGGCTATCGCCCAGGTGTGGGCGGGAGCGGTTGCGCTCACAGGCGCCATCAAATCAGCAAATTCGACCGGACCCACAGCGTGGTTTGAACTGCCAGTTATACCGTCGCCGGGGAGTGTTGATCCCAGGAACGAGACCTCGATTGCGGTCAGCCCTCAGAACGATCAGCTTATTGTCGGCGCGTCGAAGGTCATACTCGGTGGCGCTTCGGGCCAGGGAGAAACCCGTGTCGCTTACTACTTTTCTTCGAACGGCGGGCGCGACTGGGGCAATGGAGTGCTTACATTGGAGACGGCGGAGAAGACGTGGGGCCGGGCTTCAGACCCCTCAGTCGCCGCGGATCTTGACGGCAGCTTCTATATCTGCGCGCTCATGCTCGACAACTCCAACGGCACATTCGACTCCAGCGTGTATATTTTCAAATCAACCGACGGAGGGCGAAGTTTTGGAACTCCCGTTCCAGTCGCGGTAGACGTAGGGCACGTGTCCGACCCGAAGCTTGCCGATAAGTGCTACATGGCCATCGACACTTCCGCTTCAAGCCCGCTCAAGGGGGCGATGTATGTAACGTGGCTCAGCACCGAGCCCACCCGGTCGGTGATTCTTCTTTCGCATAAGGGTCCAGGGGAGACGAGCTTCTCGGCGCCAGCGACAATCAGCCACTCGGGGGACATGCGCGGACCCTCGGTTACTACGGGCCCCAACGGAGAACTCTATGCCGCCTGGGAAGGCATCGGGAATCCGAAAGTGATCTTGTTCAACGCATCAACCGACGGAGGCGCGACGTTCTTACCCCCCGTAGTCGCACCGAGCAAAGACTTCAAGGTGTACGGTTTTGTCGGCTCGCTCTCAAGCCCGAATCCGGCTCACCTCGTGTCCGGCGTGCCACGTATGAACAGCTTTCCTGTCGTCGACGTAGATCGGAGCAGCGGGCCGAATCGTGGAATGATTTACATAACCTGGGCCGAAAGCCGCAACGGTTTCGACGCCGATGTGTTTGTCTTGAAGCTCACTCCACCGAATGGCCAAAAGCCACAGGTCGGCTCACCCGTTCGAGTGAACAGCGATGGAGGCGGGTCCGATCAGTTCTTCCCGTGGTTGAGCGTTGATCCTACAACGGGCGACGTCAATGTTGTGTTTTACGACCGTCGAAATGATCCCGCCAACCAGCTTGTGAACGTGTACAACGCTCGCTCAACCGATGGGGGAGCGAGCTTCAGTGATAACACGCGGGTCAGCGGCGCCAGCTCAAACCCGCAGGTGCAAGCCCGAGTGCTCGGTTCAAGCAGCGCCGCGATAGGCATAGGCGACTACATCGCAGCTACTGCTGCGCGCGGCAAGACTCATATGATGTGGACCGATACTCGCAACGACAAGCAGGAGATCTTCTACGGGCAGTTGGATTTCAACATGTCCGGAGGAGCAGGGGGTGGCGGGGCGGTGGCCAACGACGCGTGTTCGAGTCCTCGCGCGATTTTCTCGTTCCCCTTTTCGGAGGAGTCTGACACCAGGCTGGCTACTTCGGCGACTAATGATCCGTCTTCCTGCTCGGGCAGTCCTGACTCCGCCAGCGTTTGGTACAGCTTCACGTCGAGCAGCGACACCGTGTTGGGGATTGACACAGCGGGGAGCGACTTCAACACTGTGCTGAGCATTTACACGGGTGTTTGCGGCGGGCTCGGACCAGTAGCCTGTAGCGACGACTTCGGCAGTTCAATCAACCCCGCTGACAGGTCGATGCTGGCATTCGGGGCGAACGCGGGAGTTCCTTATCTGATCGAGGTCAGCGGGAAGGCAGGCGGCGGGAATTTGCGCCTGCGGGTTGGGTATCCAACGATCACCGCCGTCGAGTACACGCCAGGTCCGGATGGCAACGACTCGCTCAAGATAACCGGCGCGGGCTTCGTCAACAACAATGCCATCGTCACGGTCGACAAGAAGGGTGTCAAGACCCAACTTCCGACGATGTTCTTCGCCGGCGCTCAGCCAGACGGAACGGCGACCACGCTGTTTGGGAGCAAGAAGAAGCTGAAAAAACTGGTGAAACCCCGCAAGCCCGTAGTGGTCATGGTGGAAAGTCCAGCCGGCAGCGGGCGCGTTTCTGTTCCTTTTTCCTTTATCCGCTAAACGAAAGCTCTAATGAAGGCGCTCCGGTTTGACGGCGAGCTTCGAGTGATTCGCGACGCCCCAGTGCCGCGGCGCCCGGGCGAGGCGCTTGTTCAGGTCATCTCCGCGGGTATCTGTAACACGGATCTGGAGATCGTAAAGGGTTACGCGAGATTCCACGGCACGTTGGGTCATGAGTTCGTGGGACGGGTCGTGGAGTCGTGCGATTCAGGGCTTGTCGGCCGGCGCGTCGTTGGGGAGATCAACGCCGGTTGTGGAGAGTGTTCCCAATGCCAGGCTGGGGACGCAAGGCACTGTCCGGACCGGACGGTGCTGGGTATCAAGGGTCGAGACGGCGGATTCGCCGAGTATCTTTCTCTCCCGGATCGGAACCTAATCGAGATACCCACGACGTTGAGTGACGAGGCAGCCGTTTTTGTCGAGCCGATGGCTGCAGCGTTGCAGATCCTGGAGCAAGTTGACGTCGACTTTTCCACCAATGTCGCCGTGATTGGAGATGGAAAGCTGGCTCAACTTGTCGTGCGCGGGGTTGCTCATGCCGGGTGCCGACCGCTGATTGTGGGCAAGCACAAATATAAACTCGATTTAGCAACTCGTGCCGGGGCGCGCAGCTTTTTGAACGAAGGCGAGCAGAATAGGTCGGCCGGCCGAGACATATTGGTTTCCGAGCACGGCGGCCTTTTCGACGTCGTGATCGAAACAAGCGGTTCACCGACGGGCCTGCCGCTCGCGCTCTCCATTGTAAGACCCAGAGGAACAGTTGTTCTTAAGTCGACTTATCACAGGCTCACGAAGATCCAGATGTCGTCAATCGTGGTTAACGAAATCACGATAGTGGGCTCGCGCTGCGGCAGGTTTCGCCCGGCCATCGACCTGCTGGCGAGCGGCCAGATCAGCCTACTTGAACTAATAACCGCGCGAATTCCACTTGAAGACGGCGTTATGGCTTTCGAAAAAGCCGCCGAACCTTCCGCCATGAAAATAATCCTCAACGTAGCTTAGACCATTTTCGGCTCACAACTGAACAAGGGAAAAACCTGAAGCAGGCTCCCAGAACCGGTTTCAGAGAACCTTGATTGCAGAAAAATGTTGACACTCCGCGCCGCTGAATGCTATAAAAGCGACAGCAGGCACCATATGTTGGGTAGGGGGAGCCGATTACCCACGATATTTTGGAGGGACGATGAACCAGGGTGAGTTGATCGAGAAAGTGGCTGGAGCTGCGTTGATCAGCAAGGCAGAAGCGGAGCGGGCGATCAATGCCGTAAAAGAAGCAATAACCGACAGCTTGCGTCGGAACAACAAGGTAACGCTTGTTGGGTTTGGGACTTTTGTCGTGTCGCACCGTCGTGCTCGGCGCGGGCACAATCCGTACACCAGCGAGAGAATCCGTATCCCCGCCGCCAAGTCCGTAAGGTTCAGCGTCGGCAAGCAGCTAAAGGAAGCGGTCAACAAGCGAAAGAAGTAAATAACTCGGCGTACCGGCCTGTGTGCTGGATTCTCATTGCTCTCCGGTTTCTGTGTTCCAGGAAAAAGCGCTACAACGCGACGCTCAGCCTGGGCATCCCACCGCTGCACCAAAACGTGCTAACTCGAACTCAAACAGTGTGAGAAAGGCGGCGCTCGGTTACGCTTTGAATGACCAAGTCGCAGCGAGTCAAGACTTAACCAAAAAACTTAGATGGAACGGTGATTGCCCGTAAGGCGGAGGACAGGTTGGAAGACAATGGCTAGAAAGGGATGTTATCGAGTTGTGTTAGGTGCTATTCTTCTCGCGGGTTGGTCGCTGGTGGGCGCCCCTCAAGCAGAGTCCGGTTCGAAGGACCGTGAGCAGAAGAAAAGGGTCGAGCTGATGGTAGTTGAAAAGAAGCAGAGCGAAAGACCGGCGCGCAACAACGAGACCAGGGGGCAGCGGCCTTCGCAGCGAAGGCGCTAGATCACCATTTGAAGTTGGAAGTCGTCATGAAGATGTTTCTCATCATCTTAGTTCTCCTTTTCAGTTGGACCAGTGTTGTTGCGTCGCCAGTCGCGATAACCTATGGTCAAAGACGCAAGGAGGAGCAAAGGAAGAAGGACCCTCCGGGACCACCGGTAGTCAAAGACAAGGGGAAGGACGCCAAACAAAAGGAACCACCAAAGAGGGGCAAGAAACCTGATTGACCCTCACTCTGTTACTTCCCGAAACTTGCCAGCGCTTCGCTCTCATCAGAAAAAATCTCAAATACACCGTCGAGCTTCGAAATAGCGAGGATGTTCCGCACAGACTGAGATGGCGACAGGAGTTTTACGTGGCCCTTCATCTTCAACACCGAGCGGTAGCACTTAATCAAGCTTCCCACTCCGGTGCTGCTTATGTAGGTCACGCTTCTGAGGTCGATCAGGAAGTCGACCTCACCGTCTTCGACGAATCGCTGGATGGTATCAAAGAGTTGATCGGCGCCGTCGGAGGGATCCAATCTACCCGTCACCTTAATAACCCGAACCGGGCCGGTCTTTCTACTGATGACTTTTGAAGGCCGTCTCATCATAACGAATCAACTCTTGCCTGAATTCCCTATGGGGGCGGGCCAAGTTGGTGGGCGCTACTGGACTCGAACCAGTGACCCCTGCGGTGTGAACACAGTGCTCTACCGACTGAGCTAAGCGCCCTCTGAGTCAACCGAGACTATCAGATGGTAGACCAGATTTCCACCTCGATTGTCTCTTTGGTGGAGCCGCGCAACCAAGTCCGTCGGGTCTCCGAGCCAAACGCGCAAGTCCGTCTTCGAAGAACCTCAGGCGTGCGGGCCATCCTTGTCGCTGTGCTGCGCTCTCAGCTATGATTCCGCGTTCTTGGACGCTATCAAAAGGAGACCATACATGGAACGAACCTTGATCCTGATCAAGCCGGACGCGATTCAACGAGGACTAATAGGCGGTGTTATTGCGCGCTTCGAAGACAAGGGACTCAAGGTCGCGGGCATCAAGTTTTTGCGATTGACGGACGAGCTTTGCTCCGAGCACTACAGCCACCTTGCCGACAAGCCGTTCTTTCCCGCGATCAAGCGCTTCATGCAGCAGACGCCGGTCATCGCGCTGTGCCTGGAAGGACTCGATTGCGTCGAGACCGTCCGCTCGCTGTGCGGAATAACCAAGGCGCGCGCGGCGGAGCCCGGAACAATTCGCGGCGATTGGGCCATGAGCATCCAGGCGAATCTGGTGCATGCTTCGGATTCGCTGGAGACCGCAAGCAAAGAAGTCGCGCGCTTCTTCACCAACTCGGAATTGTTCGAGTACGAGTCCTTGATGACGCCGACGATCTACTCGGAAGACGAGCTGCGCTGAACAACAGACCGACGGCGGCCGAGAAGAAAAGCGAGGGCTGGATCCGGAAAGATCCAGCCTTCTGTTATTCTTCGAAGATTAGTCCTTCTCAGAACTCTAACCGACGCATTGGTGGTTGGCCGGTCGTCGTCAGAACCGAACCTTGAGACCAAACTGAATGTTTCGCGGGCCGCCGGTTCCGATAACCGGATTGGCTCCCGCCACGTCTGGCGTAGCTGTCAACAAGCCGAAGATGTCCAGCGCTCCCAAGTCGTTGTTCGTGAACAACACGCCGGGACTTGCAAAGTTAGGATGGTTGAGTACATTGAAGAACTCCGCTCTAAACTGCACGTTTACTCGTTCGGTCGCCTTCCAGGTCTTAACGAGCGACACGTCCCAGATCCTGATGCTTGGCGCGCGGAATATGTTGCGACCGGAGTTTCCAAATCCAAAGGCAGGCTGCTCCAGGACTCGCTCGACGGGTATCGGCCCGGTTGTCGAGAAGTTCGGAATCGACTTCGGGTCGCCGATCAAGTTCCAACGGTCGCCGCACTCGCCGGTCGCGCTGGTATCGTTGCAACTGATGTCGAACGCATTATAGGGGGTGCCCGTCTGCAGCGTGACTATCGAGTTCAACTGCCATCCATTGAGCAGCGCCGACCAAGTCTCAATCCGAGGGAAGTCGTATGTCAGCGCCAAAGTGAAGCGATGGCGGATGTCGAGATCGCTCGAGGCGCGTTCGAGGTCTGGTCGATTACTGTCCTGCGGTTGGGCGGCGCGTTGAAGCGATACGAAGTCAATCGCGTGTGACCACGTGTAGCCCATAACAAAGTTGACCCCATGCGAGGCCCGTTGCGTCAGCGTCGTTTGCAACCCGTGGTAGTTCGAACTGTATCCATTCTCAAGGAAATTAATGAATCCCAGAAATGGGAACTTCGAGTTGAAAGGGCGCCCTAATTGCTCGCCGCCGTCATCCAAAGCAGGGTTCACCTGGTTGATGTCGCGAATGCTATAGAGTTTAACGCCGTGATTGCCAACGTAGCCCACCTGCACGGAGGCGTTCGGCCAAAGCACTTGCTGAACATTCAAGCTCCATTGAATCACGTAGGGCGTGCGGAGGTCCCGGCGAACCCCCATAAGGTCGCACGGCGTGCCGCCGCGATCAGGATCGCAATTCGCATCAATGTTGAATATAGGTCCCGCAGCCGACCAGTTCAGATTCCTCTGAGTGGTAGCAGCTCCGGTGATAGTTCCATTTATGTTTGAACCGACGGCTCCGGTCGGAATCACGTTCAAGCCCGGAGTAATCGCGTTGTTGACGCCGTTCTGGCCCAAGAATACCGCCAGTATCGGGATCTCATACGTGACGCCCGCGCCCGCGCGAAACACCGTGTTTCCCTTTCCCCAGGGGTCCCAGACGATTCCCACTCTCGGAGCAAAGTTGTTGTGGTCCCCTTCGTACGGAGAATCGAGGTTGATGCCCACCTGCTGAAGTCCGACTGCCGGATCAAAGTTTCCCAGCATGTCGTCCTTTTCTTTGATAACGCCGTTGAGGTCGTAGCGCACTCCGAGATTGATCGTAAGGTTCCGCCTCACGCGCCAGTCGTCCTGAATAAAAGCGCCGAACGAATTCATGCTGACCTGACGGTGGGAGCTGCCGACAAAGATGTCGCCACGAGACGGAAATCCGGCGAGGAAATCCTCAAGCGGGGTGCTGTCGTCATCAGGGTCTTCGGTTTCGCCGCCGAAGGCTTCGCCGCCCTCGAAGCGTATTCGGCCTTTGCCGCGACGATTGCGCAGGTTGTCAGTCGTACCATGACGGAACTCGGCGCCGAATCGGAACGTGTGCTCTCCTCGAGTGTAGGACACGTTATCCACGAACTGGAAAGTTTGATTGGGAGTCGTAAACAGCGGCCAGCCCGGGTTGCCGCCCAGTATAACGCCTGCTGAGCCGCCAAAGCCGCTAATAACAATACCTGGCATGCCAAAATTTGCCGGGTCCGTTACTCCTGCGTTGATGCCGTAGGTTGCCACCGGGTCCAAGTCGGAATCCGCAGTCACAATCTTTTGCCAGAAACGGTTGTAGCCGAACTTGGCTTCGTTAACCCACCGCACGTTCGGCACCAAAATCCAGTTGACGCCTACTACTTGAGCGTTGAGGTCCGAGGTGGAACGCCATTCTGGCCGTGCCACAGTTACATCTTGTTCGGTTTGCAAGCTATCACCAAAAAAGTAGCGGCCGCTGAGACTGTTCTTCTCGTTGAGCTGATGGTCAACCTTGACGATGAAATTGTCCATCCGGTTGAGGTTTGGAAATCCTGAGTTGATCTGAGTAGGCCCGGTTGAATTAGTTCCATCGTTTGCCGGAAACAATCCGGGGAAAGAACCGTTGCCGGTGAAGCTGCCGGTTCCAATCAAGTTCGCGCTCAAAGGATTGACGGGTATTCCCCGCGCTGCAAGCGCAGAAATTGCATCGGGAATGCTGTTTTCCCGGTCCCCGCCGAGAGAAACAGTAGCGGGAGTGGTATACAGATTCGAGTTGCTCACAAAACCGCGAATGCCCTCATAAGCACCGAAATAGAATGTCTTACCTCGCTTGATGGGGCCGCCGATGCTTGCGCCGAACTGATGCTGCCGCAGCGCCTTTTGCGGATCGGGTTTGGTGTTGAAGAAGTTTCTCGCGTCAAAGAAGCTGTTGCGCTCAAAGTCGTAGATTGTTCCGTGAATCTCATTGGTTCCCGATTTCAGACCTAGATTAATTATCGCGCCGGGCTTCCAGCCGTACTCAGCAGACGGGTGTTCCTGCGCGTTGAATTCCTGTATCGCGTCAATCGGCAAGATAGTGCCCGGCGTGCCCTGGACGCCTTCAGCGTTGATCACGGTCGTCCCGTAGTAGGGATCGTTATTGTCGGTTCCGTCGACAATGAAGTTGTTGTTCTCGGGCCGATTGCCGTTCGAGCTGATCGACAGAAAGCCGCCTCCCGGACTTCGTTGCACGCCGGGGCGAAGAACGACAAGGTTTTGAAAGTCCCGTCCATTTAGCGGCAGATCGTTGATGGACTTGTTCGAGAACGTACCACCCAGCGTCGTGTTGGTAGTTTCGATCGGCGGGGGCTCGTCCGTGATCGTCACCGACTCGGTGATATTGCCGGCGACCAGAGCGATGTCGATGCGAACGTCCTTCGCGACTTCGACGCGCACCTGTGTGCGCTCGACCTTCTTGAAGCCGGTCGCTTCTGCGATGACCGTGTACAGACCGGGCGCCAGGTTCGGCGCAACATAGTCGCCGGAGTCGTTGCTCTCAACTGTTCGCGAAACGCCCGTCTCCACGTTGGTAATCACGACTTTGGCTGACCGCACCGCGGCGCCCTGCTCATCTGTCACCGAACCAAGGATGCGCCCTTGATAAGTCTGAGCGGGAACGACGCCCGAAAGCGCCGAGATCAAAAGCGAAACCAATACGACTCGCAGTTTGTTCATTTCATTTCCCCCAAGTAGACCTGGATTCACGCGTCTAATTTGCCCGTGACACTACAATCGTAGTATCTTAAAGTCAATCAGTTTTAGCAGTGTCGTCCGCTTAAAAGCTGTGAACGATCTCGGGGCACTGGCGTGCGGACACATTGACGAAGCGGCCCGTAAGTTTGACGAGGCGGCCGGCGAGCAAGATAATGACCGTCTGTTGAATCGCTCAATCCACCAGGTATCGCTTCGGAGGCACTGATGAAGACTGATGCGGGAAACCCCTTGTTTCGCTTATCGCGGCTGCGCGTTGTCCTTATGGTGTTGGCGCTTGGTTCGATGTTGTTCTTGTATGGTTGTGGAGGCGATTCCACTTCAACTGGCAACGCGGCCAAAGAGTACCCGGCCGGCGTGAGCGAGGACGTCGAGCAACAACTCAAGTACGACGCGCGCGTTGAGAGCTTCGAACCCGATGGCGAGGACCTCGTCGTAAACGTGAACGACTCGTGGGCATCCTCGCCGCAGGGAATGCAGGAGCGCGCTGTGGGCCAGTGGTACAGCCTCTGGCACGCTCAGCACGGTGGAAAGGTAATCGTCAAATACGACGGGAACCCGATTGCCAGCTGGTCGGGCGAAGGCTACAAGCCGGAGAAACCGAAGACCAGCGAGGCCGAGGAACAGGTGGAATCCGAAAGCTAGTCCGTAGAGCGCCCTCGGCGAGCACGTGTTGTTCAACTTGCTTCTGAAACCTGCGGAGCGAGGCGCCCACGAGAACGACGCCCGGCCAGTCAACGGGAACCGTTATTCGCCATCTCAATAGCTTGAAGCATCGCGCGAGCCTTGTTCACCGTCTCGACGTACTCGCTTTCAGGGATCGAATCCGCCACTATCCCAGCGCCGGTTTGAATGTAGGCCAGGCCATCCTTTGTCACGATTGTTCGAATCGCTATGCACGAGTCCAGATTACCCGAGTAGTCAAGGTACATCACCGAGCCGGCATAAACCCCACGGCGGGTCGGCTCAAGCTCGTCGATAATCTCCATAGCTCGAACCTTTGGCGCGCCGGTCACCGTTCCTGCCGGAAAGCACGCCGCCAGAGCATCAAAGCGATCCGTCCCCGGCTTGAGACGCGACCTGATCGACGAAACCAGGTGCATGACGTGCGAATAGCGCTCGACCATCATCAACTCGGTAACCTCGACTGAGCCGTAGTCCGAGACGCGCCCCAGATCGTTTCGCCCGAGATCAACCAGCATCACGTGCTCGGCGACCTCTTTTTCGTCGGCTCGCATTTCTTCACCGAGCAGGATGTCTTCGGTCTCGGTGGCGCCGCGCGGCCGCGTGCCTGCGATCGGACGATATTCGAGCCGGCGTCCAGTTGCGCGCACCAGCATCTCCGGCGAAGCCCCGATGATCGAGTTCGGGCCGAGCTTCAGATAAAACATGTAGGGCGAGGGGTTGACGACTCGAAGCGCGCGATAGACTTCGAACGGATTCGTCTTAAGCCCCGCTTCGAATCTCTGCGAGAGCACGACCTGAAAGATGTCGCCCGCCGTTATGTATTCTTTCGCGCGCACCACCGCTTGCTCGAACTCTTGTTTTTTCATGTTCGAGCGCAACGGAGCAGCTTCGTTCGAAACGGGGCGAGGCAACGGTTCAATCGGATCGCTGAGTCGTGCTTCGATGTCGTCGATGGCGCCGAGCGCCCGCTGATACTCGGCTTCCAGCCCCTTAGTCTCACCCCTGGTGAACACGTTGGCTATCAGATGGATTTGATGCCGCACGTGATCGAACACCAGCAGCCGCGAGAAAAACATCATCACCGCGTCGTCCATCTGAAGATCGTCGGGATTGACGTCTGGAATCTCTTCGAACCAGCGCACCGCGTCGTAGCTCATATAGCCGACTGCGCCGCATACGAACGGCGGCAGATCCGCCGACCGGACAGGGATGTGACGGCCCGAAAGTCGGCGAAGCACAGCGAGCATCGGCTCATTTGACTCTTCCTCAATTAACCCACTGGCGATCGATACTTTGCCGGCGCGGCTGCGCACGACTGTGTGAGGATCGAAGCCGAGGAACGAATACCGCGCGACTTTTTCTCCGCCTTCTACTGATTCGAGCAGGAACGAAAAAGGGCTCAGGCGTTCGATTCTCAAATATGCGCCGACCGGCGTCAGCAGGTCCGCCATTACGCGCCTCACCACGGGAACGACCGTGCCCTCCGCCGCGAGTTTTAGAAACTCTTCGTAGTTATTGGGTGTGAGATAGTTCATTTGAGGCTAAGAGTCTGCCGCGGGCGACTGCGGAAGCGCCCTCGGCGTTTGCCGGAGAAGTAACCACAGATCAACACAGATGAACACGGATAGCAGTAGGTTTCAGAGTCGTTCATTGATCGGTGTTTATCTGTGTTCATATCTGTCGTTCGTTTGTTCTTTAACGTCTAAAAGCGTGGTTGGTGGGCCGGCTCCGCACCCGGCCGCTTTGGCTTATCACTTCGCAGGCTGCTTGGCGCGGCTGATCAATTCATCGCGAACATCGCTTAGCTTCACCTCGCGCTCGACCATCAGAACGAGCAGGTGGTAGAAGAGGTCAGCAAGTTCGGAAATCGTTTCGCGGGGAGAGCGATTCTTGGCGGCGATGATGACCTCGCCCGTTTCTTCCGCGATCTTCTTGAGTATCTTATCCAGGCCGCTGTTGAACAGGTAAGTCGTGTACGAACCCTCGGGGCGCTTCTCTTTCCGCTCCGCGATCAAGGAGTAGAGGTTGTTGATCGCAAGCCCAAACTCCATCGACCCCACGTCGACCAGCGAGACTTCCGCCGGTCTTTGTGCTTCGAAGGTCTGATGAAGAAGACTAACGTGCTCGGCCTCCGAGTCGCCCGACTCGCGAGAGATCAATATCGTCAGCGACGAGCCGTCCTCGCTTAAGCGAACGTCCAGCAGTCTTGACGCTCCACCTGCCGCCACCCGGCCTGTCGCGTCAAC
The DNA here is from genome assembly GCA_049273855.1 of Blastocatellia bacterium. Taxonomy (GTDB): domain Bacteria; phylum Acidobacteriota; class Blastocatellia; order UBA7656; family UBA7656; genus Onstottus_B. Next base: position 25,423 of record JBASRN010000229.1, read on the forward strand.
GAACTTGGTGCTGCCAGTCTTGAGGGTGGCCGCGAGACTCGAGTTATCCATGTAGCGCAGTGCGATGATTTCGTTGGTGGTGGCGTCCTGCACGATGGCCGGTATCAATCCTCGCTCATCGAACCGCACGTTTTGAAGGAAAACATCAGTCATGGTCGATCTTATGCGTCGGCCTCGTAAGCCGCACGTATGCTATCACCGACGAATTGAGTCAAACAAGTTTTAAGAAGGAAGGGTAGTGGATCGGTTTGAGGTTCAGAGTACAAGCTTTACCTTGCCTCTCACGTTCGTGCGGCCAAAAGCAAGCTGAAGCGTACTCTGAACTCAGACCGACCCCCCGAATGAAGGGGGTGATTCAACAAGGTCAGGGAAGGGCGTGATGCGCGACCTTTATGGCGAGAGCCTCGCGATCGCGTCTCCGGCGAATGTGCCTTCGACGCTCTCCGTCTGGCGGGTCAATCCACGCGATGCCATCGACAACCAACAGCGTACGGACATTGTAGCGCGAGGTGTGACGGCGCTCGACAACGCGCCGCTCGTTGCCCCGCCTTCGCTCTTGTCCGTCCCACGCCATCAGTTCTTCTTCGATCGCGCGTCCTTCCTGACTCCGCTTCTGATCGCCGGTATCGTCACCATCGCTGGACGCCTGGCCGCCGTCATCCGATCGATGTGCAAATGAATGCCTGTCGCAAGAGTGTCGAGCGGCCTGCGAAGCGTGAACGTCCGAGCGTTGTGAGCTTGAACCCGGTCCCAGGTTGAAAAGTCCTTGATTCGCAAACCAAGACGCGAGCCGGTAGCGATGATGAAGTTCACTTGCTCGCGAGTCAGGTCCCGAACGCGAATGTCGTAAGCGCTTCCCGATCCATACAGCCTGCGGTGCTCGGCATGATCTGCGCCGGTCAACGTTATGACGCGGGAGTACTTCTCATTGAACCGCTTGCGAAGCTCGGCGAAACTGCGTTGAAAGCCGTCCACACTGAGCGGCCCAGTCAAGGCATGCCCGAGCGTCTCAACCGGGTCAGTTGGCTCGACGAGCGGGCGGCCTTCGAATTCCTGGGTCTTCCAGAACGGCTTCGCGGTCGCTAACGGGGAACCCGTCTCGTAGTTGTTGATCTTCTCGATGATTGCGCGCAATCCCAGACGAAGGCGTTCATCGTTCCTGGTATCCACACCGAGATCAAACACGTAATCGACCGCGGAGTCGAACTCACGCCGCGCGCATTCCGGGTCGCCGCTTGCAAGGCATGCTTCACCTTTGCGGATGTGCTGATCGGCCACTGCCAGCGCTTCATCGGTGTTGACGCCGCGAGGCGCTTGAACCTGAGAGCTTGCGACTGAGGGAAACAGAAAAGCTAATGACAATCCTAAGAGTCCGGACTTTAACATCTATTAATCAAACCGCTATGAAAGTAGCGCGCGCGTTGAGTGAATATAACGCGCGTGAGTCTGAGTCTAGCAAACGGGCCCGCGTTTGTAAAATTTGCCGCGCGGTCTGATTAAGGCGAGATCGTAATACTATAAACGTGGAGCGCTGATGTTAGCTGATTGATCGGTGATGAGCGCTGGAGGCGCTGTCTCCGAGAACTCGGCTCGCCGGCGCAAGCTTCGCGAGTAAAGCACGAGCGTGTACGCGACTACGACGACCGACAACAGAGCCCAGATAAGCGCCCACACCATCGGCGGCAAGAGGCCCCCGGTTGCCTGTGACATGTTCCCGGCATCGGTCGGCAACCCCGGATCAAACGCCGAGAGGTAGAGCAACGCGCGAAGATCGTAAAAAGCGTTCAGAATGCACTGAACGGCGAGAAAACTCATAAAGAAATGTGCAAAACCGCGGCTGGCTTTCAAACCTATCAGCAAACAGCCAACCCCAAAAACAAGACCGGCCAACCAGGCGACTAAGTTTCCGCCGAACAACACCGTCATCAGAAGCAATAAGCCGCCTGTGCCCGCCGCCGCAGCGCGGGCGTTGCGGGCCTTTCTCAAAAACAGCAACAATCCCGAACCGTACAGGGTCGTCGTGACATAACCGGCGGTCGAAATCAAAATCCCCCAGCCGCCCTGCGTGAAGGTAACCCCGCTGCCGCCCCAATCCAGCCCGACTCTGTTGACGCCCCCAAATGTGGCGAGCGCCGCAAGCGCGTGTCCAATCTCGTGAATGAAAGTGACAAAGAGCCGGATGGGATAGGTGATGACGCCGGCCAGTGGAATGAACCAGAGCGCAAGCGTCAGCGCGGACGCGAGCAGAAGAAGCTTAAAAGAATCTTTGACTTCAGATTGCGTTTCCATTTCGGCAACTCATACGCCGACGCGATGTGCGATGTTCGAAACTCATGCGGGATTCGTGAGCGAAACTCGCGATCGATTAGGGAATCGCCTTAATCCGACGCCGGCCTCAAGAATCACGAATCACGTTTGTAGTCTCCCGATCGGCCGCCGGTTTTGGACTCAAGCCTCACATCTGTCATTACCATACCCTTGTCGATCGCCTTGCACATATCGTAAACGGTCAACGCTGCGACTGATACCGCGGTCAGCGCTTCCATCTCGACCCCGGTCTTGCCTTCAGTTCGAGCGGTCGCGATTATCGCCACTCCATCAAAGCGCAGCTCGATCTGCACTTCTGCATGATGGAGTGGAAGCGGGTGACAAAGCGGGATCAGCTCTGACGTGCGTTTGGCCGCCATTACGCCGGCGAGCCTGGCGACTTCGAGCGGATCACCCTTTGGCGTGCGGTGCTCCCGAATGGCCTCTACGGTGGCGGCGGACATTCGAACAAAACCACTTGCCACCGCCGTTCTAGTAGTCACCGGCTTGTCCCCGACATCGACCATCCGCGAGCGGCCTTCTTCGTCTGAATGAGTTAGCGGGATTGTCACTGGTCGCTTGCCCTTTGGCCTTGAGTTTCTGTTTTTCTCTGCCATCAGCTATCGATCCCGAGCACCTCAACAGCCTGTCCTTTGGCGATTTCGTGAACGTCTTCGGCGACGATGATCAACGCATTCGCCTTCACGAACGCTACAAAATCAGACGAGCCGCCCCATTTCAACGGCTCAACAAAGGCCCGCCCATCTTCGATGGACAATCGCCCCGGCAAGTAGCTTTTTCTACTTGAAGCATCCTTCAGGGGATGAGCAAGTAAGGCAGTCACACTCGAGACAATCGGCGAGTCGTGGCCCAGCATCTTTCTTATCGCCGGCCGTACGAACACATTGAAAGTCACCGAAGTCGAAACGGGATTGCCGGGAAGACAAAAAAAGAAGGTTTGATGCCGCCTCGCGAAAACGATCGGCTTCCCCGGTCTGATTTGGACTTTGTCGAAGAAGATCTCAGCGCCTATCTCGAGCAGCGCGGCTCTAACCAGATCGTAGTCGCCCATCGAAACGCCGCCCGAGGTTATAACAATATCTGGATGCTCGGCGGCTCGAATCAACGCATCGCGCGTCGCTTCCGGCGTGTCCTCAGCCGTTGGAAGAATATCTACAGAAGCGCCCGCCCGCTCGGCATACGCCGCAAGCGTGTAGCTGTTTGAGTTTCTTATCTGCGCACCCGAAGGTTTGACCGATACATCAACCAGTTCGCTGCCCGTTGAGAAAACGGCGACGCGAGGTTTTCGGCTGACTATGACTTGCTCACGTCCAAATGAGGCAAGCACCGCCATCTCCGCGGGACCAATGGCGCGCCCCGGTTTCAGCGCTTGCTCCCCAGCTTCGATCTCGCTTGCATGAGGCGTGATGAACTGACCGGGTTTGACTGCTTCCTGGATCTCTACCGTGTGGTTACTGCTTTTGGTGACCTCGACCTTCTGCACGGCGTCCGCGCCTTCGGGCACAGGGGCGCCGGTGAAGATCTTCACTGCTTCGCCAGCGTTGAGCTTTCCCGCGAATAAAGCACCGGCGGAAATCTCTCCGATGACTCGAAGCTTGACCGGCGCTGTCGCGACATCCGAAGAGCGCACCGCGTAGCCATCCATTCGAGCACGATCGAACGGCGGCAGGTCAATGTCTGCGTAAATGGGTTCGCAGAGAACTCGCCCCAGCGCCCGTTCGAGCGGGACCGTCTCGGTGCCCAGCGCTTCGATGCGTTGCAACACGATGGCGAGCGCTTGATCGACGGTGATCATAAGTTCAAGGACTGAGCGATGAGGACTGAGTTCGATCAAAACTGCGAAGGACTGAGCACCCTGGCTGAAGACTCGCTCAGTCCTCAGTCCTCAGCACTCAGTCCTTTGAGAGTGGCGGAGCCGACGGGATTCGAACCCGCGACCTCCGACGTGACAGGCCGGCGTTCTAACCAGCTGAACTACGACTCCGCGCTTCAAACGTTTCAGCGTCCACTCGGCGGCTTCGGAGCATCAAATAAACTGGTGGGCGGTAGTGGGTTCGAACCACTGACCCCCGGTTTGTAAGACCGATGCTCTACCGCTGAGCTAACCGCCCGCTTGGCAAGTTGGTACTATAGAGAGGGGCGTCAACAACTGTCAAGGTACGCTGTGTTTACTGTAACCGGCACTTGTCGAAAATCGTCCTGGGAGTTGGTAGAGAAAAGCGAGAGAATCGAAACGAGGATGTGATTGTGTTGAAGCTAAAGAGACTCATTGAAGTCATAAAAAAGAGAAAGACCCCGTTAGCGATGATTGTCCTGATCGCAGCAGGCGGGGCGGCGGCAGTGTTCTGGGGCAGGAGCGCGGACGCCAGTGACTACATCACTGCGAGGGTGGAACGCGGGAACGTTGAAGTAAACGTGTCGGCAACCGGCACGGTCCAGGCGGTCACGACGGTGCAAGTAGGTTCGCAAGTGTCGGGCACCGTTAGCTGGCTCGGAGCGGACTTCAATTCGCAGGTAAAGAAGGGTCAGATCGTTGCCCGACTCGATCCAGCGGTCTTCCAGGCTCAAGTCGATAACTCACGCGCCAATGTGGTCAACGCTGAAGCGGCTGTAGCAGCCGCCGAGACCGAGATCAACAACCAGAAAGCCAACCTTCAGGCTTCAAGGGCCAATCAGGAAGTCACGCGGGTACAGCGAGACGACGCGATAGCGCTGGTGAAGCGATACGAGGAACTGGCTTCGGTCATATCGGGACGAGACATCGAGGCCGCAAAAGCTCAGGCTGGTGCTGCTGCAGCACGATACGAGCAAGCCGTCGCACAGGTGGGCCAGACGCAAGCCGCAAACGCGTCGGCAAAGGCGAAACTCGACCAGGCCAAAGCTTCGGTCACCCAGGCAAGAGCTCAGCTTCAACAATCGCAATTGAACCTCGATCACTCGATCATCTCGTCGCCAATCGACGGAGTGGTGGTTTCGCGCAACGTCGACGTGGGCCAGACCGTTGCGGCTAGCCTGCAAGCGCCGACTCTTTTTACCATCGCGAACGACCTGACGAAGATGCAGGTGCTGGCTTCGGTCGACGAGGCGGATGTAGGTCAGATTCGCCAGGGCATCAAGGCAAACTTCTCGGTCGACGCTTACCCCGGAGAAACTTTTTCGGGAGAGATCACCCAGGTGAGGCTCAACGCCCAGACCTTGCAAAACGTTGTCACCTACAGCGCGGTGATCGACGTATCGAACCCGGAAATGAAACTGCGGCCAGGCATGACCGCGAATATCACCGTTCCGGTCGCACGAAAAGATAATGTGTTGACCGTGCCCAACGGCGCTCTGCGCTTCAAACCGGTTCTTTCCGAGAAAGAACAGGAAGCGCTCCGTCAGAAGATGGATGCTCGCAGAACAGAGCGTGAAGCCGAGCGTCAAGGACAGGCTGGCCAAGCTGGGCAAGCTCAACAGCCCGCCGGTCAGGCTCAGGGAGACGGCGCACAATCTCAAAGCGGTGGGGGTGGTCGGCGGCAACGGGCAGAAGGACAGGCCGGCCAGACCTCGGCTCAGCCTTCGCCGCAAGCCGGGGACGCGCAAGCCGGCGCGGATGCTCCCAGACAAAGACAAGGCCAGCAGGTTTGGATACTGACCAACGACAAGACGATCGAACCGCGCTTTGTACGAACGGGTCTAACCAACGGCCGCGTGACCGAGATCCTCGGAGGCGATGTTCACGAGGGCGATATCGTCGTAACCGGTCAGAACGAGACCAACGGCGCGAGCCGCCCGGCACAACAAGCAACGCCGTTCGGACAGCGGCCTGCGGGCGGCGGCCGGACCCGATAAGCAGTGTGGCGGCTGAACACCAACACGAAGAGGTTGCAGTTGGAAGCAAGAGTCATAAACAAGACGAGCCAGCTTGAAAGCGAGCGAGCGCTTGCGGCCGATCCATTGCTGGGGCCGGCGCTGATCAAGCTGGATCATGTACATAAGATCTACAAGATGGGCGACCACGAGATTCACGCGCTCCACGGCGTGTCGCTGCACATCGACCGGGGCGAGTTCGTGGCGATCATGGGGGCTTCGGGATCGGGCAAGTCGACGACGATGAACATCCTCGGCTGTCTCGACAAACCAACGAGAGGTCTTTACTACCTTGACGGGCAGGACGTGTCGAAGCTCTCGAGGGACGAGCTTGCCGATATTCGAAATCGCAAGATCGGGTTTGTGTTTCAAGGCTTCAACCTGCTGTCTCGCACGTCGGCGCTCGAGAACGTCGAGCTTCCAATGCTGTACCTCGGAGTCAAGACGGCCGAGCGGCTCGCACGCGCAAAGGAAGCTCTCGAAATCGTTGGACTTGGCGACAGATTGGACAGTTTGCCGAGCCAGCTTTCAGGCGGACAGCAACAACGCGTCGCTATCGCCCGTTCGCTGGTTAATCAACCGTCGATCATCCTCGCCGACGAGCCAACCGGAAATCTTGATAGCCGAACCGCCGTCGATGTGATGTCCGTCTTTCAGCAGCTCAACGAGGAGCGGGGAATCACGATCGCCGTGGTGACCCACGAACTCGACATAGCCCAGTACGCGCGTCGGGTTGTTGTGTTCAGGGACGGCCGCATCAAGAGCGACGAGATGATCAAGAACCCGCGCTCGGCTAAAGAGGAGCTTGATGCGATGCCTGAACTTGAACTCGAGGAGGACGACGAATGAACATTTTCTTGACGTTCAAAGTTGCGCTGCGCGCGCTTAGCCGCAACAAGCTTCGGTCAAGCCTGACAATGCTCGGTATCATAATCGGTGTCGGGGCGGTCATAGCCATGGTCGGAATAGGCCAGGGCGCGTCGGCTTCAATTCAGTCGCAGATCGCAAACCTCGGCAACAACATGCTTTTCGTGTGGTCTGGCTCGATGACTCAAGGCGGGATGCGCGGCGGCTCGGGCTCAGTCACTACTCTCGTCCCGGAGGACGTGGATGCTATCGAGAACGAGTGCCCTGCAGTTCGCGCGGCGAGCCCGGCTGTGCGTGCAAGCGGCCAACTCGTGTTTGGCAATCAAAACTGGGTTGCGTCGGCCGGGATTCAAGGCACGAACCAAAAGTTTTCCGACATTCGAGCATGGCCGATGGCCAGCGGTGAGTTTTTCAGCGAAGGCGACGTGCGAAATGCTGCGCGGGTTTGCGTCATCGGAAAGACGATAGCCGACAACCTCTTCGCCGGCGCTGATCCGGTTGGACAAACGCTGCGTATTCGGAACCTTCCATTCCGCGTGCTGGGGGTGTTGAGCATCAAGGGCCAGAGCCAATACGGCCAGGACCAGGATGACACCGTTATCGTTCCCTACACCACCGCGCAAAAGAAAATGCTGTCAATAAGCCATATCCAATCAGCGATGGTGTCGGCCATCAGCCCGGCTGCAACCTTCACGGCAGAAAAACAAATCACCGAGCTGCTGCGCCAACGTCACCGGATCGCTCCGAATCAAGAAAACGACTTTACCGTTCGGAACCTGACCGACGTCGCCGAAGCAGCCGACGAGTCGAGCAAGATCATGACCAACCTGCTCGCGTCGATCGCCGGCGTGTCGCTGCTGGTGGGCGGCATTGGAATCATGAACATAATGCTGGTATCGGTCACTGAGCGCACTCGCGAGATCGGCATTCGCATGGCGATAGGCGCTCGCAGCGGCGTGATTCGCCGGCAGTTCCTGATCGAATCGATCACGCTTTCAGTCGTGGGCGGAGTCATTGGAGTCGCGCTCGGAGTTGGCGCCTCGATCATTATTTCCAAGACGCTTGAATGGCCGACGCTGATCTCACCTGTCTCAATAGTCGCATCGGTTGTTTTTTCGGTTTTCGTAGGAGTCGCATTCGGGTATTACCCGGCTCGAAAAGCGGCCGGTCTCGACCCCATCGAAGCTTTGCGGTACGAGTAAGGTACGCCCTCGAAACGCCAATCCCACCTGGCATGCAAACCCGCCGCGGTGTTGTTGTGTGTGGAATAGGCTATAATAAACCCGAACGCCAGCCATCAGGCGGCGTTTGTTAGGCTGAAGGCATGCACCAACTCAGGCACACAATCACGACGAGAATTCTGACGATGGTTGCGGGCGTAGCGCTGGCTATCGGATTGAGCGCCTTCCCGCATAATCTCGCCGCTGCCCAGTCCCAGTCTCCTCAAGACAACAAACGCGATCAGGTCCGCCAGGTCATTAGCACAGCCGAGACACATTTTCAGAAAGGCCAGAAGGCCTACACCAGCGGCGAGTACAACCAGGCGCGCCGCGAGTTTGACGAGGCGGTCGACACGATATGGGTCGGTTCCATCGACGTGCGCAGCGATGACGAGCTTCGGGTCTACTACCGCGAGTTGATCGAGAAGATCAATCGCTATCAGATCGCGGCCCTGGAGCAAAAGGACGGCGGGTTTCATGAACAGCGATATGAGCCTTCGCCGCTCGACAAGCTTGCGTCGCTCTCGGAAGCCGATCTCGAGGAGGTGGCGGCAGCCGACGACGACCTCACCGCGCGATTTAACTTTGACTTCGCGTCGGCGCTCCCGGTTCGCCAGTTCATAAGCTATTTCAGCCAGGGACGCGGGCGCGCGACCATGGCGGCGGGGCTTCAGCGGTCGGTCAGGTTTCGCGGAATGGCCGAGCGGATCTTCAAACAAGAAGGCGTGCCGACGGACTTGATCTGGCTTGCTCAGGTAGAGTCGGGTTGGAATCCTTATGCTTATTCGTCCGCGGCGGCGAAGGGCATCTGGCAGTTCATCCCTTCGACCGGCTCGCGATTCGGGCTAACTCAGAATTACTGGCTTGACGAGCGCTCGAACCCGGAGAAGTCGACGGCCGCGGCAGCGCGTTATTTGAAGTGGCTCGCCAAGCGTTACAGCGGGAATTGGACGCTGGCGCTTGCGGCTTACAACACCGGTGAAGGCAACGTTGACTCTGCCATCGCGCGGGCGGGCTCGCGGGATTTTTGGCGCCTGCACCGGAACCTCGCGCAGGAGACTCGCAACTACGTGCCGGCGATCCTGGCTGTCGTCACGATCGCGAAGAATCCAAAGAAGTACGGCTTTGAAATGCCAGCCTCCTATCCTTATCGATATCACACCCGCGCGGTTGCTGCTCAAACCGATCTGCGTCCCCTGGCCAGAAAACTCAAAATCTCCTACGGGGCTTTGCTGGATTTGAATCCTGAGCTGCAGCGCGGAGTGACTCCGCCTGGCAAACATGTCATTCGCATACCTGCTTCGCTAGCTGCGCAAGTCAGCGAGACCGGCGACGAGCCGATTCCTCCGGCCAACAACCAGTAGAAACCGCGCTCCACGCTCGACGTTCCTTCCGAGCGAGCGGAGCGTGATCAGTGCCGGAGCCCCGGCCCGAACCGTCTTGCTATCATTTAGCTGCACTCGTAAGAACTTATGTTCGGCGCTCTCATCGTAGACAAACCCGCGGGCATCACGTCACACGATGTAGTCGCGCGTGTTCGGCGCGTCGCCGCTACTCGACGAGTCGGTCACGCCGGGACCCTCGACCCGTTCGCGACCGGAGTTCTTCTCGTGTGTGTTGGCAAGGCGACGAGGCTTGCTCAGTTCCTGGTCGGGCTCGACAAGCAATACCTTGCCACGGTGAGACTCGGGTTTGCGACCGACACGCAAGACCTCACCGGCAAACAAATCACGCCATCCCAATCATCAAAGGAAACGAGCCTCGAAGAAGTGCGTCGAGTCGTGAGTGAGTTCGTTGGTCCCCAGCTTCAAATGCCGCCGATGTACTCGGCCAAGAAAATCGGAGGCGAGAGACTCTACTATGCCGCGCGTGAAGGTCGCGAGGTGGCGCGCGAGCCAGTGGCTATCACGATTCATTCGATTGAACTAATCGATACAGAAGCGTTGCACGCGCAGGCGAGCGCGGACCCCTCGACGGACCTGAATGTCATCGTTAGCTGCTCGTCGGGGACCTACATTCGCACGCTGGCCAACGATATCGGCGAGCGACTGGGCGTGGGCGCGCACCTCGCAGCACTGAGGCGAACCGCAGTCGGGGGCTTCAAGATCGGAGAGTCAGTGACGCTTGAGGCTTTGGAAGCCATGAATCGCGATGAAGTGGCCGAGGGAGCGCTGATCAGTCCGTCGGCGATGCTGTCGCACTTGCCCGCGCTCACGCTGGATCGCGAAGGCGTTAGCCGCGTGGTGACCGGACGAGCCGTCGAGTCGTCGCAGCGTTGCGTCGAAGGCGGGGACCGATTTGTTCGGTTGTGCAACGAGATCGGCGAGCTGGTTGGAGTCGGTGAGTATGACGCGGTGGCGCGGCACGTGGTGAAGCCGCGAGTCGTGTTGGAAGGAAAAGGTTAGCACGAGTCAGCTCGCGCGTGATCTGGAGACCGCGATGTCTGAAAGACAGGACGTTAAGGAAGTTTTGGGGTCAAACTCAGACCCTTGCGCTCCGTGCTATACTACTGCCAGAAATCAGAACCGCAATAGATCATTGAACTTCAGAGCTTGTTTGACACGATGCTTCGCTTGTGAGTTTCCGGGTTGAGCGTGCATCCAGTCGAGCCAAGAGCAGCCGGACTTCTACCTCCGACTGTCCGCCCGCAAGGGCGTAGACTGAGTGTCGTCCTCACTCTCGCCGTGAACGCTTGGGAGATTCGATTCCTCCGCGCGAGAACGGTTTGGAGCTTGCGCCGCAGCCGGGCCCCAAAGGTTGATCGGCAAACGCGGTGGGACGCTGTTCGCCTAGCGTTTGCCGGTCGGAATGCCCAGTCGAATTCGGAGGTAAAAGATGGGGGAAGACAAATTCAATATCAGCGATCTTCTCGAGACGCACCGCCGCGACCGCGAGCGGTTAGCCTGGGAAGGTACATTCCGCGATTACTTCGAACTGGTTTCTCAGAATCCAAACGTTGCAAAGCTTTCGCACGCCCGCATCTGCGATATGGTACTTGCGGCGGGCATGGACAAGGTCAACGAGGGCTCGCGCGATGAAATTATTCGGTATAACTTCTTCTCGGATGAGCTGTTCGGGATCGAGGGCCCAATCTCGAAAATCGTCGAGTACTTCAAGTCGGCCGGCCAGCGCCTTGAAGTCCGCAAGCGAATCCTGCTGTTGATGGGGCCGGTCGGCGGCGGCAAGTCGACCATCGTCACCATGCTCAAGCGCGGGATCGAGCGGTGGTCGCGCACTCCGGACGGCGCGGTCTATTCGATCAAGGATTGTCCGATGCACGAAGAGCCGTTGCATCTGATCCCGCCCGACCTTCGACCCGAAATCGAAAAGCACTACGGCCTGTACATCGAGGGCGAGCTTTGCCCGCAATGCCGCTACAACCTCGAGCACGTCTACAAAGGCCGCCACGAAGATGTGCTCGTGCATCGCATCGTTTTCTCTGAGAAGGACCGGATCGGCATCGGCACCTTCGCTCCTTCGGATCCGAAATCGCAGGACATAACCGAGCTGACCGGCTCGATCGACCTTTCGACGATCGGTGAAGTCGGAGTCGAGTCCGACCCGCGCGCTTATCGCTTCGACGGCGAGCTGAACATCGCGAACCGGGGGCTGATGGAGTTTGTCGAGATGCTGAAGGTCGACGAGAAGTTTCTCTATAGCTTGCTGACCCTGAGCCAGGAGCAAAACATCAAGACCGGCCGGTTTGCTTTGATCTACGCCGACGAAGCAATCATCTCGCACACAAACGAGAACGAATACAGCGCGTTCGTAGCCAACCGGAAGAGCGAGGCGCTTCAGGACCGGATCATCATGATCAAGGTGCCTTACAACCTGAAGGCTTCGCAGGAAGAGCGAATCTACGACAAGCTGCTCAAGCAGTCAGAGGCTCTGCGCGCGATCCACATTGCGCCTAACACTCTGAAGGTGGCGGCGATGTTTTCGGTGATGACGCGGCTCGAAGAGCCCAAGAAGGCGAACATTGACATCGTGAAGAAGATGAAGCTTTACGATGGCGAGGATGTCGAGGGCTTTAAATCGAAGGACGTGCGCGAGCTTCAGGAAGAAGCGTCGCGCGAAGGGATGGACGGTATCTCGCCACGCTACATCATAAATCGCTTGTCGGGCGCGCTTGTCAAAGACAACATCACCTGCATAAACCCTATCGATGCGTTGCGAGCGATCAAGGATGGCTTCGAGCAGCACAGCGGGATCTCGTCAGAGCAGCGCGATCGATATCTGAACCTTGTAGCGACGGCGCGACGCGAGTATGACGACATTGCGAAGAACGAGATTCAGCGCGCGTTCGTTTACTCGTTTGAGGAGATGGCCAAGGGCATCTGCGATAACTATCTCGACAACGTCGAAGCCTACTGCAACAAAGAAAAGATGAAAGACGCAATCACTGAAGAGGAGATCGAGCCCGATGAAAAGCTGATGCGCTCGATCGAAGAGCAGATCGGGATCAGCGAGAACGCGAAGAACACGTTCCGGCAAGAGATACTGATTCGCATTTCGAGCTACGCGCGCAAGGGCAAGCCGTTCGAGTATCGCTCGCACGAGCGTTTGAAAGAGGCGATCGAGAAGAAGATCTTTTCGGACTTGAAAGACGTCGTGAAGATAACGACTTCGGTCAAGACGCCGGACGCGGATCAGCTCCGCCGTATCAACGAGGTAATCGACCGGCTCGTCTCGCAGAACGGCTACTGCGCGGTTTGCGCCAACGAGTTGTTGACCTACGTGGGAACGTTGCTATCGAGGTAGATTGGGGCAATGAGGGGGACAGGCGGGATTGTGCTGCGCGGGGAAGAAGGGCTGAACTGATGGACATCATCGACCGAAATCGGACGCTGCAGATCATAAACGCTGAAGAGATTAAGCCGATAGCGGAGTGGGAGGCTCTCTATCCGGATCTCTGGATGTTGATTGAGGTCACGCGCGCGGATCAATGGGAAGTCTACGAAGGGAAACTCATTGCCACAGCCATCGATCCGATGGAACTCGTCGACATAGGTAAGAGCTACGACGAGCGCGGCATCGTGACGCTTGAGACGCGGGGCGACTATTCCGAGGCTCAACCGGCCTTCGTAGGGTGATGTCAAGGAACTGGCTACGGTTCAACCCACGGCGGGCTCCAGTCGTAAGCGTACGACTGGGAGACCGCGTGTTTCGTGCGCTGGACGATACCGGGGCCGAGGTTAGCATGATCGCGCCCGGCCCATCGTTGAGGCTCGGTTTGCAGCAGGCAGGCACAAAGGATATCGCCGCACTCTCTGGACCGCGCTATTGTCCGAGACTGGTCGAGCTACCAAGCATTGGGTTCGGAAACGTCGAACTCCCTCCCTGTCAAGCGGGCGTCAAAGACGTAACCAAGCTCGGTCTTCCAATAGAACTTGTCCTCGGAGTTAATGCTTTCGCCGGCCGTCGGCTACAGATCGATTTTCGAGAAGGGCGCATATACGTGGTTGAATAGGAAACGGCAAATGTCAGTTCAAAGAAACGACTGGTCACTTCAACGCAAAGGTCAGATCGATCAGGACCGGCATAAGGAACGAGTCCGCGACGCGATCAAGAAGAACCTCGGCTCGATAGTCTCCAACGAGTCGATCATCCTTTCCGACGGCAAGCGCGTTGTGAAAGTGCCCATACGCTCGCTGGACGAGTACAAGTTTCGCTTCGACTATAGAAAGAAGAAACACGTCGCAACCGGAGACGGGAGCACCAAAGTCGGCGATGTGATCGCCCGCGAGGGAGAGCCCGGGCAGGGGCCGGGGCAAGGCCCAGGCGCAGGCGATCAGCCCGGTCAGGAGTACTACGAGGCCGAAGTAGACATAGACGAGATCGCCAAACTGATATTCGAAGACCTCCATCTTCCATACCTCGAGGACAAAGCCAAACAAGCTGTTGAGTCGAAAAAGACGAAGTTCACCGACATTCGGCGGTCCGGCGTCCTTTCAAATCTCGACAAGCGCCGAAGCATCCTGGAGAACATCAAGCGTCAGGCGCGGGAGACAGGCAACGCCGAGTTGGGCCCCTTTAAGAAGGAAGACCTCCGATATAAGACGTGGCAGGAGCAGATGACCTACGAGTCGAACGCGGTCGTCATCGCGATGATGGACGTTTCGGGGAGCATGGGGGAGTTCAAGAAGTACATCGCGCGCTCGTTTTATTTCTGGATGGTTCGGTTCCTCAAGACCAAGTACGATCACGTGAAGATCGTTTTCATCAGTCACCACACCGAGGCAAAGGAAGTAACCGAGCCGCAATTCTTCACGCAGGGCGAATCGGGCGGCACGGTTGTCTCGTCGGCATACCGGCTCGCGCTCGACATCATCGGCCGGCTCTATCCGCCGAAGGATTGGAACATCTATCCGTTTCATTTCTCGGATGGCGACAACTATTACTCGGACAACGATGAAGCCGTGAAGCTCGCGGACGAGTTGATCGCGATGTGCAATCTGTTTGGCTACGGCGAGATTGGCGAAGAAGGCGCGTCGAGCTACCGGCGCTCATCAGGGGCGTTGCTTTCGATCTTCAAAGACAGGCTTAAAGATCAAGAGCGCTTTGTCGGCGTGCGAATCGACGACAAGGAAGATGTTTACCCGGCCCTAAAAGAGTTCTTCGGCAAGCGCGGCGAGAAGGTGTAGGTAGGCTTGTAGGGGCGGCCCTCCGTGGCCGCCCCTCGCAGATGTGAGGCGCTGAGCGGTTGAGGTGCGGCCACGGAGGGCCGCCCCTACAT
>JBASRN010000235.1:0-15190 GCA_049273855.1 Blastocatellia bacterium
CAGCAGCCCGGGCGAGGACGGGATCGCGCTTCGCGGCAATGTCGGCGGCTGTTGGTAGCAACGTCTCGTCGGGTGTCACGCCGATGCGTTCCAGACTTCTGCCGTCACTCATTATCAAGTCGGCATCGGTAACACTTGCGCCGTAGAAGACGACGGTGTCGGCTCCAAGCTGATGCTCGTAGTGAAGCGCTCTCATCACTGCACCCGCCGACCAGTCTCCGACTACTATTGTGGCTGACGTTATCTTCTCATCGGCAGCTTTGAACCGCGCTTCAAGATCGATGCCGCGAAAGGACGGGTCGTAGTAGTTCTTTTTGATCTCGTTCTTGATTACGCCAAGCATGACCCGGCCCCGGTCGCGATCAAAGTTGCTAAGCGTTTGTGCTCGAGCGGCAGGCCAGCCGGAGGCAAGCACCAGGACAGCGATCGCGAGTATCGGTGCGGGCGCCAGATTCAAGCGCGGACGGAGCCTGAGCTTCATAGCGGATTACCTCCTGTGACCAATCTGAGCGCAGATTCGAGCAGAGCCAACAAGCCGAGGAAACTGAGAGCGCTACGTTAGCATCGTTTGATTCGATCTACAAGAGGGCTACAGACGGGAACCTGCCTAACAGTCTGCTGAAAAACTAACCCATCGCCACTAAGCCACGACGGCACCAAGGAACCGGAAGCCCCCAGCATATTGCTATCACTCACCTGGTGCACTTTCGTGTCTTTGAGTCTTGGTGGCGCCCTCCCTGTTTCAGCAGCCTGCTAAGTCTTGATCACCTGAAGCGTGCGCGCGGGCCGGAAACGTGCTCACTCTTTCTTTTCAACTCGCTTGCGCAGCTTGTCAATCACTTTCCCTATCTCGGCGCGGCGCTCGTCCGGCAGATTGGGGCTCTCTTCGAGGAACGCCTTAAGCTGCTGAATTGCCTTAGCCGGCTCGCCTTTCAACTCGTACAGATTCGCCAGGTACATATGCGCCAGGGCAGGCTTGCCAATTTCGTAACTGCGCAAAAGGCTGGCTTCGGCGGCTGGATAGTCGCCCGTCATCATCTCGGCAAGGCCGAGGAAGAGGTAAGGAGTCGAAGACAGCTTGTCCATCTCGAGGCTGCGGCGAAGCGGTGGTATTGCCTCAGGGTATCGCTTCTGCCTTACAAGCATGACACCGATGCCGACGTAAGCCGGCGCGCGATCGGGCTTAATCTCGATCGCCTTCTGATAGGCCGCAACCGCTTCCTGATCTCGTTTGAGCTTTGCGTACTGCTCCGCCATGGCTACGTGCGCTAAGTAGAACTGAGGGTATGCGGCGAGCGCTTCATCAAAGAGTTTGACGGCCTTCTCCGGATTATTGTTGCGAGATTCTTTTAGTCCTTTCTCATACTGCTCGCGTGCGCGAGGCGGTAGATTGGGGTCAAAAGCCTCAGCAGAGGTGACGGCTGCCGTAGCGACAGCTTTGCCGGCCTTAACGCGTAGTTGGATGTTTTGCGTGAAGGTCTGAGAGCCTGACCCGAAACCCAGAACGTCTGCGTCTGTTTGCGTGGTTTCGTACGTTTCCCCGTCGCCGTCAGCAACAAGCTGATACCGGCCTCGATTCAATCCGGAAAAAAAGAAGCGGCCGCTCAAGTCGGTGAAGGCTTCGTGCACTTGCTTTCCGCTAAATCTGAGCGTAACTCTAACCGGATTCGGCGGTTGAGAGCCGTTAGGGAGTACGACCCTGCCTTGAAGCGAGTGCGCTGCTTGACCAAGCGAGGTTGTGGCTACAAGAAGAGTTGCAAATACGAGAGAGGCAATTCGAGTTGACGCGCCTTCGCTCACGACTTCTGTCACCCTGATGCCAGTCGCACGGCTGTAAGCAAAGAAGGCCGGAGCTTCCGATAAGCCCCGGCCTTGAAAGAGCAAGCTAAGGCTTCCGATTAGAAGCTGAAACGGACGCCGAATTGGCTCTGGAACGGTATGCCTATCGGCTCCGAGAAGCCCGTCGCGCCAAAGAAGTTGATAGGCTTCCCGAAGTTTGGGCTGTTGATGTTGTTGTCGATCGAGCAGGCGCCCGCGACGTCGCCGCTGCATGCGCCGAAGTTGCCGGTGTTAAACAGGTTGAATGCTTCGAAGAAGATTCCGAGTTTCATCCTGTCGTTGAAGTTGAAGTACTTCGAGACCCTCACGTTTACCTGACTGAATTTGTCGCCACGTTCTGTGTTAGGCGGCAACTTGTTCTGGTCGTTGCCATCGCGCGACTCGCGATCGTTGGCGACGCCATCCTTGTTTATGTCTATCGGGCCAACGATGATGCTGTATGGACGCGCCGACGACAATTGAACGACCGGCGAGACCTGGAAGCCCCACGGGAGGTCAAAAACGCCTGACATCACGAAGCGGTGCCGCTCGTCTTCGCCTGTCGGTCCGAAATCAGCCAACGGGTCGAACTTGTTGAACTGGTTCTGGGCCGTGAGTTGGAAGGATTGGGATCCACCAAACCAGCCTTGCGACTTCGCCAGCGTGTAGTGGGCGTTGAACAGGAATTTGTTTGCGTAGCGCTTTCGGAACGCTACCGTAAAGGCGTCATAGCGCGAGCGCCCGTCGGACTGGGCGACCCTGAGTCTGGTGAACGGGTTAGCCTGACCGAATTCAGCGGTGATCTCGGCCGCGTGAGCATCGATCTGCGACTGCAGAAGTCGCGGCGGGTTAGGATCACCTCGCTGCGCGTTGATCAACGGGCCGATTCGTGGGTTGATGTCCAACTGTGTGAACTCGTGCAGACCCAGGATGTGAACGTAGTCAAAATCGAGCGCCATGTTCCGGCCGAGCTCCACGGCGTAGCCGATGTTGAACTGCTGGGTGTACGGCGACTCGTAGTCCGGATCAATCAACCGGCCATTCACCGGGAAGCCAATGGGTGGGTTCGTAAGTGGCCGCGGGAAGCTTGGCGCTGGAGATGCCAGGCTTAGACCCACAGAGTCATCGATGATCAGCGCATAGATCTCCGGGTTGGCTGACTGAACGGCGAACAGCGGCACATTCAGGAACGACTGGTCATAGTAGATGCCATAACCACCCCGCACCACCGACCGGCCATTACCCAAGACGTCCCAGGCAAAACCGAAACGCGGGCCGAAGTTGTTTTTGTCGTCCTCCGCCACTCTTTGTCCGAACGGACTACCGATGATCTTCAAAAACTTGACCGCTCGGTTATTGGCCTGGTTTTCGTTGTCAACATAGCCAATGTCGAGGTCATAGCGCAGGCCCAGATTCAACGTAAGGCGAGGAGTCACCTTCCAATCGTCCTGAACGTACCATGAAAACAGCTTTGGACTCGGATCGAGGTCGAAGGTCGGATCACCCCCCGCGAGCAGAATGTCTCCCACTACGCCCGGGGTGAAGAAACCTTGGGGGAGGGCCGCGATGTTCGCGGCAGTGTCAACGAATTCATAGGTGGGCGCTGAGATGAACGCGAACAACCCACCAAGGACCGGTTCGGCCGTGTAATCGACGCCGAACTTGAATCCGTGCCTGCCGCGGTTCCACGTCAGATCGTCCCTGAACTGGTGCTTCCTTTGGAGCGTTTGCTGGGGCACGTTACCGTTTCGACCGACCGAGAGCCCGTCGGCGAAGATCAGGTTCGGCAAATCGGTGGTCGCTCCGATCTGGTTGTTGAAGTTCGAAAACTGATATGCAAACTGGTTGACCACGTTGGAGCTAGCGGTCCAGGTCCATGAGCCGAGCAGGTTGTAGAGATCGTTCTCAGTGGTGTTCCCGCCCGAGTTGTCGGTGAAGACTACCAGGTATCCGGCTTGATCGTTCAGACCGTTGTTATTCTGTCCGGCGAAGCGAACCGAGAAGGTGTGGTTCGCAACAGGGAAGAAGTCGGTCTTTATCGTGTACTGATGCTCGTCGAACGGCTGCTCGAGAAAACGCACCGCCTGGTAGCCCAGTGGCTCCAGGATCTGGATCTGTTCGAAGATAGAGGTGGGAACGATTGAATTCCCACGCTCACGGGTGCGCTCGTAGGTTCCAAAGAAGAAAGCCTTGTCCTTGACTATCGGTCCGCCAATTGACCCGCCGAACTGCTGGCGGTTAAAGGGTGGCTTTATTGCGTCCCCTTCCGCAAACAGGGTGGGGTTGGCATCGGCAAGCAACTTTGGCGCGTTCGCATTGAGCTTATCGTGCCGGAAGAACCCGAATGCCGACCCGTGAAAATCGTTCGTGCCGCTCTTGCTGACTATCGAGAGCAACGCGCCCCCCGAGCGGCCGTTCGCCGCCGAGAATCTCTGAGTCGACAGAGCGAACTCCTGAATTCCTTCCATCGTGAAGTTCTGCAGGATCCCGCCAACAGCGTTATCCTTGTTATCGCCGCCATCGATCGTGATGTTTAGATTGCGACCTGTGGCGCCTCCAACAGAAAAGGTGCCGACGCGCGCTTTGGTCGGATCAAACGAAGGCTGGAGTGTCGCGCCGGGTAACAGGATCGCGAGAGAGGCGAACGACCGGCCGTTGTTGGGTAGGTTCTCCATCTGGCGCTGGTTTACCACACCGCCGACGTCGGTCTTGGTCGTTTCAATCAGAGCCGCATTTTCGCCGGTGACCGTTATCTGCTCGGCGGCGCCCGCCGGTTGCATTTCCGGGTCAAGCGTCACACGCGAGAGCACGTTTACGGTGACGGGATCGGCGACGTACTTGCCGAATCCGCTAGCCTCCGCCTCAACTCGATATTCGCCTGGCACCATCTGGGTCAACTCATAGACTCCCGAATCGCTCGTGGTAGTCCTGCGCTCGATGCTCGTGCCCTTGTTGATGGCCCTGACCGTCGCGCCCGATACAACGGCCCCGGACTGGTCTTTCACCACGCCGGTGATGCTCCCAGTGTTAGCGGTCTGCGCCAGGGCCGGCAAAGGCGCAGATGCCAAGAGCGCCACCGCAGTCATAACGGCGACGATCATCCTCTTGAACTTCATATGATTCATTTGAACCTCCTTGTGTTCAGGAACTGGTCCCTTGGCGATGCTTCGTCGAAATCTCGAAGCCTCGGGAGGGGCCAGGTCGTGTTTAGTTTTGGTTGTTCCAGCGCTTTGGGTCAAAGCCCAACCTTTCAATAAGTCAAGCAAGGCCGCTCAAGCTGCCGCCTGAGAACTCTGATTGTCAAAGCTCTTCAGACGCACTCACCGCCTCGGCAGATTGCTCAGGCAAGGAACTATTCGACTTCGGTTTCAGGTTGCCCCGGCTTGATTGCGTTTGTAGCCCCGGTTGACGTGCAAGAAATAGTCCATTCAGGCGAAAGTGTCAAGTGCCGCGGCAAGGGGCAGCGGTTGGAACAGGTTAGCGCTGATCCGGCCGCTACCTGGCGGCCCGGTTCGAAGTGCAGAATACGAGATTTTGGATTTTCGTCCGAGAATGTGAACCAGCAGGCAAGGGGATCAGACCCGTCGCGTTAATGGCCGTGCGGCGTCCGAACATCCTGAAACAAGGACCGCCGGCGAGGCTTCACAGAAAAAAGGCGCTGAGCCGGTGCCCAGCGCCTCTTAGATGGAATCGCCGGTGTAAGACTAAAACTCCACACGGAAACCAAACTGCGCGGTGAAGGGCCGGCCCACCGGTGGACCGAACCCCGGACCGAACAGCGTTGTCGGCTGGCGGAAAGTGCCTCCTGATGTTGCGAGGCTCAAACCGAGTCGATCGCCAATGTTCAGGTTTTCTGTGTTGAACAAATTATAGAGCTCGGCGTACGGCTTGAACTTAACTCTCTCGCCGATCCCGAAGATTCGGGTCGCTCTAAGATCCACGTTCAGGTACCGAGCGCTCCGTTTACCAACGATGTTGCCGTTGTCGTCAACAATAAACCCCTCGCGCACACTATTGACCTCGACCTGCTTGCAGCCTAAGGGATTCAACGCTTGAAGCGCAGTTGCGTTTCCGCGAGCCGCGAAGATCGACGCAGGGTCTACACCTTCGCAGATGCGATCGATTGTTGAGCGGCCATCACCATCAAGGTCGAAGCCGGTGTTGAGCGAGTACGGACGCGCGCTTGCGAGTTGGACTATGGGTGAAAGCTGAATCTTCCACGGAAGGTCGAACACTCCGCTGGCGACGAAGCGATGGCGCTCGTCGATTCGTGTAGGTCCGAACTCCTCCGGCCTGAACTGATTCTCGGGAGCGACGGCGATGCCGTTGCCGCTGTAGGAAGCCGTAGGCTGGCCGCCCCACGCTCTCGAGCTGGACAGGACGTAGCTGATCTTGAAAGCCATCGTTCGCACGCGGCCTTGGAGCGTAGTCGTCCAGCTATCAAACATCGACCGGTTGGTCGTCGTGAACATATTGATCTGGCCCAGACGTCCCGCCCCCAAACCCGCGTCCACAAAAGCGCGATCGAAGAAGCGAGTGCCGGCACCCCTGACACACTGAGAGGAGTTGGGAGTCGACCCTGGGAAATCCGGGTCGCAAATGCTCCGGATGAGGGGATTGATGTTCTGCACGCGGTTCTCGTGAATGCCCAGCGTGTGAACGTAATCGCTGGACAGCACATAGTTGGTGGCTAACGTCTTCTGCACCCCGATCGAGAACTTCTGCACATAAGGATCAGTCATTCCCGGATCGTTGATGCGGCCGAAGCCCCCGAATTCGAGGTCGGCGTTGTTTGCATTGGCAGGCGGAGCAGGCAGCGGATCAACCCCGAACCGGAAGTTCGCCAGGTCTCCTTCTCCCACGCTGGTGTTAACCAGATCGAGAACCGTTTGATAGATTGTTGGATTTGTCTGCTGCGTCGAGAACAAAGTCAGGTTCTGGAAGATCTGATCGTAGAAGATCCCGTATCCGCCCCTTATGACCATGCGCCCGTCGCCCTTGGGATCCCAGGCGAAGCCGAGGCGGGGCTGAAACTCCTTGAAGCCGGGTGTTGTGCGATTCAAGTCGCCCCCGGTGATCGCCTGAGCGCGTGAGTTGTTTAGCTGCTGGAGAATCTTCATCGTCCGGTTGTTCGTCTGATCCACAAGCAGATTGATGTTGGCGTCCCAGCGAAGCCCCAGGTTCAGAGTCAGCCGCGGAGAGACTTTGTAGTCGTCCTGAAGGTAGAAGGCCAACTGATGCACGCGCGGCTGGCTGGTGTCGCCGTTGCCGGTTGAGAATAGAATCTCGCTCACCGCGCCAGGCGTCGCAAATCCTTGCGGATAAACAGAGGCGGTGCCGTCAGGGTTGCGATTGTTCTTGATAACCAGCGGGTCATCGAAGAAGAGTATCTGATATCCGTTGGCACCGAAGAAAAAGAACCCTCCCAGCGTGGTCGGAATGTAATTCATTCCAATCTTCAGGCTGTGCGCCCCGGCTTGCAAAGAGAAGTCATTGCGAATTTGGTATTTTCGCACTTCGGTCTGCTGCGGGACGTTCACGTTCGCTCCAGACGTAACCGATGGGAAGGAAATGTTCGGTTGGTCTGACACGCTCAGGATTTGATTCAGGAAATTCTGAAAGTGGAACGTGAACACGTTCAGCTTTGTCGGACTGATTGCATAGCTATGATTTAGCACAAAGCTATGCAGGCGATTGTCGTTGGAGTTCCCGCCAGTCAGATCCGAGGGAAAGCCCGGGTCGACCTGATCGTTGGGGGAGTTATTCTTCTGATACGAATAGCGGTAGAACATCGACTGCTGATCACTTAATCGATGATCGACCTTGGTGGTGAGCAGGTAGTCATTGTACGGAATCGGGATCGCGTCCGTCGCACTGACTCCGGGGATTGCCGCAATCTGGGCAACAAGGTCGGCCGGGATGAAGAGGTTCTGTCTCTCCCTGAAGCGCTCAAAAGCGGCAAAGAAGAACAGCTTGTCTTTGACGATGGGACCGCCTATCGAGCCCCCAAACTCTTCGCGGTCGAAGTCGGGCTTGTCGCTCAGGCCGGGCGCGAGCTGCTCGCCCGTGCGCTCCCGGTTTTCCTTATCGCGCTTCTCGAAGAAGTCCAACGCGCGCAGGCTCTCGTTGCGGAAGTTGAAAAACCCCGAGCCGTGCAGGCTGTTGCCTCCGGACTTGGTTACGACGTTAACGACGCCGCCCACTGCGCGGCCGCTCTCGGCGGTCCAGCGATGCTGAAGAACTTGAAACTCCTGGATGCCTTCAAAAGCGAAATTCTGAAGCAAGCTTCCGACGACGTTGTCTTTGTCGTCGCCGCCGTCCACGTTCACGTCAAGCTGTCGCCCGTCGCCACCGCTGAACGCGATGTTGCCTACGCGGGTCTTGGTCGGATCGAAGCTGCCGATCGGACGGGCTTCGGGAAGGATAGTTGAAAGGTTGGCGAAAGTCCGATTCAACAGAGGAAGGTTCTGCACTTCGTTGGGCGTCACGACGCCACCGATCTCTGACCTGGTCGTTTCGATCATTGGCGAGCCGCCTTGCACTTCGACGGTCTCGGTGACGCCGCCTGGCTTCAATTCGAAGTTGAGAGTCGGCTTTGCGCCTACGTTCACCTCGAGTCCTTTCTGAAGCGCGCGTGAGAATCCTTTTGCCTCGGCCACCACTTCATAGGTGCCAGGCGTCAATTGGGTGATAGTGTATTCACCCTCGTCGTTTGTAGTCGTCGTCCGCGTCGCTGCGGTGGCGACGTTCTTTGCCGTGACCGAAGCCCCGGCCACCACGTTTCCCTGCGCGTCGAGCACGCGGCCGGTAACGTCGCCGGTCGCTGTTTGCGCCAGCACCGGTGAGATCAGCAAGCTGCTTACAAGCAGAAATGTCGTAAGCATGCGCAATAAAAGCCCTGCATACTTCATGGTACTCCTCCTGGAACTCTTAAGTTGGCGTGTCTGGGCGGTAACTGCCTTTTTAAGGAACTAGGACTGACAGTCAACTCAAAGGCCACACCGGTTCACTCTTGCCCGCGTGTCGTTAAGTGAAGTGAGGACAAGCTTTAAGCATGGAACATCCTTACTGTTCATGCCGCTCTCGGCGGCGGAAAAATACAGGATTTTGGATTTAGCTCCGAATTAATGAACATTATTGAATCGTCTCTGATGAGGAGTCGGGCACGATTGTTGGGATTGGTGAGGCGTGATGATGGACCATTAACCAGCGACCTTGACGGCGAACGAACAGATTCGTCGCCGTGGCCTGCGCGGAATCGAAGCTGGCTTCGTTGAAGACCGTAATATTCTCAGTGCACGTAACCACACCAAACTCGCCGGTATTGTGAACCCACACTTCCGACGGAGACGCCCTCATTTTCTGGCCGCCTTCAAAGATCATCTGCCAGCTTTCGCGCACGCGCTGCCAACCGGTCAGCAAGTCCCACCCAGGGTGCACGCACCTGACCCAGTCTTCGTGCGCCCACACTTCGTCCATTCGTTCTAGGTCACCCGATTCAAGCGCGCGATAGAACTTTGTGTTCGCTTCCTCAATAGCCGTGTCGGCATCATCGGCATCAACAGTCATAAGCGGCGCAAGAGTATATCAAGTCAGTGAAGGTGACAAGTGGGATACCGCTCGCAGATCGCGCCCTCGAAGTGCTCAACTGCAAACCGGAGTGTGCCCCTGATCGGGTTAATTCGTGGATGAACCAGCGCGGCGATGTTAGAATTCAAACACGTGACAAACATTTTGAACGGCGAACAAAAGATAGCAGTCATCGGCGGGGGGCTGGCAGGATCGGAAGCCGCCTGGCAAGCAGCCGAGCGCGGCGTGCGCGTACAACTGTTCGAGATGCGGCCCACTGTTCCGACCCCGGCCCACCAAACCGGCAGTCTCGGTGAAATAGTCTGTTCAAACTCGCTGAAGTCGGACCAGCCCGGCACTGCGCCGTACTTGCTAAAGGAAGAGCTGCGCAGAGGCGGCTCGCTGCTTATGGAGATCGCGCACCGGAATTCGGTACCGGCCGGCGCAGCGTTGGCGGTCGACCGCGAGCGCTTTGCTGAAGAACTGACCAGGCGCATCGCGGCACATCCCAACATCGAAGTCGTTCGCGCGGAAGTTAAAGAACTTCCGCATGATGGTCCGGTGATCATCGCGACTGGGCCGCTTACGTCGCCGGCTCTAACCGAACAGATCGCGAGGCTCACCGGTTCCTCTCAGCTTTACTTTTACGACGCGATCTCGCCGGTGGTCGAGGCAGACACAATCGATCAGCAAATCGCGTTTCGTGCGGCGCGCTACGACAAGGGCGGTCCCGACTACCTCAACTGCCCGATGGACGAAGCCGACTATGGTCGATTTTACGACGCGCTCATTGGCGCCGAGTCGGTGCCTCTGCACGAGTTCGAGAAGACCATGTATTTCGAAGCGTGTCTTCCGATCGAAGAGCTTGCGCGGCGCGGACGCGACACATTGCGTTACGGCCCGATGAAGCCGGTAGGCTTGCGCGACCCGCGGACCGGCAGGCAGCCGTTCGCGGTTGTTCAACTAAGACAGGAGAACCAGCTCGCTGACAGCTACAACCTGGTCGGTTTTCAGAACCATTTGAAGTTCGGCGACCAGAAGCGGGTCTTGCGATTGATTCCGGGCCTGGAGCAAGCCGAGTTCGTCCGCTTTGGTCAGATTCACCGCAACACGTTTATCTGCGCGCCCGCATTGCTCACCGAGACGCTGCAAATGCGAGAACTCCCTCGCGTTCTTTTCGCGGGTCAGATCTCAGGAGTCGAAGGATACATCGAAGCGATGGCAACGGGGTTCATGGCTGGGGTTCACGCGGTGGAGCTTGCGCGAGGTCGGGAGCCGCGCCCCGCGCCTCGCCGAACCGCGATGGGAAGCCTTACCAACTACATCGCGAATGCCGACACCAAGAATTTTCAACCGATGAACATTACGTTTGCGCTACTTCCGCCGCTCGACGAAGCCGATCGGCGCAGGCTCCGCCGCAAAGTGGACCGCCGCGCTCTTATGGTCGAGCTTGGGCTGAAGGATTTCGAGTCGTGGCGCGCAGGCTATCTTTCGAAGGCTGCCGCGCATCAGGTCTTATGAGCAAGACAAGAAGGAGTAGTTTGTTGTTGCCTCCGCTAATTCATCAAGGTTTTGCCAAACTCGTGCTCGGTTTACTCCTTCGTTTGTCCGTTTGCGTTCTGCCCATTGCCTTCGCGACAGCGCAGTCCGGGCGGCAGCCACCGCCGCCCCCGAAGTCCGAACCACCCCCACAGTCACAAGGGAGACGCCCGGTTTCACCGCCCCCGCGAGAAGAATCCGCACAGCCCGCTGCCGGCGCGCAAGATGAAAAGCCCATCAAGCTCCGGGCAGAGCTTGTCACGGTCATCACGTCGGTGACGGATCCCGCGGGAAACCAGGTGAACGATCTAACGCTGAACGACTTCGCCCTGTCTGAAGACAACCTGCCTCAGGACATTGCCGGACTCTATCGTGAAGGTCAGTTGCCTTTGCGCTTGATTTTTCTTTTCGACACCTCGAGTTCAATCAAGCATCGTTTCGACTTTGAGCAGCGTGCGGCTGCGCGTTTCTTTCGACAGGTAATGCAGCCTGGCGACAAGAGCGCGGTAATGAGCGTAGCTTCCGATGCGAGACTTGAAGTCGGACTCACCGAAAACGTCGATC
The DNA here is from genome assembly GCA_049273855.1 of Blastocatellia bacterium. Classification (GTDB taxonomy): domain Bacteria; phylum Acidobacteriota; class Blastocatellia; order UBA7656; family UBA7656; genus Onstottus_B. The sequence continues at coordinate 11,491 of JBASRN010000235.1, forward strand.
AGCTTGTAGACACGCTTGCCCAGCTCAAACCGCAGGGCGCAACCGCGCTTTACGACGCGTTGATCTCGGCGGCCCGCTATCTGCGTCCAGCCGAAGGACGGCACGTGATGGTTGTGCTCTCCGATGGGACGGATACGGTTTCGAGCTCGACGCTTGCGCAGGCGCTGACTGAGATCCAGAAGTCTGACGCTGTGATCTACGGCGTGCACTCGACCGGCGTCGCTCCCTCGGCAAACGTTCAAGACCTGGCCGGCGAGTTTGTACTCAAGGCGCTGTGCGAAGACACCGGTGGCCGCGCGTTTTTCCCGCCAATTTACGAGGACCAAAAACGCGAAGCGCGGGATCTCGACGAGATCTACAAGCGGCTGACGGCAGATGTGCGTGCGCAGTTCGTGCTGACCTATTATTCAAAGAGCGAACCAAAGGCGGGGCTTTTTAGAACGATTCGGGTTGAGGTCAAACGTCCGGGGCTTCAGGTGCGGGCGCGGCGTGGGTACTATTCGGCGCAGTGACGGAGGTGCGTAAATGAGCAGCGAACAAATTGAGAGGCGAATCGAGTTCATCAACGAGCAGCAGGCCAAGTTTGAGGAGAACATCGCCAAACTCGAACGCCAGAGCATGGAGAACACCGCTAACATCGCAAAGTTGACGGATGTCATGTTGAGCCTGACAAACGTAGTTCAGCGTCACGATGACCAGATAGCCGCGCTTGTGGAATCGGGAAAGGAAACGGATGCGCGTCTTAAGGCGCTCGCCGAAGCAGGCAAACAGACCGACGCGCGCTTAGATGCGCTTATCGTTCTATTCGAGCGCTCGATCGATAAGCGACACTGACGGATAATGAGTTTGGCTCATCGCGTATTCTGCGCCTGACTCCAACGCCAACGACTCCAAATGAGGAGCATCAATCTATGAGTGCAACTCCGGTAAGACTTGCAGCAGCGGTGTGCGTGATCGGCGTTTTGGCGACGGGACAGACCTTCTCGGCCGGCGGCTTCGCGTCGGGTCGACGCGACCTTCGATCGACGAAGTCCCAAACTGAAAAGCGAGCACATCGAACCCGCGCTTCCGCTCGGCTGGCAACAAAAAGCGATGCCGCTCTTCGCGCGAGAGCCGAGAAGCTTCATCGCTCGTCGGTTGTCATCGACACTCACAACGACATCACCTCGGCGCTCGCAGATCAAGGCTTCGACCTTGGGACGAGCGGGTTCGACAAGGATGGAAAACTGACGACTCACACCGATCTGAAGCGAATGAAAGAGGGCGGGCTCGGCGCCGAGTTCTTCGCGGTCTACGTGGGAAAGGAATTCATCAACAAAAAGCCAGCGGAGGGCGGAGGCGCCGCTCGCCGCGCGCTCGACATCATCGACGTTGTGCTCGAGCAAGTTCGGCGGCATCCCGAGTCGCTCGAGATGGCTTCGACTGCCGCCGACATCCGGCGCATCGCCAAGAAAGGAAAGATCGCCGCGCTCATGGGAATCGAAGGCGGACACGCTATTGAGGATAGTCTTCGGACGCTGCGTATGTTCTACAGGCTGGGTATTCGCTACATGACCTTGACTCATTCGAACACCAACGACTGGGCCGACTCGTCGGGCGATATCAACGACGTTACTTTGAAGCACCACAATGGACTGAGCGATTTCGGCCGGGAGGTCGTCCGCGAGATGAATCGCGTCGGGATGATGGTCGACATCTCTCACGTTGCGGACAAGACCTTCTTCGACGCAATCGAGGCGTCGCGCGCTCCGGTGATCGCTTCACATTCGTCTTGTCGCGCGCTGGCGAATCATCCTCGCAACATGACCGACGAGATGTTGAAAGCTACGGCGAAGAACGGCGGCGTGGTGATGGTCAACTTCTACGATGGGTTCCTGGATCCGCGCAAAGTCGAACTTGCGGCGCGCACTCGAGCCGTGCAAGAGGACTTTACAAAGCAGTTTCCCGGGGATCCGAAGCGCGTTCAGGAGGAAGTCGAGAGATTTCGCAAGGCTAACGACCCCGGCAAGACGCCGCTTTCGGTCTTGATCGATCACATCGATCACATCGCAAAAATCGCGGGCATCGATCACGCGGGCATTGGCTCCGACTTTGATGGAGTGCCGCTCACAGGTTTACCCGAAGGAATGGAAGACATCTCAAAGCTTCCGAAGATCACTTATGAGTTGATGAAGCGCGGCTACTCGGACGCGGACATCAAGAAAGTGCTAGGCGAGAACTTCCTGCGGGTGATGTCGCAAGTCGAGCGCGTCGCTTCGGAGATGCAGTCGAGCGCAAATGCGCCGGCTACGAAGAAGTAGTAGAATCGTCAATTCAGGCGAGCGACAGGTTGCTGAAAAAGCCGATCATACACGAGTATTCTCGTGCAATCCCACCAACTGCGAGACCGTGTCAAAACCTGAATGACGCGACCGCAGTTTTCAATTAGCCCAGGCGTTCACGCCTGGGTCACCGGTGCCGACCGATTAAATAGCCCGGTTCACCGGGCTTCGGTTTGGCCTTCAGGCATTGTTCATATCGGGATTCAAGATCCAGCTAAAATTGTGTGAGAAGCCCCGTGAACGGGGCTAACCTAATTCATCCACTCACGCTACCCAAGGGGTGAACGCCTGGGCTACTGGAAAACTGCAGCAAAGATGAACCTCGCCGGCCCTTCCGGAGGTTGAACTCTAGATATGAATCTACGCTTAGCAAGGCGTCAGCGCCTTGCATCAAGCGCAAGGGCCATCGTCGCCCAGTTGCTTGCGGCCATTGAAACCCACTGGTCGTGTCCGTGAGGGAAGCCGCTCTCGAAGAAAGGCTGGAACGGCATGGCGCGGCTCTTCACGTACCACGATCCGTCTTCGAGTTGTGTCTTCAGAAGAAACGCGACCCCTCGCTTGTAAGCAGGATGCGTCGCGGGCAAAGCGCCTCCCTCCCTCAGCGCTACCAAAGCCTGGCCGGTTGCGTAGGCATCGCTTGCAATCGAAGGGAGCTGAGCCCAACCTCCGTCCGGTCGCTGCTGCGCCAGAATGCCTCGCACGCCATTCCTGATGATCGGCTGCTTGGGATTGATGCCTGCCCATCTCAGACCGAGGATTTGAAACACCCGGTCTTCTGGCGTTTGTGGCCGCGCTTTGAACAAGAAATCCGAGGCGCGCTTAACAGCCGCTTGATACTCGGCGCGGTGGGCTTTTGGCTCGTAGAGCTGGAGCGATCTCAACGAAACGGCGGTCACTTGAATGTCGCTGGATTCAATCGGCGGTCGATGCGCAAATATTCTCCATCCTCCGTCCGGATACTGTTGTCCTTTGACGAATCGCGCCATCGCGTCGGTAGCCTCATCCGGCGGGTGGTTCTCGGCTGCCAGGCCAAGCAGGATGTAGCCGACGGTGTCCGAGTCGCCGGGGATCCCGACACCCTGCAAGGCCCGCTCGCGCCAGGTCTCGATGAAAGCCGCGATCTTCTTCACTTGACTCTTCGCGACCTGCTCGTCAAGGGCAAACCCACGTTTGCGAACCGAGGCGATCGTCATTGCGGTAAGTGTGTTGTTGTGGCACGACACACAACCTGACTTTTGAAGAAAGATAGAGTCGGACTTCTGAAGCAGCGGGAGGCTTCTCGCAATCGCTTCGCGCGCCGAGCCGGCGGGTTTGGGATTGATAGATGCGACTTTGAACGGGGCGCTCTCCTTTGCGCCGGCTTTGGCCAGGAGATCAAC
>JBASRN010000244.1:0-14201 GCA_049273855.1 Blastocatellia bacterium
CCAAACTCGCCTTTGTCCTTGAAGTGACCCGCGCCCTTGGTGTAGTGGCCAAGCACGCGGGGCGGAGCGGACACTTTCAGACCGAAGATGAAGGGCAAACGGCTCAGACGCTTTACGTCGCGGGTACGAATATGCGGGATGCGCGGGTTGGCCGCGATGTCGGCATTGTCATAGAGAAAGACGGGCAGCCATCGGCCGCGATGATCAAATAGATCGCTTACATGGCGCTGAAAAAAGCAGACAATGTCGCCGCAGTCTTTGATTGAAAGCGGGGCAATTACCGCGGCATCGGCCCGAGCTTCGAGCGCGCATTCGAGATTCGCGAGCGTTTCGGCGGTTGTTGGTGCCGTCACCCCAACCCAGGCTTCTGTCGGTTGGCGCTCGCATATCGAGACTTCCTGGTTCATTCGGCCGACCTCGCCGGTTTCGATCCAGATCAGTCTCTGTCGCTCCGCGTTTGAGATCCGGTTCCATTCGCCGGTCGTGCCGCCGCCAAAAACGATGTCCGCTCCGAGACCCTCTTGCGCGAGATAACGAAAAAGCCGTCGCTGTTCATCTTCGACTACCCGACCGGGCGCGTCGAGCACCGTGATGCTCGGAATGCTGAGCCCGCGGCGAGGGTGATAGGGCAAACCGCTTGGGCTGCCGCGCATTGGAACGGTGGTGTTGTCTATTGAGGTTTGGATTCGGGTCGGTTCCATCAGACGCGTTCGAGTTCGGCGACCGTTCGTTCGCTCCTGACATTGCCGGTGTTGAGAGTCGACTTCGGTTCGAGTAGGAGAACGTGCGCTTCCTCAGTCGCGACCGGCAAGTGCTCGACGCCGCGCGGAATGATGACAAACTCGCCTTCTTCAAGTTCGATATCGCGGTCCCGAAGCTTGATCAGCAGCTTTCCTCTAACAACGAGAAACAACTCGTCTTCGGTCTCGTGATGGTGCCAGACGAACTCGCCGTTGAGCTTCACGAGCTTGACATACGATTCATTCAGCTCGCCGACGACTTTCGGGCTCCAGTAATCCGAGAAGCGGCTGAGCTTGTCGGCGAGGCTCACTTTCTCAATCGCAACTGCTCCGGTCATTTCAACGCTGAGGGTAAGCGGGCGGTGAAGCGGTGTCAAGCAGTGCGGCAACAGGCGGTCCGCGTTGAAGGGCAGTTGCGGGTTGTGTATATTGACTTCTTGAAACGCACAGCGAAACACGATTTGCCCGGTGCGGGCTGTCTTTGGCCCGCGGTGATTCCACCTAACCAGTATTTTTGAACAGATTTCACCGCTGCGGTTACTGAGGAGCCCCAATGGAACAATCTGCCAGGATCAATGACGCGCTGATTCGATCTCTCGAGTCGATGGGAAACCGCCTGCGGATCCTGTCGATAATCGGAACTTCGCAAGCCGGTTCGGGACATCCAACGAGCTGTATGTCGGCGGCAGACCTGACTGCTGCCATTTTCTTTTACGCGCTGCGGTACGACGTCGGGCACCCGAAGAACCCGCTGAATGATCGGGTGGTGTTCTCGAAGGGTCACGCCGCGCCGCTGCTGTATGCCGCGTGGGCAGAAGCCGGCGCGTTCCCGGCTGAGCGAATGAAGACGCTGCGCGAGTTCACCAGCGACCTTGAAGGCCATCCGACTCCGCGGCTGCCGTGGGTCGAAGTAGCGACCGGCTCGCTGGGTCAGGGGCTTGGCTTCGGAGTCGGCATGGCGTTGAACGCGCGTTACCTCGACAAGGTTAACAGCAACATCTTCGTGGTGATGGGCGACGGCGAAGTGGCGGAAGGCTCGATCTGGGAATCAGCCGAGATAGCCTCTCACTACAAGCTCGACAATTTGATCGGAGTAGTGGATGTCAACGCGCTCGGGCAAAGCCAGCGCACAATGTACGGACACGACACCGAAGTTTACCGCAGCCGCTTCGAAGCGTTTGGCTGGCACGCCATCAGCATCAACGGCCACGAAATGGCCGAGATAGTGACGGCGCTTGACGAGGTGATGCTCGTTCAAGACAAGCCTTCGGTGATCATTGCTTCCACGAAGAAAGGGAAGGGCGTTTCGTTCGTCGAGGACAAGGACGGCTGGCACGGCAGGGCGTTCAAGAAGGGCGAAGAGATGGATCGCGCGCTTGAAGAGCTCGAGTCGAGGAGCCGGCTTGCGCCTACGCTCAAGGTAAGGACGACTGAGGGGCGCTCGATGAGTGACGGGTTGGCTTCGGCTTCCAAAGGCGAAGTCACAATCAGTGAGTATCCGGCCGGTCAGCAAGTCGCGACGCGCGAGGCTTATGGCGCGGCGCTCGCTCGAATTGGTGAAGCGAACCCGTTGGTCGTGGGCTTGGATGGTGACACAAAGAACTCGACTTTCTCAGAAAAGTTCATGAAGGCTCATCCGGATCGTTTCTTCGAGTGCTTCATCGCGGAACAGAACATGGTAAGCGCGGCCGTAGGGCTGGGCGCGATGGGCAAGATCCCATTTGCTTCGACGTTCGCGTGTTTCCTGACTCGCGCGTACGACCAGATCAGGATGGCAGCGATCTCGAGGGCTAACTTGAAGCTGTGCGGCTCGCACGCAGGTGTTTCGATTGGGGAAGACGGGCCTTCGCAGATGGCGCTAGAAGACCTGGCCATGATGCGGGCGATTGAAGGTTCGATGGTGTTGTATCCTTCGGACGCCGTAGCGACCGAGCACGCGGTTCGAATTGCCGCTGAGAACCACGGCATCGTCTACATCCGAACAAGCAGGCCGAAGACGCCGGTCATCTATTCGAAGGAAGAGCGGTTCGAGGCAGGCCGCGCCAAGGTGATTCGTCAAAGCGCCGAGGACAAGGCTACGATTGTCGGCAGCGGCGTGACGTTATTCGAAGCGCTCGCCGCTTACGATAAACTGAAGGCCGAAGGAATCAATGTGCGAGTCGTGGATCTGTTCTCGATCAAACCGATCGACGCCGAGACGTTGATGGCTGCGGGTAAAGCAACTGGAAACCTGATCATTACGGTCGAAGATCATTCGATCGAAGGCGGGATAGGGGATGCCGTCGCTGCCGCGGTTTCAGCGGCCGGGATTCGCGTGCATCGCCTTGGTGTGAGCGAGATGCCGAGGTCGGGCAAGCCTGAAGAGCTGCTTGCGGCTTACGGCATTGATCGCGAAGCGATCGTTAGCAAGGTAAAAGCGTTGATTCATTGATGCAAAGCGGTGGCGCTGTTTCCGAAGGCTGATTTGGAGGAACAATATGGCAATCAAAGTTGGTATTAACGGGTTCGGCCGCATCGGCCGAAATATTTTCAGGGCCGCGCTCGGTCGAGGCGAAATCGATTTCGTCGCGGTCAACGACATAACCGACACAAAGACGCTGGCTCACCTGCTGAAGTACGACTCGGTGCTTGGAAACCTGGATGCGGATATCAAGGCTACCGACAACAGCATCAACGTCGATGGCGAAGAGTTTCGAGTGTTCTCGGAGCGCGATCCGGGCAAGATTGACTGGGCCTCGGTTGGCGCAGAGATAGTAGTGGAATCAACCGGGCTGTTCACCGACCGCGCTAATGCGGCAAAGCACCTGCACGACAAGGTCAAGAAGGTCATCATATCCGCACCGGCTAAGGGCGAAGACATCACCATCGTCTTGGGCGTGAACGAGAAGTCTTACAATCCAAAAGAGCATCACATCGTTTCAAACGCTTCGTGCACGACGAATTGTCTGGCGCCGATTGCCAAGGTGCTCCATGACGGCTTCACGATCCGGAAGGGATTGATGAACACGATTCACTCGTACACTAACGACCAGCAACTGCTCGACCTTCCACACAAGGACTTGAGGCGCGCGCGCGCCGCGGCGCTTTCAATCATCCCGACAACCACTGGAGCCGCAAAGGCGATCGGGCTTGTCTTGCCTGAATTGAAAGGCAAGCTTGATGGGATGTCGCTTCGCGTGCCTACTCCTAACGTTTCCATAGTCGACCTGGTCGCCGAGGTCGACAAGACCACCACTAAAGAAGAAGTCAACGCTGCGATGAAGAAGGCGGCCGACGGATCGATGCGCGGGATACTCCAGTATTCGGAAGAGCCGCTTGTATCGGTCGATTTCAAAAAGAATTCTCACTCTTCGATTCTAGATGCGCCGTACACGACCGTGATCGAAGGCAACCTGGTTAAATTGCTTTCGTGGTACGACAACGAGTGGGGATATTCGTCTCGCGTGGTTGACTTGATCAAATACATGGTCGAGCGGGGAATCTAGAAGGTAGGACTGAGAACTGAGGTCTGAGGACTGAGTGGAGCCCGGCCAGGTGGCTTGTACTCAGTCCTCAGTCCTCAGTCCTCAGTCCTTGTCCTTTATGCCAAAGCTATCAATCACAGATTTGGATCTGAACGCCAAGCGCGTGTTTATGCGGGTGGACTTCAATGTGCCCCTTGAAGCGGACGGCAGTGTCAACGACGACACCCGAATCCGCGCAGCGCTTCCAACGATTCGATACGCGCTCGAACAGGGCTCCAGGCTTGTGCTGGCTTCGCATATGGGCCGCCCTAAAGGGAAGCGCGACCTAAAGTACTCACTGGCGCCCGCCGCGCGGCGATTGTCCGAATTGCTTGGCCAGGAGGTTCGCCTCGCACCGGACTCGATCGGCTCCGAGACGCGCGCGATGGCTGACGCACTCGAGCCCGGACAGGCCCTGATGCTCGAAAACGTGCGCTTTCACGCCGGCGAGGAGAAGAACGATCCGGATTACGCGCGCAGCCTTTCGGAGCTCGCTGACGTGTACGTGAACGACGCGTTCGGGACGGCGCATCGGGCTCACGCTTCGACGGAAGGAATAACGCACTTTGTTGAGAAATCGGCCGCGGGGCTGCTTATGGAGAAAGAGCTTCGATACCTTGGTGCCGCGCTTGAGAAGCCCGACCATCCGTTCGTTGTGATCCTCGGGGGAGCAAAGGTTTCGGACAAGATCGCGGTGATCCGGAACCTGTTGAAGTCGGCGAACGCGATCTTGATCGGCGGAGCGATGGCTTACACTTTCCTCAAGTCTCAGGGAATCGAGACCGGCCGTTCGCTTGTCGAAGACGATCGGCTCAGTCTTGCCCGCGAGCTCCTGGTTCGCGCGCGGGAACGCGGCGTAAGCCTTTTGCTGCCCAGTGACAACGTGGTCGTAGACAAGCGCGCCTGGGACGCCGACCCCAAAACTGCTGAGCCTCGCACTTGTTTGGTGACTGAGATCAAACCCGAAGAGGCAGGACTGGACATCGGACCTGAAGCGATCGTCGAGTTCTCGAGGACGATTGCTGTTGCAAAAACCATCGTCTGGAACGGGCCGATGGGAATGTTCGAGCACCCGCCATTTGACTGCGGCACCCGCGGGATCGCGCTGGCAGTCGCCGACGCGGGAGCTACGAGTATAGTGGGCGGCGGCGACTCGGTCGCGGCGGTGACGGAAGCCGGTGTCGCGGATCGCATCACTCACGTCTCGACGGGCGGCGGTGCATCCCTGGAGTTTCTGGCTGGAGAGACTCTGCCGGGAGTTGCCGCGCTTAGTGAGAAGTAGATCAGATCCCGATTGATTGGAGAAACGCAAGTGAGGTTAGTTTCTTTCTTGTTGGCTTGTGCGATCTGTGGCTCGGTCGTGGGCTGCGCGCGCAAGCCGCCGGCGTACAGCAACATTAACGCGAACGCGTCGCGACCAAGCGGCGAAACTCAGGCTTCCTCGGTAGATCCTGCCTCTGGCGCGGACACCGGCGGATCTCCCGCCGCACCCCCAGACCAGACTCCGGGAGGCGCGCCGGCGCAACCTCCGTCGGGAGGATCCACTCAACCGGCCCCCTTCAAGGTACCCGCGTTCTTAGATACACAGAAAGGGGAAGTTAGGGACTTGCCCTCTTATCCATCCGGTCAGAGATTGAGCATCCAGTATGGTCCAGTGCCGGGCGGCGAGATGGCCTCGCTCGTGCTGACAACGTCAGATACGATGGACAGCCTGGCGGCCTTCTACGACAAAGTGATCAAGAGCAACGGCTGGGAAGTGACGGTGAGAAATCGAGATCCGGAATACTCGACTTGGCGATTGAAGAAGGGTGACAAGGAAGAGGGGGGCGTTACGATCAAGAGAGATCCAAACCGAGGCAACATGATCATCCAGATCTCGCGGAACAGCAAGCTTAACTCGAAGAAGTAGGCGTTCGGGGAAGATCAGACGGAAAAGATATGCGCAGACCGATCATAGCCGGCAATTGGAAGATGTACAAAACCATCGGTGAAGCGCTGGACTTCGTTCAGTTGCTTAAGCCGTTGGTCGTTGCTTCGACTCACTGTGAGATAGTCATTGCCCCAACGTTTACGGCGCTCAAACTGGTCGCCGCCAGGGTGGAGGGCTCGAACATCCAGGTAGCCGGCCAGAACGTCGCGGCAGAAGAGGGGCCGGGCGCTTTCACTGGAGAAATATCAGCGGCGATGCTTAAGGACGGCGGCGCCAGTTGGGTGATCGTGGGTCATTCAGAGCGGCGTCAGCTTTTTGGGGAGACGGACGAGTCCGTGAACAAGAAGATCCGTGTAGCCATCGGCGCGGGTCTTACGCCGATTATGTGCGTTGGCGAGCGGCTTGAGGAGAGAGACTCGGGACACGCCGAAACAGTGGTTGGCGGGCAGTTGACGAGCGGGATGCGTAACTTGACACTGCCAGAGGCCGCCCGTATCATCCTTGCTTACGAACCGGTTTGGGCCATCGGCACAGGACGCACTGCAACGCCAGAGATCGCCGAGCAAATGCACATCTTCATCCGTTCCAAAGTCCACGAGATTTTTGGTGACAGCGTGGCAGAGGAGATGCGAATCCTCTACGGCGGCAGCGTCAAGCCCGACAACATCAAGGCTCTGATGGACCAGCCGGACATCGATGGCGCTTTGGTAGGCGGGGCGAGCCTCGAGCCGGGTTCGTTCGCGAAGATAGTCAACTTTAAGGAAGATAGGTAGGAGCTGAAGTGATTGGTTATTTATTAACGGTTCTGTACATCGTCTCCTGCTTCGTGCTGATACTGTTTGTGTTGCTTCAGCCGGGCAAGGCGGATGCGTCGGGGATGTTCGGCGGCGGCGCTAACTCGACCGCATTTGGTCCGCGTGGCACGCAAACAGTGTTGGCCAAGGTCACGATCACTGCGGCTATCTCGTTCTTTTTGATCGCGTTTCTGTTCTCGATCCCCGGGTTGTTTGAAAAGCGATCGCTCGGCGAAGGGGCGGGCCCTGCGGAACCCGCTCCCGCTGCGCTTCCGGCGCCGGCTGATCAGACTGCACCACCCGTGCCGTCTGCCGCACCGCCTACCGGCGAAGCCGCTCCTGCGCCAGCAAAGCCCGATGAGGGAAAGGCAAAGTCTGGGGCTGATCAATCAAAGGACGCTAAGAAGCCGAACGATGCCAAGAAGCCCTGAGCTTGCAACGCACTCCCTCGTGATCCGAGTTTCCTAACGTGCCGAAGTGGTGGAATTGGTAGACACGTACGTTTGAGGGGCGTATGGGGCAACCCGTGGGGGTTCGAGTCCCCCCTTCGGCACCACAACTGTTTTCTTATCTCACCAAATAGGATCATTAGTTGAATAAGGGCTCAACAGTCGAGACCAAGGTTGCGAAGCTCCGGTATGCTGGTGGCGAAACGTTCGTCGGCGAGTCGCCGAGCGGCCACGCCATCGTCACAAGCTTCGCGCACGACCACGTCACCGCGCCGACGCCGATGGAGCTGCTTTTGATGTCGCTGGGAGGTTGCACCGGCGCCGATGTGATAGGCATTCTGGAAAAGAAGCGGCAACGCGTGAGCGGCTACGAGATCGAGGTTCGTGGTGTGCGCCGCGAAGAGCATCCGAAGATCTACACAGAGATCGAAGTCGTGCACCGCCTGCGGGGACGTGCTCTCGACCCGAAGGCCGTCGCGCACGCGATCGAGTTGTCCGAGTCGAAGTACTGCAGCGTCTCAGCGATGCTCGGGGCGTCCGCTGCGATCACGATGAGATACGAGATTGAAGACGAAACCACGTAGCAGGCTGCTGAAACGCCCTTTTCCGTAGCCCAGGCGTTCACGCCTGGGGTCGCGAGCAAGCCAGAATCAATCAGGCCCGCTTCAGCGGGCCTTCCAGTCGGCTTCGGCTAGACTGTGCGCCAAGGACCACCGAAAGCGCCATGAATGGGGCTGAAAGCCAAACATTCTTCGCACATCAACCCCAGGCGTAAACGCCTGGGCTAAGAAAAATATCAGCCGAGACCGGCGAGGTTTTCCTCACCGTTTCGCAACCCTTTCCCAACACTTCACTTTTTTCAGCACCCTGTTAGAAACGATTCATTCCTTTGAAAGCTTCACAAGCTGCTTTCCAGTGTTACGTCCTTTTAGCATAGCCATGAAAGCGCCTGGTGCGTTCTCGATGCCGTGCTCGATGTCTTCGCGGTATTTCAGTCTGCCTTGCTTTATCCACTCGGCCATCTGCGTCAAGCCTTCGGCATAGCGATGGGCGAACTGAAATACGAGAAACCCCTCGGCCTTCGCCTGTTTCACCAGTAGAGAAACCAGAATGATCCGCGGTCCCATCTCAGGCTTTTCCAGATTGTACTGCGATATCTGGCCGCAGATCGAAACTCTCGCCCGGGTGTTTATCAATCTGAACACAGCGTCGGTGATTTCGCCGCCTACGTTATCGAAGTACACATCAATGCCGTTAGGACAAAGTTCCTTCAGCTTCTGGAAATAGTCCGTTACGGTCTTGTAGTTGAAGGCCGAGTCGAACCCGAGTTCATCAACGAGGTATGCTACCTTGTCATCGGCGCCGGCGATTCCAACTGCGGTGCAGCCCTTGATCTTCGCGATCTGCCCAACCAGCGAGCCGACCGCTCCGGCCGCGCCCGACACGACGACCGTTTCGCCCGGTTGTGGGTTGCAGATGTCCAGAAGACCAAAGTACGCCGTCAATCCAGGCATCCCCAGAACTCCAAGAGCGGTGGAAATCGGTGCAAGGCTCGGATCGATCTTTCTTGCTCCCTGGCCGTTCGAGACGGCGAACTCCTGCCAGCCGAAAGGGCCTTCGACGATGTCGCCTACTCGAAAGTCCGGGTTGTTCGAACTGATGACTCTGCCGACGGCGCCCCCGCCCATCACCTCGCCGAGTTGCACGGGTGCCGCGTAAGACGCAGCGTCGTTCATCCTCCCGCGCATGTATGGGTCTACTGACATGTAGATGACCCGCACGAGAAACTCGCGGTCCTTTGGAGTCGGAACCGGTGACTCTACTAGCTTGAAGTCGGAGTCTTTGGGAAACCCGACCGGCCGCGCGGCCAGAGTGATCTGTCTGTTGATTGTTGGCATCTAATCCCTCCTGGTTGCGCGGACTTCCCAAGCTGCGCCGGCTTCCATGTTCGGTCGGTCGAAACGAGACCGAGATCGTTCAGTGCTGGTTCTCTCATTCGTTCAGCCCCAACCTGGGCACAGACTGAACAGTCTACGCTAGCTTCCCTCGTGCTCCAACGGCTCGCAAGATGTCGGACATTGTTACGGGCGAGTTCGACCTTGAAGATTTAGGCAGGTCACCAGGTCGAGCAGTAGATGTTGCGGGTCGATGTCCTAGTAGCGAAGCCGGGGCGCCCCGGCCGATCCCACCCGAGCCGCGGCAGCAGCCGAGACCATGCGTGCTCGAGTCCTGCCTCCGTAAACTCAATAATGCGCTGGTGGTGCTGTCGGCGTGTGAGACCGGCGTGGGCGAGGTCCACAATTGGGATGGCGTGCATGGCTTGCGCCGCGCGCTGGTGCTGGCAGGGTCGGAGGCGCAGGTGATGAGCCTGTGGAAGGTGGACGACGATGGCACACGCGATCTTATGATTGATTATTACAAAGGGCTGCAAGCAGGACAGGGGAGGAGTGAAGCGCTGCGCAGGGTGCAGTTACGGATGCTAAGAAACGAAGATGGCAAAGGTCGGGAGCATCCGTATTATTGGGCGAGCTTCATACAATCGGGCGAGTGGTCCAATCTCGATCGAAAACCATAGCGGTTCGAAGGCATCCGTGAACCTAAGACATATCGATGTGTTCGCCTAGATTCGCGGGGTACATCTGATGCAGGCTTGCATTTGCGGGCGGTTACTCTGATTTTGCAGCAACGTCAAGTTTTTGGAGGAACTGCCCGGCGCAACGATAGCGGCGCCGCACCTAGCGCGTGAGGGCTTCTTAGTAATCGTAACGCGAGCAGCGCCGGATGCATAACTAACCCAGTCGAGGCGGTCCACCTGTTCTTGAACGAGTTCATCGTGCAAACGGCCGGGGAATGCGATAGACTACCCCAAACCTTGAAGCTGGATAAATCGCCGCCGGCGCGGTCTCTGCGGGTGGATTCAACGCAGCGCTTTTGGGAGCCACGTGTTCTTCAAGCTCTCAAAGGAATTCGCGTTGTTGAAGGATTGACCGGGAGGATTGCCATGAGGAATCAGTTGCGGACAGCGGGTCTTTTGGCGGCGATACTGTGTTCGGTGCTTGCCGCTGGAGTCGCCGCAAGCGGACCAGGCGATGGCAAGGTGACTTTTACCAAAGACATCGCGCCGATCTTCTACAACCGCTGTGCCGAGTGTCACCGGCCGGGTGAGATAGCTCCGATGTCGCTGCTGACTTATGGCGAATCGCGTCCCTGGGCCAGGGCGATAAAGCAGAAGGTTGTTGATCGATCGATGCCGCCCTGGCTGGCCGCTGAGGAGAACAGCCATTTCAAGAACGAACGGCGCCTCTCACAAAAAGAGATCGATACGATCTCGGCGTGGGTCGACGCGGGAGCGCCAAAGGGTGAAGACAGATACCTTCCCGCCGTTCCGAGATTTGAAGAGGGTTGGTCGATCGGCAAGCCCGACGCCATCATCGCGCTCGATCAGGAGGTCCCGGTTCCGGCCGACGGCGTCGTGCCTTACAAGTACTTCACGGTGCAGACTAACTTTAATGAAGACAAATGGGTCCAGGCTGCGGAGATTCGGCCGAGTAATCGCAAGGTTGTTCACCATGTGATCGTCTTTGTTCAGGAACCTGGTGCGAAGACCGAGTTGTCGGGCGAAGGTCGTGGGGGCCGAGGATTCAAGCTCTGCGGCTTCGCGCCCGGCGAGCAGCCAAAAGTCTTCCCGCCCGGAACTGCGAGGTTGATCAAGAAAGGCTCCAAGCTGACGTTTCAGATGCACTACACTCCTAATGGTGAAGCGGCGACAGACCGCTCTTATATTGGCTTGATTTTCGCCAGGACGCCGGTCCAAAAGATCGCTTTGACCGGCACGGCGACGAACGCAAAGTTTGTGATTCCGCCCGGCGACGGCAACTATGAAGTGCGCTCGACCTGGACGGCTCTCGAGGACGTGCGAATCATCGATCTCATGCCGCACATGCACGTTCGCGGAAAAGACTTTACTTACACGGCGGTCTATCCCGATGGTCGCTCGCAGGTGGTGCTGCAAGTCGCCAAGTATGATTTCAACTGGCAGCTTCTGTATCAGTTCAAGGACCCTTTGTTTCTGCCAAAGGGAAGCAGGCTTGATTGCGTAGCGCACTTCGACAACTCCGCGAATAACAAATACAATCCTGATCCAACGAAAGAAGTGCGCTGGGGCGATCAGACCTGGGAAGAAATGATGATCGGCTGGTTCGACTACGTGCTGGCGGGTGAGAACCTGCTCGAGCGGGCCTCGTCGAAGTAGTGAGAGCACAAAGACAACGTTGTCAGGCGAAGGAAGTGGATCCTGGACTTCTCGCTCCCAGAGATGTCCTTCACTTGGGTGCTGGCTTTTAAAGAAAACAATTCTGAAAGGAACAAAGCGATGTGGATTAGAAAAGGGCTTCGAGATTTGAAAAAGGGAGTGGACTCTCCTATGCCCACTCAAGTCGTTTCCAACGAGGAATTCATCCCGCGCCCCCAGACGGAGGCGCAGAAGAGGGTCGAGCATTTGATCGGCGAGATGGCTGCTGAGAAGTCAAAGAAGCTCGGGCTCGACCGGCGAACCTTTATGGCGAGCGCGATGGGAATGGCGACTTGCCTTCTGGCTTCGAACAAAGTCTTCGGCAAAGCCTTCGACGTGGACGAGGTCGAGACTATGGAACTCGCCGCCATCGAGGAGAAATTCCCGAAGGGCAAGTACTTTGTCATCGACGTGCAATCGCACTTCACTAACGGCCAGGTGCTGCCTTTCCGGCAGATGGAGTTCATCAAGAACATGGGCTTCAATCTGAAGAATGATGCCGATGCCTATAGTTTCAAGAACTTCGTCAAAGAGATGTTCTATGACAGCGAAACTTCGATGGTGGTAATCTCCGGCGTGCCGACGCGCGAAATCAACAAAGGGGCGGACGGCAAGGTCCTCGAGGGCAAGGCGCGCACGCCGTACGGCGGAATCCTGCCGAGCTGGCTCATGTCGCAAAGCAAGAAAGAGCTGAACACGATGGCCGGGTCACAGCGAGCGCTGTGTCAGGGCAACCTCGCGCCGAACCACTACTGGGATAAGGCCACGAATAAGGTCGACAAAGCGGCCACCCTTGAGCAGATGGAGCGCGAGTTGAAAGTCTACGGCATCGATTCGTGGAAGTGGTATTGTCACACCGATCCGGGCCAGTCGGGCGGCGGCTTCCAATTGGACGACGACAACTCAGCCTGGTTTTACGAAGAGTCGCGCAAGCGCGGCATGAAGCTGGTTAGCGTGCATAAGGGCTTTTCGTATCAGTCCCGCACTCTCGGCCACCTGGCGAATCCCAAGGACGTCGAGAAGGCCGCGTTAAACAACCTGGACTTCAACTTCATCGTGTACCACTCGGCGATAAAGCACGGCCCGAACGAGCCGAACTGGAAAGAGAGCAACCAGTACGACCCGACGACGGGCGACTTCGAGTGGCACAAGATTCTGATGGACATCAAGAAGCGCAACCCCAAGTTGAACAACGTCTACTGCGAGATCGGGAGCTTCTTCGGAGTCCTCGTTGTTGCCGACCCGGTGATGGCGATGCACGGCATGGGAAAGAACATCAAGCACTACGGTTCGGATCACGTGGTTTGGGGAACGGACTGCTTGTGGTGGGGTTCGCCACAATGGGTTATTGACGCGTTCAAGCGCTTCCAGATCAGCGATGAGATGTGCGAGAAGTTCGGCTACAAGAAGATCACCGACGACGACAAGGCGAAGATCTTCGGGTTGAACGCCGCCAAACTGTACAAGGTGAACGTCAAGGAGAAGCGCAATGCGTTCCCGGCGGACACGCTCGAGCGCTTGAAGTCGGCCTATCTCGAAAGAGGCGGAGAGCGGAGCAACGCGGCCTATGGCTGGGTTCGCGCCGACGACTAGCGAAGGCTTTCAAAGGCTGCGCACTCGCGCAGCCTTTCTTCTAAGCGTGCGCCCGGCAGGGAGCTCTTACTTGGAGGTGAAAGTCCTCTACTAGCCCGACAGGGGGAATAGTTTGCCGGACGGCAAGGGTGTCCATCGCGAGGTGGAATCTGAAGGAAGCCGCAGGCAAAGCGCTGGCCCGACGAACAGAAAGCGCATAAGAGGCGAGCAAGCTGGATGAGGAGGCGCATATCTTCAAAGTCCGATACCTGTAGGGAAAGCTTGAACGTATATGCGGCGGGCATAAGCGTGAAGGTGAGTGCGCAATACCCGGGGAGATCTGCCAGCCTGTCACGAACTACCGGCATCGAGAGGTGACGGGAAGGGCTGGCAGAAGTCAGCAGAGGGCATAGTAGGTCTATCGACCAGATCGAAGGCCCGAACATGAAGTAGTGGAACAGAGACTTGAGTTTCGATGACCGCGGAGACGCGGAAAGAAAGGTTGAAATACCTGAACCCACCCGGAAGGTAGCCAACGGAATTGGCGAGAAGAAGGCTTGGGTGCGTCAAGAGTCACGGCAAGGAGAGCTTCTCTGGACCAGACGTCGCGCGGGAGAGGAAGTGGTGGTCGAATTGTTTGCGGCTGACTCGACTGCGTTGTGCTTCGTTACTTCATGAACCGCCGGATGCGGAACCGCATGTCCGGTGGTGTGGGAGGACGGGAGCCGCGAGGCTCCCTCCTACCCGATTGTGTGCGCCCGGCAGGGAGCTCTTACTTGGAGGTGAAAGTCCTCTACTAGCCCGACAGGGGGAATAGTTAGCCGGACGGCAAGGGTGTCCATCGCGAGGTGGAATCTGAAGGAAGCCGCAGGCAAAGCGCTGGCCTGACGAACAGAAACCGCATAAGAGGCGTGCAAGCTGG
>JBASRN010000245.1:0-6084 GCA_049273855.1 Blastocatellia bacterium
GGTCTCAACAGTCCCCGAACACGAACTCCAATACTAAGCCCGACCGTGACTTTGGAGCTGAGGCACGCAAGGCCCTGAAGCTTGCTATCACAACGTCAAAGCCTAAGAAGTGGACGCCGGCAGCGCATGGTCTTTCCATCGGCACTTCCATTCCCAAAGACTTCAACGACAAAGACGGCTCAGCCATTGTCATTGTCGCTGTTTCCAATATTCTCCCGGAGCCGCTAAGGATCGTGCCCGGCCAGCCTGACCTCGCAATTGAAACTCGCGATGACCAGGGCAAGAAGACTCTACTGGTCGAGCAAATCAAGCCGATCCATGTGGAGTCTTCAGGACTCGGCGATTCTATTCCCGCCGGAGCAACCCTTTACTACGCGATTGTCTATCGCCGACCCGTGCTTGGCGTTCGCCAGCGCCTACGAGTCACGGTAGGTCAGATAAATGCGGCCGACGATCCAGCCGTCGCTGATCTCACAACTTCCACTAGATGAGGCTTGCGTACTGATAAGGAGATGACATGAACCGCAATCACGATGATGATCAAACCACGCAATCGAGAGATGCTGAGCTTGACCAGAACACCGAACGGGCTGCGGGACCTTCCGGTGAGCGCCGAACCGACCCTTCTTCGGCACCCGAGCAGATTGCTCTTCAAGAAATGGACGGCGCTCGAGTGTCGCCATTCCAGGAATTCGACGAGCAGGCGCATCATGACCCCGATCCATGGTCGCGTGGTGACGAGCGGGATGATGCTGAGCTATCAACTCACTTGGGAGCGCGAGTGCCTCCGAAGAAGACGAAGCGCAACCGCCGTCTTATCTCGGCAGTCGCGCTTCTAGTTATCATTATCGGTGGCGTACTCGCCCTTTATTACATCTTCAGTCCATCACGCTCAGTAAAGATTAACGTCAAGACCAAACAGCCTACTCAAACTCAAGACGCAATTGCGAAATCCGACAAAGCTCCAGAGGATGTTACCGCTGAGGCTATCGCCGAAGTGAGAAGAGCAATATCTAACCCCTCTGCCGCTGCATCACCTTCCACCGCCACCTCTGTTCTTCCACGCGGAGCTGAGAACCTCCCCGCGCCTTTGAGTTCTACCGTTCTCCCGTCCGACCCAAGTGAGACGCCAAGCGACACCAAGCAGCACGAAGCATCACCACGTGAGGAGAGTAGAAGGAATCGGGAGCGATCTATCCGCTTCACAATTGACGGCGACCAACCCGCCATCCGCAAAGTCAGTCTCGACTCACACCCAACTGACGCCGCCTCGGTGCGACAGGACAAAACGCCATTAGATACGCCGACACTCACAAACCCCGAAGCCTCGCGCCAGTCCAGGCCGAGTTTCGTCGCTAATGCTTCTCGAAAGCTCTCTACAAATCCGTCAATCGCGCCAGTCGTATTGCCACGCTTCGGCTCGATACTTCCTGTTCGCACCCTTGGGAAGATCTATACGCTTCGCTCCGGGTCATCCATCCGACTTGAGCTTACTCGATACGTTTCCGGCGAAGGCTGGTCTCTCTCGAAAGGCACCGTCCTCATAGGCCAGGTCAGCGGCAGCGAGCGTGATCGCGCTTTCATCGCTATCACAGGATTCATCGAGCCCTCACGAGATCGCTTCGTCAACCTCGCGGGCGAAACGCTTGGCGACGATGGCGGCTCGGGTATTCGGGGCAAGTTCCACAAACTCTCAAGCGGATGGTCTCGCGCTTTCGCCAGGGTCGCTTCGAGTGCCGTTAACGTCGCCGGCGCGGTCGCCGGCAGTCGCATCAGCGGGCAGCCCGTCATCATTACCGATGTCGGTTCACGCACCATCAGTCCGTTCAGCTCTGAGGTTGATTCATCTCTCCTCAACCAGGCGCGCGGTTTTGTCGAGGTCCCTGCGGGCACGGCAGGATTTGTCATGGTCACGACGCTTCCAGCCGATGTTAAAGCCGTCGACGCCGAGCCCGATCATCCCGCTCAGTTTTCAGACACGACTACTGCAAGCGCGAACCAATCAGGTGCTCTGACCCAGGAAGAACTCGCTCAGCTTCTCACCTCCGGCGACACGACGCGCATCCGTGAAGCGCTCCCACGCTTGTCGCCTCAGATGCGACGCGTCGCTGAGACCGTTCTTGCTGAGTCTGCACAGAAAGAGCGAAACGCGAATAACCCCGAGCAAGTAGATCAATGATCCCTCATAATCCTAACCTGCCGACGATAGATCCTCGCTTGCTCGTCGACTCAGATGGACCTCACGCCCTCGCCGATCTTCTCGCTCAGACCGGCTACGTCATCCAGCGGCGAATCCTCATCGACCTCAAGCACGTCTTGCGCAGCGGCAAGCCCTGGCTCATCGAAGGTCCTCGCGGCGGCGGTAAGACCGCCCTTGGCGAAGCTCTCGCACAAGCCTGCAACTTGCCCTGTTTTTATTTGCAAGGAATGCAAGGACTCACTCTTGATGACGTGCTCTACTATTGGGATCGGGAAGGACAGAACCAATGGGTCCGTCAAGCTACCTCCTCCGGTAAATCACTCGCTGCCGCGCGCGCAGAGCAGTGGTCCCGAGAGTACCTCGTACTCGGTGAGGCGCTCGGCGCCTTCGATCTGGCCGCAAGCTGCGACATCACTCCAATACTGATCATCGATGAGGCCGACAAGCTCCAGGAGCACATTGAGGACATGCTACTGCAACTTCTCGGACGCGGATGGGCGCACGTTCCACGCTTCGGCGATATCGGCATACGCGATAACGGCAAGTGGCCGGTCGTCATTCTCCTCTCCAACGACATCCGTCACGACCTCTCTCCGCCCTTGCGCTCGCGCTGTCTTTATAGCTGGCTTGAACCCCCAAGTCCGCGAGAGGAGGTTCGCATTCTTCGCACGCGCGTTCCTGCCGCGTCGCCTCAGTTGTTGGGCAATGTGGTGAAGATCATCAACTGCATTCGCGGCATCGGTGGAGTCACGGACAAGCCAGGCCTGAGAGAGAGCATCGATCTTCTCACCGCACTTTCAAACGACGAGTCCCTTACGTGGTCTGCTGAGATCCTCGAAGAGCACCTCTGTTTCCTTGGCAAGAGAGTGAAGGACCGCGCGAACCTTGAGAAAGGTGTCGCACGCCTGCTGCAGGCTATTCGCTCGCCACACCCAGACATCGATCGTTGGGTTGAATCGGCCTGCGCTGAAAGCGTTTCAATACTCGAGGAAACCGCGTGAAGAAAACTCAGATTGCCGCTCTTGCGCCTGCGCGAAAACGGACACTGCTCTTCACCGCAGCAGCAGCTTTGATTTTGACCGTTATGCTCGCCAATTATCTGGGTCCTCGAAACGTACCATCCGTCGATCCGACCGTCTCTATCGAACGCGCGCAGAACGACGACTCTTCTAACCCGCGCACAGCCAATGTGATGCCAAACCTGCCCGACGACGGCGAGGTCTATCGCACCGCCGAGCGGCTTCGCGAAGCTTCGGCAGTCGCACTCGCTGCGGGTCTCTATGTCGCGGGAGAACAAGTCAACCGCCGCTATCCTCAAAGCGCCGAGTCTGTCATCGCCGGTTTACGATCAGCCGGCCTCTTGCCCCCAGGCATCACAGTCGATGGCCGCGCCATGCTCCTCTCGCATTTCGGAAGGCTACTACTTCGCTTCAGATCAGACCTGACGGCGTTTGAGGTCATCGATATACCTCACTCCCGCGAGGATGGACCTGCCCTGATGGTCCGCATTCCTGGCTCCGGTCCTGATGGCGAGCGCGGATCTGTCTTTATTGCGGATCGACTCGGTGACATCAATCCACCCAGCCCGTTCGCTTCAATCACCGACTGTGTACGTGCCGGCTGGATTGATCAGCCGATCAATCCAGCTGAGACGCCTCAAGAACAACAGCAGAAACTTCGCGACTGGCTCGCCACAAGGCGTTCTCGATAAGCGAGCTCCAAGGAGGGACACTCTATGTCGCTAGTGCACTACATTCAGGAATATGACGCTGTGCACGGCATACCGCGTCCGATGGACGCACCTCATCTGACGGCTTATCACGCGGCTCTTCGTTGCCTTACCACCGGCGCCGGAATGCTGGGCCTCGTTCTTTGCGGGTTGCTTTCGGCTTACCTTCTCTGGATCACCGCTAATAACCTTAGCGTAGATTTCGAGGTTCGGTTGATCTTCGTCATCGGCATGATCATGGCTGTCTTTGTGGGATCAATGGACGCCTTGCAACTTGTGCTTCCCTACTACCGCTTCAAGCAGCGCGTTACTCACGGCTCAGCTATGTGGGCCGACACTCCCTGGCTCAAGGCTGAAGGATTTGCGCAGGACTTCACCGATACTCCCAAACCGGGCGACCTGCGCATTGGCGTACTCCATACCGGTCATCAGCTCGTCCTCCCCGCGTCTCATACCATGCGACACCTCGCCATGTTTGGTCCTCCGGGCTCCGGCAAGTCCAAGACCTTCCTGATGACTTTCCTACGCAACTGGGCTAACTCCGGCTCCACCATTGTCCTTGACCCTAAGGGCGAACTCTTTGAGGAGACCGCCTCTCTGTATCAGCATGTCTATCGACTCGACCTCATGGATCCCAGCCGGTCTGACTCCTGGAACTTCCTGCCCCACTGTAAAGGCAATGCCGAACTCGCCCATCAGATTGCTTCTATCATCATCGGCTTCAGCGCGAGCAACAAAGGCACTGATACTGAAGACTTCTGGCGCAACTCTGAAATCGCCGCTCTTGCCGCAATCCTTCTACACTTGCCTCAGATCATCAACGATCCCACTCCGGCGATGATCAATGAATTCATCTCTCTGCGCTCTATCGATCCGGCTGAAGGCGAGTCGGAGTCGCCTCTGACCAAAGAGATGATCAACTCTCCTGATCCTCAGGTCGAGGTCTACTGGGGAGCCTTCACCAAAGCCAAGCGGGATCTTCAAGGCTCCATACTGACTGGCGTCATTTCCAAGTGCCAGGCCTTCACTACTCCTAATGTGAAGGTGGTCACTACTAGTCTTACTGATCCTGGTTCCAGTCCTCGAGAGGCCATTGATCTCAAGATGCTGCGCAACCCGAGCACTGCTATTTACGTGGTCATTCCAGAAGGCGACGCCGATCGCTACGCCTCGTTTCTAACGACTTTCTTTGGCCTCGCTATGACCGTCCTCAGAACTCTACCTGTTACGTCCGACACCGTACCCGCCCTGTTCGTCTTCGACGAGGCCGGTAACATCCCGATTCACGGTCTTAAAGAGATGCTTGGTGTCGGGCGCGGACGGAAAGTCGGTCTCGTTCTCGCCTATCAGAACCTCGGTCAAGTCTACGCTCATTACGGGCGTGATGGCGGCGACGCAGTTTTGGGCTCCATCAACACAATGATCTTCTTGCCTGGCTTGGACCAACGCACTACTGAATTCGCGGCTACGAGAGTAGGTAGGACCACCGTTCTTCAGCAAACGACCATCGACGCAGTCGGCACGCAGAACGACGCTGAGCGGCTTGCGGAAACGAGACGCGACCTTGTTGATGCGGCCGAGCTGCGCCAGCTCGTTCGACACAAGCAGGCTGTCGCCATCATCGATACTGCTCCTCCTATCAAATTCTCTTATCCCCCATTCATTCAAGCCTCGCCTGCGACGCTATCTAGCCCCGCCTACAAGGGCACACCCCATATCATCAATCTCAAGGGGGCTCAGAAGGTAAACAGACCAGACGGGGATAAGCGTACTGGGTCGACAAATCCCACAACGGTCGCGGCTCCTTCGGATAATTGCCAGCAGGCCATCAAGCACAAAAAATCATCCCCGGCTCATTCACAGCCAGCGGCGCCACGACCGGCACGACAGAACCCACAAGAACCCGAAATCAAAATCTGACGCTAGAGAAATGCCTATGCCGTCACCAGAAGGAAAATCAGGCTTCCGATTCACCTATCTCATACTGGGCTTCTCTGCCGTCGCTCTTATTGGCTCGTATCTCTATTCTCTCTGGAGCGTTTCTCAACGGGAGAAAGCGATGCTACCGCGACCGGCGGTTGACCAGATAGTCAAGGCGCTCAGGACCTATCATCACCAGGCAGGCCGATTCCCGCAAAGCTTCGTTGAACTCGAA
>JBASRN010000248.1:0-6492 GCA_049273855.1 Blastocatellia bacterium
AGCTTGAATAGGTGTACTAATGGCGGTAGTATCCTGCCGCTTTTAGTACGGCTATTTGTACGTTATGCCGATAGGAATCAAATGTCCGTTTCACGACAAGTACGAGCTGCGGTCACGCAGTCATTGACTGCGCTTACGGTTCCAGCAGCGAGGACGCTCTTGTACAAGCATTTCGGGGCTCAACTCGACAGGGCTGATACGTCCTCGGCCGAGTATCTGTGCGTAGTCGCTGAGGCCAGCGACGAAGACGTCCTGGCTATCGCGAACGAATTCGTCGTGCATCAGCAAGCAGTGCGTGCTGACGCGCCTACTAAGCACGTCTTCGACTCCCGCGTTGGTGATCTTGAACGATGGTTGCTCCATGACGGCTGGGTCGCCGATAGCGGTGCGATAGTGAGGGTGACGCCGGCAGCCGAGGACGTGACAGGGATTCGGGACAAACTCGCTGAGGACGTCGTGGCAAGCGGTCTCGACGGCGACGGCGCAATACTCAGAGCGCTCGAAGACGCAGCAACAGCCTTTACGGCAGCCATA
The DNA here is from genome assembly GCA_049273855.1 of Blastocatellia bacterium. GTDB lineage: Bacteria > Acidobacteriota > Blastocatellia > UBA7656 > UBA7656 > Onstottus_B. The sequence goes on from JBASRN010000248.1 coordinate 535, forward strand.
CCCGACTTGAATGGGTCGATAACCCACGTGCGTATCGCTCTTGAAACGACGGCTCGCCGTGTCGCTACCACTGTCGCCACAAGACGCGCTCTGGCTTACCCTCAAGACTCTTGGGGTAGAGCGCTCCAGTTTCTCCGTGCCTCCGCTGTGTTAGAGCCCGACGAAGAAGAAATGTTGGCTCGCGTGTACACCTTCATCAGCCCGGGAGCCCACGTTCCGAAGGGCATCACAGACGAGGAATGGGCACGACTCGCACGAACCTTCGGGATCAGCTCCGTGTACTTCTTGATGCGAAAGTACAATGCGTCAACATAGCGGCACCACCAAACCGGCATAACTCTGCGTGCAGAGCGCGCGCAGCAGTCTTCAAATGAGCCGGTCTTTACGGCGCGCGCCCGCTGATCGTCGCGTTCGGCCGCCAATCGAAGCGGAGAACATGAGGGAAGGTCGGCAAGACCAATGAACAAGCCGAATGAGCTGAAGGGGTGCCCGCTTCTGGCGGGAATTCCACCAGAAGACCTCCGTCGCGACTGTCCGACGGCTCGGATTGTGGCGATTCGGCACCGCGGCACGATCTACCGGCAAGGCGAGCCCGGGCGAACTGTCTTTTGCGTGCTCGATGGTCAGGTGACCATCGCGAGGGTCACCTATGACGGCGCGACTCTCACCACGGCGGCGTTGGGAGCAGGGGACTTCTTTGGCCCCGCTCTGAGTGGCGCCGCTGCAGCCGAAGACACGGCGAGGGCGAAGGGAGCTGCTTCCATATGGCGAGCGCCGATCGACGAGTTGCGGCGCCTGTTGCTGCACCACCCCGCAGTCGCCTGGGATTTTGTCTCGCTTCTCGCGCTGCGCCAGCGCCAGATGGAACGCAAGCTCGAAAGCTTCGCGTTCAAACGAACCGAGGCACGGCTAGCCGAGACCTTCCGCGAGTTGTCAGGAGGGTTCGCCACTCGCTGCAATCATGGCTTCGGACAACACCTTCGCCTCACACAACAGGAGTTGGCCGACCTCGTGGGAGCGAGCAGACCGGTTGTGAGTACGATCCTCAACAGACTCCGTGACAAGGGAGTGCTCGGATACAATCGTGAATATGTGTGCGTTCGCGGGATCGAGGAGATCGCGAAGCTGATCGATTCTTGAATATGCTGCGGAACTGTTATTTAGAGAACAGACGAAGTTCTGTTCGACCTGTTAGATTGCAGGCACGCTCCCATTCCGGGAGCTTCGGCGCGGCGATTCCGCGCGAACCGACAGGAGACCAAGATGAACAAAGCATATCTCGAGATCACGATGAAGGTGCCCGCGAAGGATCGCGTGAAGGCCGGTGCAGTTTACTCGAAGTACAAAGACCCGTTTCTCGCGACGATTCCCGGCGCGGAATCCAAGGAACTCCTCGTACGTGAAGAGGATGTACAGGTGCTTCACGGATTCGATTCACGAGCCTCAGCAGAAAGCTACCTGAAGAGCGCGCTGTTCGGCAACGATGTCGTGAGAGAGTTGAAGCCCTACCTCTTGGCGGATCCAGAGGTCCGGGTTTACGAACGCCAATAGAACGCTATCTTCGAGAATACGGCCTAACGGGTCGTTAGGCTGACATGTTCAGGGCTCCATGTCAGCTCGTCAGATTCATTGAGCCCAAAAAACAGTCTAGGAGAACAAATGAATATTTTGCGAATGGCGCTGCTATCCGTGGCGTTGACGTTGGGCACCTTTTTCGCGCCGGTCGCCTCTGCGCAACAACCCGGCGCTCAGAAATCCCTTTATGACCGGTTGGGCGGCCTGAAAGGCATTACGGTTGTCGTCGATGACTTCATCAACCGGCTCGTGGCGAATCAGGAGCTGAACGAGAATCCCGCCATTGACGCCGGCCGGAAGAGATCTCCGGCTCCTTACCTTAAGTTCCAGGTATCTCAGATGGTCTGTGAGGTGACCGGTGGGCCATGCAAGTACACCGGAAAGGCGATGCCGGAATCCCACGTTCATCTGAACATCAGCGAGAAAGAGTGGGGCGTGATGGCCAAGGAGTTCAAGAAATCCCTGGACAAATTCAATGTCCCGGCGGCTGAGCAGAAGGAGCTGTTTGATATCGTCGGCACGACGAAAGCCGACATCGTCGTCAGGAAGTAGGAGTGCTAGCCTAACCACGCGGTGCACCGGACGCGCGGCAAGCGCACCGCGCGCCGGTGACCGCGGCCGTTGGGCGGCGTGATCCACCTCATTACCGCGAACTCCGGCACGCAGAGCTCTGTGCGAATGGTGGGTCACGTCAGTGGCTGAAGAGTGATCGAGTATGATCGTCATGCTAAATGAGCCCCTCGGCGTCGGGAAGTCGACACTTGCTGAGGCGCTCGCCGAGAGGCTGCGTCACCTTGGACTGCGCTGACGTCAGCGCGCTATGCGAACGATCCACCATACATCCCGAACGGCAATGTATTGAACACGTTTATCCGTAGTTCCGCGAGTTGCCTCCTTCTGCTACAGTCCGATGAGGGAAGCAACGGCCGGGATCTTTTCCTCATAGGGTGTTGGGAATGAAATCTGATCTCCGAGAGTCGCGGGCGAAGGATTTGCTTCGACTGAGTAAGGACAAACCCCTCAGCATTGTCCTGGGCGCCGGTGGCGTGCGGGGGATCGCTCATGTCGGCCTGCTGGAGTCGTTGATTGAACGCGAGTTTCGGATTGCCGAAATGGTCGGGACCAGCGTCGGTGCCATCATCATCTCCTTCTACGCGGCTGTCGGACTGAGCCTCTCCGAGATTCGAGAATTGGGTTTGAATTTGACCTCGCGCCACCTGCTGGCATGGGCGTGGCTGCGGCGCGCGCCAAGCTCGATGCAGCTACGATTCGAGAACCGTGCGGGAATCATCCCCACGTCACTTCGCCGTCTGGCCGAAACGTCAGGACGCCGATTGCATCACGGAGTTGAGCGTATCGGTTTACTCTGTTATGACCGGAGTACTCGCTCGGAAATCGTGTTTACCAATATCCAGGAGCAATTCCCCCTGGAGGACGCGACCCGCGGGGCGGCGGCGATCCCCGGACTCTTTCCGCCTCGCAAATGTGTCATTGAAGGGCGCTTGTTGCGCCTCGTTGACGGCGGCGTCACCAACTGCCTGCCGGTTGAAAAACTGTTTGAACCGCCGTTCACGCCGGAGCAGATCCTTGTGGTCGATATTTCCAATCATGGCTGGCAAAGAGAAGAGACCAGGCGCAAGGTGGAAGCCTTAGAGGCGAGGCACGCAGAGGTCCCGATTGTCGTCGTCTCGCCGGACACGATCGGCAAGGGCACGGTGATATACCACCGCAGAGACCTGCAGACGTTGATTGAGGCAGGGAGAAGAGCAATTCTGGAGGCGCTTCCAGAATGAAGATGGTAACTTGGCGCAAGGCTACTGAATCGCCGTTGGACGCAGTGCCGATCGAGAGCAAAAAAAATAAGGTAGTGCCGCCCAACCCTGCGTTCAAGCGGACGGCCCAAAGGCGGCCGCCGCTTAACGCCAACGGTTGGGCAGACCGGGTGTACTCACGTGACCGATAAACGAAAGATCGTAAGCGCAGTCGGTTCAGCCGCGGGCACTTCACATGTGGTCGCCGTGCCAGCTGCGACCTTCGTCCCAACCACTCGCCAGATTGACGGGGGCGACCAATGTTGGTCACAAGTGCAAGAGTGGGCGATGCTGGAGGATAACCAGCAGCTCGCGTCGGACCCTCTAAGTCTGACACTCTCAGAGGTACTGGCGAACACTCAGCCATTCCCTGCGGGCGAACTCAGGTGTTTTCGGGGCGTGGCCTTTCCGGAGGGGTTGGTTCCTGAGCCGAGCAACATGGGTCCTCCTCCTGACAGGCGCATGGCAGCGCCTGGCCGGTACAACGCCGAGGGCCACAGGGTCCTGTATCTGAGTGGCTCGCTCGACGGAGTCACTCGAGAGGTCAAACCGGGTCTGAACAACACCTGGCTTCAGTCGTACACGTTGAGATGTGATCGCCTGCGCATCGCGGACTTTCGTCCTCCCGTCAAACCGTTGGTGAATCACGTGTTCTGGTGGACTGAAACCGCAAGCGAGGACCGTGGCACGCGGTTTCTGTTCAGCCAATTCGTGGCTGATCTAGTCGAGCAGTTTTTTGATGGAATGATCGTGCCCGGGGTTCGGGGAGACGGGTCCCTCCAATATTTCAATGTCGTTGTATTTCGTCCGAACGAGTACTGGCGAGACTGGCTGACGGAGGGAAGTATGCCGAAGCGATTGTCCGCGTAACGTTGGGCCTCAGGTGGTAGCGCGCCACCTGAGGAGGATTGCACACAGTGTCCGAAAAGCCTCTGGTTTTTATCAGCTGCGGCCAGTTCACCGACGACGAGATTTCGCTCGGCAAAGCGGTCGAAGCCCTTATTCGCGATGAGACCCCTTTCGATCCCTACTTCGCGGAACAGCAGAACAGCCTCGATGGGCTAACGACGAATATCCTGTCGAATCTCAATCGTGCGTCCGGGTTCATCGCGATCATGCACCACCGAGGGGAATTCGAAACTCCCAACGGCCACGTGACACGCGGCTCCGTCTGGGTTGAGCAGGAGATCGCGATCGCGGCGTTCATTCAACACGTACACGGCAGGCGAATTGAGGTCGCGGTATATATGCAGCGCGGCATCGGCCGGGAAGGTATCCGGCAGCAACTTCGCTTGAAACCGGTCGGGTTCGATCGGTCCGATGAGGTATTGGCTGATCTGCGCCAACGGGTCAAAAGCTGGTCAATCGAAACTAGCTCCCCACAGCCGCTGCAAGCAGATTGGAGGTTCGAGTACCTGAGGCCACCCGCCTCCGAGCGACATGACTACCGTTTGACCGTCGAACTCCTCAACACAGGTTCGTCAATTATCACCGAATGGATGGCCGAGGTCTGGTTCCCAGTGCAGTTCATTGAGGGGGCAAGTACTTCGGAGCGTTTCGTGCGGTTCGACGTCGATGACTCCAAATTCTCCGGCAACGCCAAACGAATCTGGCCGGATCGTCGTTTGCTGGCCTTTCAGATCGACTATGTCGTGACAGACGAGAACTGGCCTGGCTGGTATGAAGGTGAGCGGCCAATGCCAAGTGTACGCATTCGTGTATCTGCGGCGAACCAGAAGCCTTGGCACGTTGAAATACCGTTCATGAAAATCCAACATTTCTGACGTGGCGCCCAACTCGAGCGTGCAGAGCGCGCGCAGTAGACTTTCAATAAATCGGTCTTGAGGCGCGCGCCCGGTGACGCGAGGCGTTGGGCGGTAAATGGCCGAAGGGTATCCATATGACACGACCAGAGATTTCAGGCATCTCACCCTTCTTCATCGTGCATGACGCAGCGGCAGCACTCTCGTTTTATCGCGACCAGCTTGGATTTGAGATCACCTTTCAGGAGCCCGCTGACGATCCATTCTTTGGCATCGTGTGCAGGGGTGGCGCGATGATCATGCTCAAGGGCGTCGGGGTAGATCCACTCCCTAACTACAAGCGAGAGCCCGCGGCACGTTGGGACGCTTACCTTTACGTTCCTGATCCTGATGCGCTGGCGGCCGAATTTGCGTCGCGCAATGTCGAGTTTTCGGAACCACTCAAAGACACTCATGACGGGTTGCGTGGGTTCGAGCTCAAGGACTGCGATGGCTACGTCTTGTTTTTCGGTCGTCCTCGGTCATGAGTGCCGGTTGAACGCGGGCATGAGCGTTCCATGTGGCAGATCACGCCCAAATGGGTTGGTCTGGTATAACGCTTTGGCGGAAGCTAAACGATGAAGACGTTTTCTCCAAAGACCTTGGACCAATGGCGGGAGTGGCTCGCCGAACACCATGACTCGGAGTCAGAGGTATGGCTCATCTTTTATAAACTGCACACCGGAGTCGCTTCGATCGACTACAAGGATGCGCTCGACGAAGCACTGTGCTTTGGTTGGGTGGACAGTCTGGTCAAGCGCCTGGATGAC
>JBASRN010000250.1:0-26903 GCA_049273855.1 Blastocatellia bacterium
CGCTTGAAGTATCGGAAATCGATCGGGCCGTGTCGGCATAAGTTCGTGAGCCAGACTGCGTGTTGAGGGTGATTATGAAGCAAGGTTGCTACAAACAGCAAACTCATATATTTCCTCTTTGGTCGCGCTTGACAGCTTGCCGCACGGCACGTGACACTTTGAGCGCCTTTGACAATCGGTGCGATCAGGCAGAAGCTCTCAACCCCTGCTTGATGACAGTGAGAGAATGCAAACCGAGCGCGAACTCAGACAACAGATCGTCGAGATAGGTCGTCGTATTTACGAGCTTGGCTTTGTCGCGGCATCCGATGGCAACGTCAGCGCGAGGCTCTACGACGGCCATATCCTCACCACCCCGACTATGGTGTGCAAAGGCCGGATGACCGAAGACATGCTCGTGCTGGTAGACATCAACGGCACAAAGGTGCGCCGCGATGAACGCAGTCCCTCGTCCGAGTTCTCGATGCATAAGGCAATCTACTCCCTGCGGCCGGATGTTCACGCCGTAGTGCACGCACACCCGCCGTTCGGTACCGGTTTCGCGGTAGCCAATGTGCCGCTGGACAAGCCGCTGCTGTCGGAGGTCATCCTGACGCTGGGTTGTGTTCCGTTGACCGCCTACGGCACGCCCTCCACGCACGAGCTGCCGGATTCGTTGTCGCCGTTCATCCCGCATCACGACGCGCTGCTGCTGGCGAATCACGGAGCCGTGGCTTACGGGCCGGACCTCGAGATGGCTTTTGCGCGGATGGAGACGCTCGAGCACTTCGCGAAGATCACGTTAATCGCACGAATGGTTGGAAGACCGCGTGAGCTGCCGGCGGACGCGATTGAGAAGTTGCTGGACGTGCGCGAGCGAGCCGGTTATATGTCGCCTGAGTCGCGTGGATGCCAGGCGTGTGGTTATGTCCAGGGTCACTCATCGAGCTGCGCGGCTGGCCGCGCCACGCGGTCCTATCAAGAAAACGGAGACGAGACGGTCACGCTTACCCGGAAGGAACTGACCAGGCTCATAACCGAAGCTGCGCGGCTGGTCGCTCGCCAGATAAAGAACTGACAACGTGTTGTCAGCGCTGAGGTCTTTGTGGTTGGATGCTACCGCTGGCAGGTTGAACACAACTGAGAACTGACTGAAGAGGAGAATCTATGGAAGCTCTTGGAATGATCGAGACCAAAGGTCTCGTTGCGATGATCGAGGCTGCTGATGCGATGGTGAAGGCCGCAAACGTCACGCTGATCGGCTATGAGAAGATTGGTGCGGGGCTTGTCACCGCGATCGTGCGCGGCGACGTGGCTGCGGTCAAGGCGGCCACGGACGCGGGAGCAGCGGCGGCGCGGCGCGTGGGTGAACTGGTTAGCGTTCATGTCATCCCTCGCCCGCACTCCTCAGTCGATGAGAACATGCCGGTCACGAACGAGTCACGCGGAAAGTAAGCGAGTGCTGCGTGATTGGTGATGCGTGACCAACTCACGGATCACGCATCACAGATCACGCGTCACGGATCACGCATCACGCATCGACGCCATGATTCTTGCTCGAATAGTTGGAACGGTAGTAGCGACCCGGAAGGACGACCGCCTTCACGGACGCAAGCTGCTTATCGCCCGGCTGGTCGGCGTTGACGGCAAAGACGAGAAGGGTCACGTCGTAGCCGTCGACACAGTCGGCGCGGGGGTTCACGAGACCGTTCTGATCGTGCAGGGGAGTTCCGCTCGGATGGCTTTCGACTGCAAGGAGTGCCCGATCGACGCAGCAGTTGTCGGTATAGTGGACACGGTGGAGGTCAGTCAGTAGTCGGTTGTTCGTAGTCCGTAGTCAGTAGTCCGTCGCTCGTAGCCTGCTATCAATAGAACTCAGCTGCTCCGCTGGACTACGGACTACGAGCTACTGACTACGGACTACTGACTACGGACTCTTCATGAACACGATTCGAGTAGCGCTGGCCCAGATCAATCCAACAGTCGGCGATCTTGAAGGCAACGCCCGCCAGATTCTCGACTATATCTCTCTCGCGCGCGCAGCCGCCGCCGACCTAATCGCATTCCCCTAGCTCGCTCTCACCGGCTATCCCCCGGAAGACCTGCTACTCAAACCTCATTTCGTGCGTGAGAACCGCCGTGTGCTGGATCGAGTCATCGCCGCGGCAAGCGATCTGATAGCCATCGTCGGCTTCGTGGACACTGACGGCTCGGACATCTACAACGCGGCTGCGGTGATCGTGAATGGAGAACTGGTCGAGAGCTATCACAAGACCTTCCTGCCAAACTACGGCGTGTTTGACGAAGAGCGTTACTTTCAATCCGGGACGCGCTGTCCTGTCTTCGCGTTTGGGAACGCGCGAGTCGGGGTTAACATCTGCGAAGACATCTGGTATCCCGGCGGTCCGACGAAGCTCCAGGCGCTCGGTGGTGATGCGCAGGTGATCGTTAACATCTCGTCGTCGCCCTATCACGCGGGCAAGCGCATCGACCGCGAGCGGATGTTGTGCACCCGCGCCGAAGACAATGCAGTCGCGCTGGTCTACTGCAATCTATTCGGCGGCCAGGATGAGCTGGTCTTCGACGGCAACAGCTTGATCATCGACGAAGCAGGTCACGTCATCGCTCGAAGCCCGGCGTTTGAAGAGGACTTGCTGGTCGCCGACCTGAACATCGAGCGGGTTTTCTCTGAGAGGTTGCATGACCCTCGCAGGCGGCGCGAGAAGCTTCGAGTGACTGGGGAGAATTCGCTGCATATTGTCGAGCTGCCTAGCGCGGTGCGAGCGGCTGGAGAGCGTCCGCCGATTGCGCCGCGCGCCGATCAGAGACTTGAGGAGACCGCCGAGACCTACCTGGCGCTTGTGACCGGCACCCGTGACTACGTGCGCAAGAACGGCTTTGATAAGGTGTACCTGGGTTTGTCGGGTGGCGTTGATTCAGCGCTGACCGCCGTGATTGCAGCTGATGCTATTGGCGCGGAGAACGTAAACGCGGTCTATATGCCGACGCAATTCTCGGCTTCGGAGTCGGGACGTGACGCAGAACAACTTGCCGCGAATCTCGGTTTGCACTTTCAGGTGATCGAGATCGAAGAGCCGTTCCACGACATGCTGATTGTGCTGGCGCCGGCATTCGATGGTTTGCCTGCCGATGTGACCGAAGAGAACCTTCAAGCGCGTATACGCGGAACAATTCTGATGGCGCTGTCCAACAAGTTTCACGGGCTGGTGCTGTCGACCGGAAACAAGAGCGAGATGAGCGTCGGCTATTCAACGCTGTATGGCGATATGGTCGGCGGCTTTGCATTATTAAAGGACGTACCGAAAATGCTTGTTTACGAGCTCGCGAGGTACGTGAACGCTCGCGGCCCGGCGCCGGTTATACCCGAGTACATCTTGAAACGTGCGCCGTCGGCGGAGCTTCGACCGAACCAGACCGATCAAGACACGCTTCCGCCTTACGATATGCTGGATTCGATTCTCGAGGCGTATATCGAAAAGGACATGAGCGCCGAATCGATCGCCGAGATGGGTTTCCCGATCGAGACGGTGAGATGGGTGGCCGGCCGTGTAGATGCAGCCGAGTACAAGCGCCGTCAGTCTCCGCCGGGCATCAAAATTACCCCTCGCGCATTCGGACGCGACCGCCGAATGCCCATCACGAATAAGTATCACAAGTGATTTCCCGCTCGCAGGCTTACTTGCTAAGGCTCGGCCTCATCCTTAACCGGGACAATGCGCCATCCTACGCCGCTCAATGCAAAAATTGTCAGCGGGTTTTTAGAGCGGATTCGGGTTGCTGGCAGCGCGAGACGGGCCTCAGCTTGAGAATCAAGGTTTGATGTAGTAGACTTCGGCCTTGAGGACAAACGGAGGAACTCAGTGAGCCCTGAATTGAGTCAGCTCATCGAGCTCCAGGAACTCGACATCGAGATACAGCGCGTCTCGGATCGGCTTTTAAGGATACCGGTAGAGCGGGATCAGATAGAAAACGAGTTTAACAGACAAGCGGCCGAGTTCCTGGACCTGAAGAGTAAATACCAGCAGACCATCGAAGCCCGCACCCATCTAGAAACCGACCTGGCGACCACCCAGAGAAACCACGAGAAGTTTGAGCAAGACAAGACCCGCGTCACTAACGAACGCGAGTATACCGCTGTCTTGCGCGAGATCGACGCAGCCAGAAAACACATCGCCTCTCTCGAAACCGAGATACTCAAGCACATGGAGGAAACAGAGAGGCTCGAGGCGGAGCTTACCCTGAAGACTCCCGACGTCGAACGAATGCGCGCCGAAGTGGACCAAATCCTCACGGCTCTGGATCGAGAGCACCAGGACACGATCCGGTGGATCGAGACCTCCGAGGAGCGCCGGAGGAAACTGGGTGAGGCAATACCTCGTCATCTCTTCTCGACTTATGATCGAATGGTCCGCACACGACGCGGCCAGGCGCTCAGCGAAGTGCACAACGACGGGATATGTGCAGCGTGCAGAATGAAAGTCCGTCCAAAGGTCTTCAGCGATGTTCGCCGCGGCGACCAGTTGATCACCTGCGAGAACTGCGGTCGCATTCTGTACTTTCGCTCCGAGACTTCTCAACCAGCCGAAGCCGCCGCAAGCGGGCAAGGCAGCGCTGATCAATGAAACGCCGGGCACGGTTCTGAGCGTGGGCCGGCAACGGAAAGCGCTACGGCCCGATGACCGTCTGCCCCCCGCAGCATTCCGTTTATGAGCGGACAAGCAACAAAGAGACTGTGCGTGGAAGGCGTTGAGGAGCTCTGGTTCCGCCCGCACGAAACGCGGCAGCCCGCGCAGGTGGTCTATCGTCCAGCGGCACTCATCGAGTGCAAGACCAATTTTCGCAGCCTGCGCGCCGGCCTTAACCATTCGGAGGAGCACAACTACACTGGCTGGTTGCCTGAGGCGGAGCTTGCGATAGATTGGGACTCGCCCGCGGCATTCCTCGATGAAGGGGCGCTCGTCCATGAGGCCGCCACAGGCATCGGCTACAAACAAGGCAACTACTCGACCAACAAAGCAGACTTCGATTTCTACCTGGCGGAGTTGGTCGACAAGCTGGTGCGCACCGAGCGTCTCAGCCTATTTTTCAACCCGGTGTTCGGACTCTTTTCTGCGCCCGGCGATGATCTGGATGACTTCCTCGGACGAGTGGCCGAGGCGGCGCTTGGGCGCGCCGAACCCGAGATGAAAAGGATGCGGAACCGGTTCGAGCTGCAACTGGAGCAGGTCCGCGAAGCACAAGCAGCAAAGGGCTTTCGCTCTGAGAGCCTTAACCTCGACAGTTTCATCTCTCACAAACTTCACTTCTTCGAGAGCGAGAACCGGCTCGCTGACATGTTTTCGACGCTGGCGGGCACGGTGTTTGGCACAACAGAAGCACGGCCGCACACCGAGGACTTCCCGCCTGAAGAATCCGAGTTGCACGAGGACCTGGGCCGCATCGAGCAGGAAGCAAGCGAAGCCCTGAAAGCGCTCTACTCCGAATATCTGACCCTGGCAAACGAATACGACATCTTCGAGATCGGTCTGCAGCCGGACAACATTCAAGTCAGTCGCCGAATGTTGTTGTGGGTCCCGACGGTTAGTGGTTAGTGGTCAGTGGCTAGTGGTTGGTGGTCAGCAGCTAGTGGTTAGTGGTCAGTGGCCAGGGGCTTAGAGGCCGGTAGAAATCAAACCTGAGGAATCGCGCTGAGTACTAACCACTGACCACGGACCACTAACCACTATCCACTAACCCTACTTATGCATCAGCCGCCTAAACGAATCGGAATCATCACCAAGCCTGGCGAGCCGCGTGCGGCCCAACTCGCCCTGCAAATAGCTGACTGGGCAGCAAAACGCGGAATAAGTCTCGCCGTTAGCGACCGGAACTCGGACTGTCTTCCCGGCACGCCCCGCGCCACCGATAACGAGATAGCCGAGAGCTGCGACCTGCTCGTTGTGCTGGGCGGAGACGGCACAATGATCTCGACGGTAAGGCTGGTCAGCGGACGCGGCATTCCCGTCCTGGGTATCAACCTGGGGACGCTCGGGTATCTAACCGAATTTCCGGTTGCTGAAGCGATTCCGGCGCTCGAGTCTGTCGCCCGTGGCGACTTCAAAGTTGTCAAGCGGATGATTCTCGCCTGGCGGGCACTACGCGACAGCGAACAAGTGGGCAGCGGAGCGGCGCTCAACGATGTGGTGGTGAACAAGTCGGCGCTTGCCCGCATAATCGAGATCGAATGTTCTGTCGGCTCGGACTACGTGACGACCTATCGAGCCGACGGGTTGATCGTGGCCACGCCCACCGGCTCAACCGCCTACAATCTATCTGCCGGAGGGCCGATCATAGCGCCCGGCGCCGAAGTCATTTCTATCTGTCCGATCTGCCCGCACACCTTGACCAACCGGCCTCTCGTGCTGCCTTATGACGTCCAGATCAACCTTCAACTGAACACCGGCGGCGAGGAAGTGATGCTGACGTCGGACGGCCAAACCGGCATGCCGCTGATGGCGGGCGATCGTGTCGAGATCATTCGAAGCTCTGAAACTTTCAACACGGTCTCGGCCAGGGACCGCGACTACTTTGAAATCCTTCGGAGCAAGTTGAAGTGGAGCGGAAGGTGAAGAGAGCGCAATGAGCGATTGAAGTTGAATAAGGGGTCGAATGCTATTTCCTATCGGAGATGACAATCAGGGCCGATTGAGAACGCCCGTGGTCGTTTACACGATCATCGCCATCAACTTCGCTGTCTTCTTGTTTCTTCAGCAGGCGGGGATGACTCCTCAGGGTGAAGACTTTACCTACGGCTATTCGGTCATCCCGCTTGAAATCATGACGGGGGAAGATCTGACCGAGCCGATTGTTGTGCCGGGCATGCCGCCAAGGGTGGACCCGCGAACTGGCAGACTGGAACGGCCGCAAATTCCCGAAGCGCCCGGGCCTAGCCCAATCTATCTCACGCTGCTCACCTCGATGTTCATGCACGGCGGGTGGCTCCACATACTGGGAAACATGCTCTACCTCTGGATATTCGGCGACAATATCGAAGACAACTTCGGGCATGGCAAGTTTCTACTGTTCTATTTGCTTTGCGGGCTCGTTGCGGCGTTCGCGCAAATCTTGACGGACCCCAATTCGGTAATCCCCTCGCTGGGCGCATCGGGCGCGATCGCCGGTGTGCTTGGCTCATACCTGGTGATGTTCCCGCGCAACCGGGTGCGCAACCTTGTGTTCCTGGGGTTCCTCATGACGACAATAGAGCTTCCGGCGGTAATCGTCCTCGGCTTCTGGATTGTGATTCAGTTCGTCAACCAGTACACGTCCAGCTTCGAGAATGTCCAAAGCGGTGGCGTTGCATATATGGCGCATATCGGCGGCTTTGTCAGCGGACTGGTTTTGTGCTTCGTCTTCCGCACGAAAAGGAGTAGAGGCGAGTTCTACTAAAGGAGTTAACGATGACGACCGAAATCCTCGAGCACTCGGGGCTGGTTATCGAAGAAACGCCGCCCGAAGAATTGACGCTAACGCCACTGGACACGTTCGAGTACAAGTACAAAGGGAAAGAGATTCGTATCAACTTCACTTGCCGGGAATTCACCGCCATATGTCCGTTCTCGGATTTTCCCGACTTCGCGACCATCAAGATCGAGTATGTCCCCAACGAGCTGTGCGTCGAGTTGAAGTCGCTGAAGCTCTATATCAATGCTTATCGCAACAAGAAGATATTTCATGAACACGTCGTCAATCGGATTCTGGATGATTTTGTTCATGCCTGTGATCCGCTAGCCGTGGAAATCGAAGGCGACTTCAACGTTCGCGGCAACATCAAGACGGTGATTCGAGCTTCGTACCGCAGACCGTGAGGAGCCGCTCGATGGAGATGGAGAAGGCTTATTACGTGGTGACCTTCAAGCCGTCGTACTTCGACATGCTGCTGGCGCGATCGGGCGACGTGGCGATAGCGGTAGAAGACTCCAACCGGGTGATCGTCAGCATAACGCAGGGCGGCTTCGGGCAGGATGTTGTAGATGACGAGCGGCAGGCGAAGGAGCGTTTTCTAGAGTACTTGTTCTACTCGAGCGACGTCGATCTGCCGCGAACCGTCGAGCTGTTCGATCGGTACTTCGAGCTCGAGCAGGCCGGCGAGTTCATCGACCTGGACGAAGAGACTTGATTGTATGGAAATTTCGATCCCCACGCCTTCCGGCTTCAGCTTCAAACGCACGGCAATCAGTCACGGCTGGTACAACCTTGCACCGTTCGATCTGGATCAGGAGCAATGGATACTCTCTCGCGTGCTCGACATAGGCGCGGTGCGGCCGATCACCGTGAAAATCTCCGGGGGCAAAGCCGCGGTCAAAGTCTCAACCTCGCGCACTCTCGGAAAGCGGGCCACTGAGCAGGTCATTCGGGACGTGCGGCATATACTGCGCTTCGATGACGAGATGTCCAGCTTCTATGCGGCAGTCTGCGACGATCCCGAGTTTGAATGGATCGCCGGCTCTGGCGCAGGCCGCCTGCTCCGCTCGCCGACGGTGTTTGAGGATCTGGTTAAGACGATGTGCACGACTAACTGCTCGTGGGCGCTCACATACAAGATGGTTGACGGGCTGGTCAACGAGCTTGGCCGCGAGTCACACGGCGGGCGGCGGACCTTTCCGACGCCGGAAGCGATGGCTTCGAAGCCCGAGCGCTTCTATCGCGACGTCATCAGAGCGGGCTATCGTGCGCCCTATTTTAAGGAGCTTGCGGAACGCATCGCGAGCGGCGCACTTGATGTTGAGTCGTGGGCTCGGAGCCAACTCGACACGCCTGACCTGCGACGCGAGATGAAGAAGGTGAAAGGGGTGGGCGATTATGCGGCCGAAAACCTGTTGAAACTGATCGGGCGGTACGATTGTCTCGCGCTCGACTCGTGGGTTCGAGGTAAGTTCAAACGGACCCGCAATGGCGGCCGCAAGACGAGCGACAAGAAGATCGAGCGGTACTATTCGCGGTTTGGTGAGTGGCGAGGGCTGGCGCTGTGGTGCGATATGACTCGCGACTGGCTGGAATCAGAGGATTCGCTCGCGTGGTGAAGAACGTTGACCGGGGTTTTCTCAGCGTGCTCTCCGCGTCTCTGCGGTTAGCAAGGGTCGCAATTCCCGGCTTTCTAATTCACCTCCCCTTTCTTGCTTCAGCTCTAAGCAACGACGAAGGACACGACGACTCAACCACGCACTTCCCACATTCAGGCTTGCGCGCTTTGCACACCCGCCGCCCGTGATAGATCAACAGGTGCGAAAAATCAATCCAGTCGCTTTTAGGCACAAGCTCCATCAAGTCGCGTTCAATCTTCTCCGGGGTTTTCTCCCTGGTGAGCCCGAGTAAATACGATAGCCGCGCTACATGGGTGTCAACCACAACCCCGGAAGCGATTCCGAAAGCGTTGCCAAGCACGACGTTCGCCGTCTTGCGCGCGACCCCAGGCAGCGCAAGCAGCCTCTCTAAATCGTTCGGTACCTCGCCGCCGTGCTCCTCGAGCATCTTCTTGCACGCGCCCTGAATAGACTTTGTTTTGTTGCGAAAGAACCCGGTGGAGTGAATGTCTCGCTCAAGCTCTGCCGGAGCCGCGTTGACGTAGTCCTCGCACGAGCGGTACTTCCTGAACAGGTCCGCCGTCACGATGTTGACCCGCTCGTCCGTGCACTGCGCGGAGAGTATCGTGGCGATCAGCAACTCGAACGCATTGGTATGGTTCAAGCTGCACTGTGCGTCCGGATAAGCCTTCTTGAGCCTGACGATTATCTTGCGGGTTCTTTGTTTCTCTTCCGTGCTTGCCAATCGGCACCTCGGGTCCGCTGATTTCCACGAGAGCTTACATGCTATTGGTTGGCACAACAAGCACCGGCCGGTCTGCGGTTGAAAGCACCTGCAGGGTCACATCGTTCAGGGCAAAAAGCGAGCGCGAGCGCGGCCCGTGACTCCCTATTACGATAAGGTCGTGGTCGCCTTCCTTTGCCTCTTCCAGGATGCCGGCCAGCGGTGAATCGGCGAATCTCACGCGGACCTGGCTGGCTACGTCCTGTGCCCGCAACGTAGCGGACGCGCGGTCAAGATGGCTGCGCGTAAGCGAGTCCGGCCCTTCCGATTCTCGCGTCACAAACAGCAGCGTTACTTCCGCGCCGAGCATTCGCGCGAGCCGCCCGCCAACTCTCACGTCGCTCTTGCCCGGCTCACCGGCCGCGGTGCAAATCAGCACCCGCTTCACCGCCCGCCGCTCTCCCTTTGCGACCAGCACTGGAATGTCCGCGTGCTCGAGCACCTTGACCAGAGTCTCACCCAGCAGCCTGGTTCTCGCGCGCGAGTCACGCGCGGGTAGGCGCGAAGCCTTTGGCCGCCGCCTGAAGAAAGAGGCCTTTGAAGGCGGACGTGTCGTCAGCACCAGCATCTCGTACATCGCGGATGCTTGTTCCGCGGCAATCTGTTCGGCCGGTTTGCCATATCGAACGTGCAACTCCGCTTGTTCAAGTCCCGCTGCGGTCTGGCGTTCCTTTAGACTGGTCTGTAGTCTTTCGGCTCTTTCCGGATTCTCAGCAACTGCAAGGATCGTTGCCGCGGCCGGCAGCCGTTCCATCAACAACTTTGCTACGTCGAGCGGCGCGGTCGAGCCCTTGCCGGCATCGCACACCAGCAATCGCGCCGGCGGCTGCTTCAGTATGGTCCACGCGCGCAACCCGACCCACAGCTCCTCGCCGTTGAGTTGGCTCTCCGAAGCGACCGACGCATCAATCAACAATCCCTCTTCCCCAAACGGAACCAGAGGCGCGATCTGACGCACGCCTTGAGGGCGGGGCAGCGTTAGCCGCACTCGCCGGAGCGCGCCGCTGAAACTTTGCTCGAGAGTCTTGCCCTTCCCCAGAACTGGAATCTCAGAGGGGCAGTCACCGTCTCGCAGTACAACTTGCTCGGGCCGGAAGAGCAACTGCACGGGCGCGCCTTCGTCGTGAGGGACGTCCGAGGGTATAGGCAAGGCAAGCGCGCCGAACTTCGCTTGCCCTTGCTCGGCTCTGCCAACCAGCACGGTGCCCGCGCCCAGAAACGTCGCTGCGAACAGTGATCTCGGGCGCGCGTACAACGATTCGCCGGGGCCCACTTCAAGCAGCCGTCCGCGCTCGAGAACACCGATCCGATCAGCCAGCTCGAAGGCTTCCTCCTGATCGTGAGTGACAAGGATGGTTGTCACTCCGAGCCGCTGCTGAATCTCCTTAAGACTGCGGCGGAGCTGGGCTCTAATCTTCACGTCGAGCGCGCCAAACGGCTCGTCGAGAAGCAATACGTTCGGCTCGTAGACCAGCGCGCGAGCCAGCGCAACGCGTTGTTGCTGACCTCCCGAAAGCTGGTGCGCGAAGCGGCTGCCGAGCCCGGCAAGCCCGACCAGTTCCAGCAACTGCTCACGCCGCCGCTTTCTTTCCTGCTTAGACACCTTTCGTATCTTCAAACCAAACTCAATGTTCTGGGCGACGCTCATGTGCCGAAAGATCGAGTAATTCTGAAAGACGAATCCCGTGCCGCGCTCTTGCGGAGTGAGCGCAGTCACGTCGCGCCCGTGCAACAAGATTCGACCGCCCGTTGGCTGAGCGAGACCCGCGATCATTCGCAGGATGGTGCTCTTGCCGCTGCCGCTAGAACCCAACAGCACGAACAATTCTTTGTCGGCCACTTCCAGCGAGACATCGTCTACAACCCACTGGTTGGCGAACCGCTTGGTTATGTTCTCAAGAACGATTGACATGAATGTAGCTCGTAGTTCGTAGTTCGTAGTCGGTATTCGGTAGTTAGTGGACGCCGGTCTGAGTTTGTCGCAGGCGTCGGTTCCGTCAGCTACGGACTACGGACTACGGACTCCTACTAAAACGCAAACTGAACACGGCTCAGCACGACAAAGAAGTTCTTGTCGCCAGGGTTTGGCGAGCGCTCCGGATCTTTGAATCGCTCGAAGCCGAGGTCAAGCATATATCGCACGAACCGATTGAGATACCAGTTGGGCCCGAAGTATATCGAGTCCGCGCGGTTGGACTTCGGGGTGCCGTCGGCGATCTGAAGATTGGCGTAGCGGAACTTCAATTCCCAGGCGCCAAACCCCGTCTTGCCGCGCTCATCTCCGAACAGATTGCGCCTGGGCCCGACCGCGCTGGCTTCAGGCTTCGTTTCACCGGTCAGCAAATAGGTGAACTGAGCGACGTAGCCCTTAGCGACTACGCCCGGAAGGTTCTGCTCTCCGGTTCCGAGGTTGTCGCGGCGCTGATTCGTCTGGTCGTACTCGGCACGAATCGCCGCCGGACCCAGCATCCACGTCAGCTCGCCGTTCACGCGGTTGAACTTTCCGTTCACCACCTCCGGGGCAAACCAGGCAAAGCTTCTACTTTCCGTTATGCCGCGAACGCCGGGATTCGCCAGGTTTCGCCCCTGAGTGTAAGCGCCCCCGACAATCAACCCTTTAACCCAAAACCGGTCTCCGTTTTTCCACGGATTGAACCGCAGCCTCACCGCAGTCTCGGGCGTGCCGCTTGTGTTTAGTCCGAGCAAGCCGCGGCCGTTAAAGGCGCCTACCTGATACTCGAAGACGCCCTTGCTGACGACACCCGAAGCCATCAGACCCGGGCTGCGGCTCGGGACCAGGTTATTGACCATCGAGCGTTCGACAAAATCCTGAAACGCATCGGAGCGAATTTCTTCCTGGCTGATGGGCACCCGGAATTGTCCGAATCGAAGTTGAAACTCATCGATGCGGTGGACGTTCACGTATGCGTCACGCAGCAAAGTGCCCACGACGTCACCGAAGTCGCCTTCGAGTTTGAAGTCGAAGTAGCGCGCAAGCTTGCCTTCAACCGCAAGCCTTGCTCTACGCATCAGGAAAGTGTTCGGCGGATGGTTCCCGGACTGATAGCCGCGAAAGTCGAGCTGCCCATATCCGGTGAGCTGGGTCTCGAAACTGCCATCCGCGCTACGCAAGAACGCGCGGTTCCCGTCCCAACCCGCCAGCAGCGCAGGCTTGTCCTGAGCTTTTAGCTTTTCTTGCGGGCCCGCAGCATTGGCGGGCGTCTGGCCAGCTTCGAGCGAAGCAGTCCGCAATTCATTTGTTACACCCTCCATCCTGGCTGGTAGAACGAGCGCCGCGCTTCGGCCTTTGCCTTCGACTTCGTCGAGTCGTTTCTGCATTTCGGCGAGCGCGCGTTGTTGCGTCTCCACAAGCGACTCGAGCTGCTCCAGCTTTGACTTCAACCTGTCGAGATCGTCGTTCGGAGCTCGATCCGACTCGGCTTGCTCTTCTTTCCGCTCCTGCGCGGGAGTAGACACCGCCGGGACAGACAACAAAACTATCACGGCAAACAGGTACATCAGGGATGTTCTTCTCTCAATTCCCATTAGGCTCTCCTAACTCAGCAACTAACGGCCGAGGCTCTCGCCCTCGCCGATCGTAAGTGGTTCAGGATTAGTGCTCTTCAGCTCGCTTCTTGAAGAACTCGATTACGATCAGAATCAAAAAGGAGACGCTCGCAAGCACGACCGACATCGCATTGGCGCCGATATAGTTTCGGTCATCGAGCGAGCGGAAGATGTACAGCGTCGAAGTCTCGGTCAAACCGCTCACGCCGCCGCTCACGACCAGCACCGCGCCGATTTCGCCGACCGCGCGTGCGAAGGTCAGTGACACCCCATAAAGCAGGCCCCAACGAATCGCCGGCAGCGTGACGTGCCAGAAAGTCTGCAACCCGCTTGCACCAATAGTGTGTGCCGCGCTTTCTTGATCTGAACTCACCTGGCTCAAAACCGGAGCCACTTCACGAATAACGAATGGCAACGATATAAAAATCGTCGCCAGGAGAATGCCCGGCATTGCGAAGACCACCTTTATCCCGAGCCCTTCGATCAAACTTGTCAGCCACCCGTTTCGTCCGAACAAAAGGATGAGCATGAGGCCCGCGATCACCGGCGAGACCGCGAACGGCATATCAACCATCCCATTGATGATTCGCCTTCCCCAGAACTCATCGCGAACCAGAGCCCACGCGATGCATAAGCCAAACACAGTGTTTATGACCGTGGCGGCGACCGCCATAATCAAGGTCAACTTGAGCGAACTGAGCGCATCGGCCGTAGTGATTTCGCGGGCGAAAGCGCTCACGCCTTCGGCCAACGATCCCCACACAATCGCTGCCAGCGGCGCGATCAAGAGCCCCGCCGCGTATAGTACAGCGACCAGGATGAGAACCCGCTCGGTGATTGGCCAGCGCCTTTGCGGTTTGCGCGATCTCCAATCACCGCCGAGCTCTGCTGCTCGCGGAGATGTCTCCGGTTGCTCAACCTCAGTGCTCTCTGTGGCCTTGCGGTGAATCGATGCCTCAGTCTGTTGCATAACTCCGACCCTTCCGGCTCTGCATCCACTCGACGACAAGGATCAACGCGAAAGAAAGTGCGAGCAGTAGTATCGACATCGAGCTGGCGCCGCGCTGATTCTGTGATTCGATCTGCCCATAGACGTAAACCGGCGCGGTCAGCGTGCGGCCGGGGATGTTCCCCGCGACCACGACCACCGATCCGAACTCTCCAAGCGCCCGCGCAAAGCTCAACAACGAGCCGGTTATGATCGCCGGCGAAATCATCGGGAGAACAACCCGGCGGAAAGTCGTCCAACCAGACGCGCCCAGCGTGTAGGCCGCTTCTTCCTGCCCTCGTTCGGCTTCCATCAACACCGGCTGCACCCTGCGAATCACAAACGGATAAGTGATTACCAGAAGAGCCAACACAACACCCGGCGTCGCAAAGATGACCTGTACTCCGTGCGAGTTGAGCCACGCTCCCAGCGTGCGTTGCGGGCCGTAAAGCGCAACAAGCATGACGCCGGTCACAAGACTGGGAATCGCAAAGGGCATATCTATGAGGCTATTGAACAAGCGGCGGCCCGGGAATTGATATCGGACCAACACGTAGGCCGTCAGCGTTCCCATGAACGCGTTGATCAGCGTCACGAGCACCGCGATCGTGAGCGTCAACTTGAGCGCGCCAAACGCAATCGGGTCTGCGATGTCACTCATGAACACCGCAAGCCCGCCGCTCAGACCATTCTGGATAATTGCGGACAGCGGCAGCGCAACCATGAACGCCAGGTAAAGCACCGCCGCCCACCTGATCCCCCAACGCCCCCAGGGAACCGGAGCGCCGCGCGATGCAAGCGGCGCAGGCTCATTCAGTTGTGCATGGTTAGCGCTCATTGCGATTTCCGAAGTTCGTCGGTCATCCTCGAATAGACCCCTTGCGGTCCGTAGATCTCTTCGGTCACTCTCTTCCAGCCGCCGAGATAGTCGATCTTCCACAGGTCCTCGACAGGAGGGAACTGCGTCTGGACTTCTGCAGAGATGTTTGGATCGACCGGCCTCAGACCATAACGCGCAAACCCGCGTTGGCCTTCCTCGGACCACAGAAAGTTAATGAAGGCTTCGGCCACTTCGCGCACGCCGTGTTTGTCGACATTCTTGTCTAATATCGCGGCAGGGTTCTCGATCAAAATCGTCGAGCGCGGAATTACGTAGTCGTAAGTCTGTCCGGCTTGCTTGCCAACGAGCACTTCGTTCTCATAAGTGATGGCTGCGTCGCCGATGCCCTTCTCGTAGTTGGTTATGGATTCGCGAGCGCCTTTGTCCAGTATCGACACGTTGCGAAAGATGCTCTTAAGCAGGTCCTGAGCCGCCGCCTCGTCGTCTCGGGCAACGCCGGCGAAGCCTCTCAACGCGGCGCCGTAGACAGCATTGATGTTCCACTGCGCGCCTCCGGAAGTCTTCGGGTCGGGAGTCAAGACGTTCAAGCCCGGACGCGCAAGATCGGCCCATTCGTGTATGTCCTTCGGGTTACCCTGTCTGACCGCTATCACTACAATCGAAGTGCTCACCATCCCGGCATACTTCTTCGACTTCCAATCGTGCGTAATCAAACCGGCTTCCGCGATCTTGTCGATATCGCCTTCCAACGAGAGCGCGGCGATGTCGGCTTCGAAGCCACCGACGATCGCGCGGGACTGGGCGCCGCTCGCCTGGTATGACTCCTGAAACTCGACGTCCTGCCCGGTCTTTTCCCTCCAGTACTTCCGAAACGCCGGGATAATCGCTTTGCCGTAAGCCTCGCGCGGTGTGGTGTAGGCACCCAGAATCAGGACAACCGTGTTGCCGCCCTTGTCGGACGAGCCACACCCCTGGAAGACGACACCGACGAACAACAAAGCCAAAGCCGTACCAAGGACTAGCGAGGCGCGTGTTCTCATGATTTCTTTTTTGATCACGTAGACATCTCCCCGTCGGCGGGAGGATTTTACCCGCCGCCAGGCGTAGTTTGAACTGTACCAAGGGAATCAGCCGGCGTGCCTGACTACGAAGAGAACATGGAGCGATACGCTCCGAGTCCTCCGAACTGGCGCGGCGTAATGCCCTTCCTTTTAGCCTGCGAGGTTAGCTGCCGGGCTCGGACTGGAAGTGTCCTACGCGAATCCGCTTCGCGATACGCCCCTTCCCGCTCAATGCGGAATGTTGGTTCCCCCGCGTTACCCGTCTCACGCAACGCGCCGCGAGCAACTTCGGCAGACAAGATTGTCAGCGCGAAAAATATTAAGTGGGCCTTTGCGAAAAAGTCAAAGCGCAATTCACATCAGGGTCAACTTGATGCTCAACTTATCGCAAAGTGCCTTTACTCTTTCAATGCGTTTGCGAGACGGTTGTTTGAAGCTGATCATTCCGCCCGACACCGGTCTCTTGATTCCCGCCGGTGCGTCAGACTGCCAGAACACTTCCGTGCCTGTTGGCAGCCGTTTCAGCCGCGACTCAAACTCGGATGTTCCGACAACGACCGCCGCCTTGGATGTTATCTCGTCAAATGTTGGCTGGCGATTCGTCGCCGGAGACAGTGAGTAATGCCATCGGCCATCCTGCTTCCAGGTAAAAAGCTGATACCCCTTCATTGGCGCCGGCCTGTTTTGGCTGTGGCACGGCCAGCCGACCAGCATAAGCAGTACAACCGCCGCGATCTTTCGCACGAGCATTACCCCTCCGGCTGCTTCGGTTTAGTGGTCTACGAGCTTTAGCCTGCGCGCCGAGCTTCCCTCATTAGCCCTTCGATGTCCGCAATAGTCCTGGGCACGCGAGCCGAGAGCACCTCCGCGCCATCCGCGGTCACTAGCACGTCATCTTCGATCCGCACACCAATTCCTTGATAGCGAGGATTCACGCCTTCCAGGTCTTCGGCTACGTAGATTCCCGGCTCGACGGTCAGCACCATTCCGGGCTCCAGCTTGCGCCACTCGTCGGCCACTTTATAGGGACCGGCGTCGTGGACGTCCATCCCCAGCCAGTGACTAGTCCGGTGCATGTAGAACTTCTTGTACTCATTTTCCTCGATGAGTTTGTCGGCCTCACCGTTCAACAAGCCGAGCCGGATCAGTCCCTCGGTCAAGACTCGAACTACCCGATCATGTGGCTCGGCGACCTGTGCGCCTGGCCGGACCAGCTTTATTGCTTCAGTCTGAGCGTCGAGCACCAACTGATAGATCTCGCGTTGCGCCTCGGTGAACTTGCCGTTAGCGGGGAACGTTCGCGTCACGTCGCCGGTGAAGTAGCCGAACTCAGTCCCCGCATCGATCAACAGTAAATCCCCATCCTCGATTTGGCGATTGTTGGTGGTGTAATGAAGTACCGTCGCGTTAGTGCCGGACGCCACGATCGGAGCATAACCGTGACGAGGGCTTCCGCGCTTGCGCCATACGTAGCGCAAAACTGCTTCGATCTCGTACTCAAACATTCCTGGCCGAACAGCGCGCATCGCTTCGAGGTGAGCTTCGCAGGAAATATCCACGGCGCGCCGAAGCAGGTCCAGATCGGGGCCGGTTTTGATCAGCCGGAGTTCGTGTAAGATCTCGGCGGGATCGATCACCGCCGCGGGACCAAAGCCACTGCGTTGGCGTTCGCGTTGGAACCGCCGCATCAAACCAACGACTCGATCGTCGCATCGCGGATCGCTGCCGAAGCGATAGTAAATCCTGTTCGCCTTCTCGACGAGCCTGGGCAGTTCTTCATCCAATTTATCGATCGTGAACGCGGCATCCGCCCCGTAGCCGGACTTAGCTCCTTCCTCGCCGGCGCGCCAGCCAGTCCATACCTCGCGCTCGCGCTCGCGGGGTTGAACAAACATCACGAAACGATGTTCCGGATGGTCGGGCACAAGCACCGTGACAGAGTTTGGCTCTTCAAAGCCGGTCAGGTAATAGAGGTCCGAGTCCTGGCGGTATTCGTGCTCGACGTCGCTGTTGCGGATTGCAGTGGGCGCGCTTGGAAAGACCGCGACTCCGCCGGCAATGCGCCGCATGAACTCGTCGCGTCTTTGCTTTATCAACTCTTGCGGATGAGCGCTACTAATTCGAGTCATGTCATTGGCCGTCAAACTCAGGAAACGTCCCAACCCCCGGCGATGGCTTTGCGTCAATCAAGCTTACTCCCTGACCAGACGCAGCTTGCCGCGCGACCAGCCTTGATGCGAGAATCACCAACTATATCGAGCGGGTAACGCTTTCTCAAGCCACGGTCACTCGGCCGCAACCCACTTCGGCAAATCGGGAGGCCGAAGCCGGCAAATCAAGCATTGAACACAACGCCCTTCACATTTGTGACCGATGAAGCCGCCCTGGGAAAGGCAGTGGAAGCCATTTCCAGACACGCCGTCGTCGGCGTCGATACTGAAACCACCGGCCTCGACCCCCTGAGAAGCCGCGTCAGATTGCTTCAGATTGCGACGCCCGAACACAGCTTCGTGATTGATCTGTTTCACGTTCGCGCGCTCGAACATACGGGGCTGCGCGGCCTTCTCTCGTCCACCAATCCAATCAAGAATTTTCACAACGCGAAGTTTGACTTGAAGATGCTGCTTCATCACTTCGAGCTCGAAGTGCGCGGTGTGTTCGACACGTTGCTTGCGAGCCAGTTGATTGGCGCCGGCCGAAACGAAGGCGGACACGGGCTGGCCGCTGTGACCGATCGCCATCTGGGCGAAGTCATCGACAAGACTATGCAGACCAGCGACTGGGCGGGCCCTCTCTCGCAGGCTCAGCAGGAGTATGCGGCCAAGGATGCGGCGCTTCTGCTCCCACTGGGCGCGAAACTCCTGGCTAAACTCGACGAGCTGCACCTGAACGATGTAGCGAAGCTGGAGTTCGAGTGCGTGTTGCCGATTGCTGCGATGGAGCTCTCAGGGATGGCGGTTGATCAGACCTGTTGGCGGGCGCTGGTGGCCAATCTCGAGCGCGCACACGAGGTGTTGTCATCTGAACTGCGCGGTCAACTCGCCGCGGGCGTGCCGCAGCTCACGCTGTTCGGAGAACCGCCAAACATCAATCTGGAAAGCCCAGCGCAGGTGATGGACGCGCTCGCTCAGATGGGCATCAAGGTGGAAGGCACGCGTAGCTGGCAACTTCAAGCGGTCGGAAAGGACCATCCGGCGGTTGCAAAGCTCCTGGAATATCGGAGCGTACAGAAGCTGCTGTCGAGCTATGGCCCGTCGCTGCTTGACCACATTCACCCGGTGACCGGAAGGCTGCACGCCGACTTTCGTCAGATGGGCGCGACTGGCGGGCGGATGAGCTGCTCAGATCCAAATCTTCAGCAAGTGCCCAACACGCCTGAGTACCGACAATGCTTCAGCGCGCCCCAGGGGCGCATGCTGGTTATCGCCGACTACTCACAGATCGAGTTGCGAATACTTGCGGACTGGTCACAAGACACGGCCCTGGTAAAGGCGCTGATGTCGGGCGAGGACCTTCATTGCGTCACGGCCAGTCAGATGTTCGGAATCGCCCTCGATCAGGTATCCAAGAACCAGCGCGCGGCGGCCAAACAACTCAATTACGGAATAATGTACGGGCTCGGAGCGCCGGGATTAGCAGCTCGGATCGACTGCCCGGCCGAAGAAGCAGAGGGCCTGCTGCGAAGGTACTTTGCGGCGTATAGCGGCGTTGCCGCGTTCCTGCGCGAAGCGGCCGACCGCGCCGTGCGTGATCGCGAGTGCCGGACCCGTTCTGGAAGGTTGATTTATTTTAGCTACGATGCGACTGACCGTTCCCAGATCGCGGCGGCTCAGCGGCTCGGCAAGAATGCGCCGATTCAAGGCTCATCGGCGGACATCATCAAGCGCGCGCTTGTGTTGCTATACGAAGCGTTGAAACCGCTGGACGCCCGAATCGTCAACTGCATCCACGACGAGATCGTCGTAGAAGTCGCCGAAGGCGAGGCCAGTCTATGCGCCGGCATTGTTGAGCACGAGATGGTGGCCGCCGCCCGCGAGTTTATCCGCAGCGTTCCGGTGACGGTGGATGTCGTGGTGGGGGAGGCGTGGTTGAAGTGACCAAGCGTGTTGATCGCGAAGGTTTACTCTGCGAGGCCGGTGGGCTGGATCAACGAAGGAGATCAAGCTGATCCCGCGCCTCGGCTTTCAGACGCTCATCCGATGCGATGCTGATGAACTGGTTCCAATCCTGCCTTGATTCGGCCTCGCGGCCTGCCTTCTGCTCAGCCAGCGCCTTGTTGAATAAGAACCGGCTGTCGTCGGGCGATTTTTGCGTCGCCTTTGTGAAGTAATCGACCGCGGCCGCGTAACGCCCGAGCTGAAGCTCACCCACACCGCGATCGTTGAACAACTCCGCCGTCTGAACGCCCGCAGCCTCCAGCTGACCGAGAATCGAGAGTGCCTTTCGCGTGTTTTCGGGCTCAGCCATCGCCAACAGAACGCGTGCCAGCAAAAGCCGTGACTCCGCCGAAGCCGACTCCTGTTCCGCGAACCTGACCTTGTTTAACGCGCGATCGTATTTCAAGTCGTCGGTTTCATCTCCGCCGCGCATCGGCCCGCGCTTCGGCGAGTAAGACGAGTGGTCTATGTCTCCCGATAAGAGTGCTTGATTGCGGCGTTCGTCCTTCATCGCCAGCCGAAGTGCAGCTATAGCCGCATCGGTCGGCTGGTCTCTGTTAATCCAAAACACTGTTCCCGCCCCAACCGCGCATACCACTAGCGCCACCGATGCAAGCCTCGGATAGGACAGGCGCCAGCCCGGGTTCACCGGCGCGCGCCGGTTCGTCACTAGCTGGTTGGTCCGGCTCCGCTTGGATTCGTCCAGCTCTATGTACGCGAGAACCCTGGATGTCTGCTGCTTGACCTCTTTGTCAGAAATCATCTCACAGCTTGTTGCGTCGGAGGCTTCCCTCGTCGCGAACGCCAGCAGTCCGCGACAGTCGTCGCATTTCGCCAGGTGGGTCTCGAGCCTCGCTTGATTGCTTGGTGAAAACCTGCCCTCGGTATAGGCAAGGATGGCGGTCTCCCCGGGACAACCCGCCGTCTCATCCGGCCTCTTGCTGCCGGTCAGCTGCTGTAATAGTGCACGTATGTTCATGACTGATAATTTCCTCTTGTGAATTTTGACGGAGACACCTTAACTCAAACTAGTTCGGGGGTTTCTCGTCTGGATTCCAAATTCTTGGGCCGCCGTCACCCTGCCGAAGCACAGCAGCCTCCGAGGAAGATCATCTGCCCCTTCGTCTTCTCCCTCTATAGCTAATAGACGGAAATTCTGGGCGGTACGATGCAAAAGTTTTGGCAAGTGACGTGAGATTGTTTGGCACGCCCTTAAGCCCTATGAACTCGCTGCTCGGCGCAGCTTTTCGAGCAGAACTCGCGGCCACCCAGCGCCAGCGCGCTCTTTTGCGTTACAAACATACCGCACGTAGCGCATCTGATCATATGCGAGGGCCCGGGGCCCCGGCTCGCCACCCTCGCCGACGACGACGGTTTGATTAGCCATCGGACAACCCGCAACACAGCGTAAGCAAGAACCAGAAAGAGGATAAACCTGAACAGCATTGCAACCTGACCTTCTACTCCTTCGGTATGGTGAACGGCCGTCCCGCCTTAAGGTCGGCGATCATACTCTCAAGCTTCGAAATGCCGGCATTAGATGGATCGGCCTCCTTCAGCCGATTGAAGGTCTCCTCGGCCCCGCGCGCGTCCTTCTTAAGCGCGTATGCCTCGATCAGATGGCGCAGCGCGTGGCCGTTCCTGGGTGCGATCTTCAACGCGAGCTGTATCTGCTCGATCGCTTTCTCAGGCGAGGGCGGTTCGCGCTGGACGTAAGTTTCGGCGAGCGCGACGTAGAGATCGGCTTCGCCAGGATCAGCCTTGATCGCGCGGTTGAACCACATCTCGGACTCCGGATACTTCTTCTGCTCGAAGTAGTACTGCCCGAGGAAGCCTTCGGCCTTCAGCTCCGAGAACTTGGCCGCGTCAACCTCGTGAGCCTTCTCGAGATACTCAACTGTCTCGGCAACGCGGCCGATCTGATGGAAGACCTTGGCTGCCTCAACCTGAGCTTCGAAATCTTTCGGGTTGCTCTTGGCCTTCTCGATGGTCTGAGCAACCTGGCCCATCATCGCTTGTTGGCCACCCGCTCCTGCGCCCGCGCCGGGCATCCCGGACGGTTGCCCCGAGGCTATGCTTGCTCCTTCTCGGTTGTTCTTTTGCGTTAGGTAGAACGCCACGCCAAAGCCTATGACCAGTCCAACCAGACCAGCGAGATACTTGTTCTTGTTCACCGTGATTCTCCGGAGCCGCCGGATAGATCAACCGCGTCCGAGGGCCATTAATATTAGTGATTCTGGAGTGGGTCTGTAAGCCGAATTCTGTACCCGGCCCTGGCGGCTGAAACTAGTTCAGCATCAAAGGCCCGGTGACGGTCATTCATCTGGGCGGCGGATTGCTCCGCGCGCTCGAGCGACCTACCCGGAGGTCGTCGCGCGGCGGCCGTGGCCGTCGCGCGTCGGGCGGGCAGCCCTTCTGACGCCTCCCTATTTGGTCTTGCACCACGGAGAGTTTGCCTAGCCGCGAGGTGTCGCCACTCGCGCTGGTGGGCTCTTACATTAAGCCGTGCGGCCCCACCGTTTCACCCATCACCTGTGCTTGACGTCCGGCTCGCGCCGAACGAAGCCATCGGCTGGTCTCTTCTCTGTTGCACTTGTCGTCGGGTCGCCCCGCCTGGCCGTTAGCCAGTCCGTTGCCCGCGGTGTTCGGACTTTCCTCTCGCGACGACAATCTCAGATCTAGACCTGAAATCATCGGCGCCAGCAACCGTCCAACCCACTCCAAAGAACCGGTGAGAGTATAACACGCGGCAGATCTCGCGCTGAAGTAACAAGACCGGTGATGTCCTATAAGCCGGAACACCACCAAGGACATGGCTCGTTGACCCTAGCTCGGGTCGGAGAATTTATCATTTGCACGCGCGGCTCAAAACGAAGGAAAGTATTGCTTGACCCTAAAACTTGCCGAGCGTATGATCGCGCCGTCTTTTGTTCCAGCCCTAAGTAAATTGCAAAAAGAATCAGGCAGAGTTCCCAGGTGGGATGAATTGGCGCCCGTTTCGCTGAACTGCCGCTCCCCGGCACCAGTCAAGACCTGCGTAAGTTCACAGGAGGTCCCCCATGAATTTCCGCTCACTCTTCCACGCCACTCGGTCGGCTCCTTTCCCGTGTAACTCAGATGCCTGCTATCACATGGTGAGCCGTTTCTATCGTCGACGCGTGTTCAGAAAGCTGCTCTGTTTCGCACTCATATCGAGCCTTCTCATCCTGCCCGGGCCTGGGCTTGCCGCAAGTGATCTACGCGCCCTGGCGTCAACTGCTGTTGATCTTACTACTTCTCCACTTCGTTATCTTCACCCGATCCTCAAATCATTGTTTGGCCTCGGCGCGAGAACTGGGCCGCAGCGTGAGACTCTGGCGGATCGCATCGCGCGGGTTTCGCAAGTGCGCATTTCTCCGTTCAAACTCGTCGGATATGTAGACGAAGGCGCGACCTTCACTGCCTTACCATCCGACTTTAGTGATCAAACTATTCAAGGCGTGAAGTTCGACTGGGAGTCCTCTGATCCTCAAAAGCTCCAGATCGACGAGGCAGGACGGGCGACGTTTCTTCAGCCGGGTCTCACCCGCGTGATCTGCAGAGCGGGTACCGCAGTGGCTACGGCGCCTGTGTTGATTAGACCCGGTCATCGTCCGGTTCAGTCCGATCAAGAGTGGCGCAATGATCAGAACGCCCTGGACGCCGGCGGCAACGTGGTGGGTCAATCAGAAGGCAGCGGTGAATCGACGGTTGCCTCGGCTGGATCAATCCTCAACACGCTGCTAGAGAAACTGACGCCGGCTGCATCCGCTCAAGTTTACCCGGATCTCTGGGCGGCAGACCTGGGCTACGATCAGTTGTGGAGCGAGCCGAGGAATGCGCTGGGCTCGCCTCGAAACGCCGCCGCTGAGCCGATGCCTCTCGGGTCAGTACTGCCTGAGGGGAGCAACTTCAATTGGAGTGTGCCGATAGTTGGGCTCGGGGGCCGCGGCATTGGAACGAACCTCGCGCTTTACTACAATAGCCGAGTCTGGTCGCGCCGAAACAACGCAATGGCGTTTGATGCGATCACCGGTTGGCCAGCGCCCGGCTTCTCGCTGGGGTTCGGAAGGATCGTTGTGTACGAGATCGGCCCTGGCGGCAACCCTACCTGCAAGTTTATGCTTGTTGACCCTGACGGCACTCGGCATTATCTGGGCGCGGGCACCTGCAACGGAATCGGGTACGCGCTCGGGGGACCGTATGAGACCTCTGACGGCACGCACATCGTCTACACCGGCAACGGACGCGATGGTGGAGACCTGCACTATCCGGACGGCACAACGGTGAATTTCACCGCCGTAAACAATCGCTTGCTGCCGACGACGATTTATGACAACAACGGTAACTATGTACAGATCGCCTACAAGCCCGACTGCTTTCAGGTCGGCAACGAGATGTACTGCGGATACTATGCGCCGATGGCGATTGATTATGTCACTGACACGCTGGGGCGGATGATTCAGTTTCAGTACGATTCCAACTACAGACTCAGCGCAATAAGCGCACCTGGGTTCGGAGGGACGAGTGAGAATCCAGTGACCCAAACGCTGGTGCAGTTCGATTACCAGACTGTTTGGCCAAGCTACAGCTTCACCGGGCTGACGGTCGAGCGGGCGGCAGGGAACCTGCGGTTGAAACACGTCTATTTTCCGGCGACGGGGACCGGGAACAAACCTGCGTATTCGCAGTACGGGATGATACTCAGCGTCTCGTCGCGGAGGCAGATGAGTATCAACGGAAGCGGGGTGATCAGCGATGGAATCGAAAGCGCCGCCGTCTCGTTCAACTATCCGGCCTCTGGTTCGTTGACCGACGCGCCGGCTTTCACTCAGCGCACTGAGACAGCAGTCAACAGCCCCAGCGGCGTGTTCAGCTATTCAACAAGTATAAACACCCTCCTGCAGACGATGACGTTCACGATCACGCGGCCCGACTCGACAACCTCGGAGCTGACACGCTCGACGAACGCTTCGTCGCCCGCCAAGGGGAAGCTCATTCAATCCGAAGTCAAGATCGGCTCGAGTTCGCTTGGTAAGAGCGTCCGCGTTTATGTGAACGATGCGAGCGGCTCGCCGCAGGTTCAGTCGGTGACAACTTACGACGACACGAGCACGTCGGTGAAGATCGATTTTGACTATGACCAGTACGGGAACATCACGAACAAGCGA
The DNA here is from genome assembly GCA_049273855.1 of Blastocatellia bacterium. Taxonomy (GTDB): domain Bacteria; phylum Acidobacteriota; class Blastocatellia; order UBA7656; family UBA7656; genus Onstottus_B. The sequence continues at coordinate 25,650 of JBASRN010000250.1, forward strand.
GAATACGGCAATCAAGTAAGCGGGTCATGGCAGGTGAGGCGCAGAACTCATTTCACTTACAGCACAAACTCGAATTACTTGAACCTGTGGCTGCGACGGCTGGTGACTCTGGTTGAGACGTTTGACGCGCTTCAGAACACGAGCGACGCCGACGATGTGCTGATAGCCAAGACCAGTTATGCCTTGGATAACTATGTGGCAATGTCTGGGATGGAGAACTATGGCGGGACTGCGAACCCGATTGGGCATCTGAGTTGGTACGATGCGAACTTTACGACGAGGGGCAACGTCACCGGGGTGACAGAGTGGACCGATCTTCAGGCGGGGACGACAGTTCAGCATCTGGCGAAGATCGATATCTTCGGGAACGTGGTCAAGGCTCAGGTGTCGTGCTGTCAGGAGAAAGACCTGACCATCACCGACGCGACGTACTGGTCGCTGCCCGACATTGAAACGAGCGGCGACCCGAACGGCGTGCACACGACCACATCGACCGATTACGATTTCAACACAAGTCTCGCGGCGTCTCACACGAATGCCGCGGGTTTGACCACGAACATCGGCTACAACGCAGCGCTCCAGCCGTCGTTTGTCTCTCTTCCAACTGGCGCGAGCGCCAGTTCTAACTTCAACTACGGCAATCTCTCTTCGACTTCGTATGTCGAGTATGACGATCTCGGAACGCAGAAGACGATCACTACCACGACGAACTACGACGGCTGGGGACGGGTGGTCTCCACCGTGGCGCCGACGGGTGCTCAGGTGAACACGAGCTACGACTCGATGGGAAGGGTCCTCAGCCGGACCAATCCGTTCCAGTCGGGAGGGGCGCCGGGACCGGCTACAACGATCCAATACGAACTCGCGAACCACGCGGTGATAACGACGCTTCCTGACGGCAACACCACGCGCAGCGATTACTTCGGGAGCACGGTGACCGTGACCGATCAAGTGAACCGCCAGACCCGACGCGAGAGCGACGGGCTGGGGCGATTGATCAGAGTCACCGAGCAAGACCCGGCGGGCGAGTTGGCTCAAGAGACGAATTACACCTATTCGCTGCTGAACAAGCTGACCCTTGTAAATCAAGGCAATCAGATGCGTTCTTTCAAGTATGATGCGATGGGACGATTGCTTTACGAGAAAATCCCCGAGCAGACTGCGACGATCAACGACGGCACCGGGGCGATGTGGAGTTCCGCCTATGCGTACAGCGAGTACGGGGCGGTGAAGAAGAAGACTGACGCGCGAGGG